>JAQUYE010000028.1 GCA_028691965.1 Paludibacter sp. | reverse complement strand
AAACAATATCTGTGTTAGAGTCAGATCTATCAACAATGAAGGCAGGTAGAGCAAACCCAACAATGCTCGATAGAATTCAAGTTGATTATTAATTACTTGCCGGAGCATTTGCGCATCAGCATTGCTGTCGGTAGTATCCCTCTGCAGGTCGAGTAGTATAAGAGCATGGTGAAAGTCTTCTGAAACCACCAGTCCGACTGCCAGGTCATTGCTGAGGAGTTCATTTCGTAAGGTGTCACGATCTTCTTCAGTTTCAGGAATAAACGGAATAACCGGGTCTACTTGCATAAAACCATCTTCTGAATGGATGTTCCGGGTTTGAAACAGCGAATGTACCCGCGTAACAAAAGGCAGTGATTCCAAACCCATGCTTATTGCTTCCAGCCTTTCGAGTGTGTTTGTTGCCAGGATATCGGGAGCTTCTACTGTTATAAGCAGGTTCTCGCTGGTTGTAAAGTGCTTACTGATGAGCCGGTTATTTTGTTTAGATTGCATTGTGTCGGGCATGTACGATTCCAGGTCCGAATTAACGCTAATCTGCAACAAGGGTATGATTGCAGCCAATAAAATCAATCCGCTGATAAGGAGTATCGGTATGCGGTATCGTAGAGCGAAGCTGGTTATTGGCTGTGTTTTCATAGTTGTGTTACTTAAAATTTTACTCTGAATTCCAGAAAAGCTCCGTTCATTACCGATGAGCTATAGTCAAACAAAGTGCCTGATTTGCCGTACATATAGTTTCCTCCGGCGGTCAGACTTAGCTGGTCATTGACGTTCCATTTAAGAACCGGTCGAATCATTAACTCCCCGGAAGTGATGTCGTAATAAGTAGTAAGTTGTGCCTGCCAGGCATCGTAGCTGAAGTTGCGGAGTAGTGAAAGCGATGCAGCGTGATTGAATTTCTCCTGTTGATGAAAAATACGACGGTTGAAGAGTCGGTTTTCGTAATCGATCAGTGCCATTGCATAAGCTGGTTGTGGCATGGGATTCATGGGGTCGTTCGGTTGTGGAATCTGCAGGGAGGTGAAATTCGGATTGCAATAACCAATATAGTTCACAATTAGAGTTGTGGAACCCGGGTTCGCTTCGATGCCACCCACATACATCCAATAACTATTCGGAATATGCATTGCATTTTCAGGATTGTCGGTACTATTCCATGCTGCTTCAGCCTTAATAATAATATTAGGTAAAGGAATAGCCAGGTCGGCACCCACACTGGTTTTTTGATAACTTGCGGCCTGGTTGGTGATGCGCGGAGTACCTGTGGCCCAATCGATATCTTTTACCCGGAATCCATGGTAAGGATCATAGCCACGAAATGCCGAAACAGACGCTCCTACTGCAGGGAAGTCGAAATTAAGTCGGGCGGCAATACTACCGTTGTCAAGCGTTGGCTCCGGAAAGTGCGGTTCGGTAAAAGTGACGTTTTCTCCTAAATCAAATAACTCGTACCTGTATACCGAGGGCAGATAAAAGGGCATTACTGCCAGATCCAGTTCAGTGTAGGCTGAAAGTCGGAAGCGGGTCCGTAAAGCCAGGTTTGGGTCAGACTGATCGTCGGGTTCAGCAGTCAGGTAGAAGTAGTCGTATGATTGCAGGTAGTTAGTAGGATTAAATCCATCAGTCCGCCCCCAGGCAACATCCTGATATCCCAGCCGAATATCTGCCAGCTTACCACTATAACCCACTACTAACTTATTAATGTCAATGAGCTGCTCTTCTTCTCCGAACCTATACCCTTTACGCAGTCGGATATCGGTTTCTGCATATACCTTACTAAAGGTAATTTCGCTTTGTAATGAAATTTCGGCAAAGAGGGAAGTCATCGGGAAAGCACTTCCACCTCCCCAGGCTGAAGCTCTTGCATAACCTGATAGAGCCGTTGAACTTTTTTCAGCTTCAGTCGCCACAGTATCGAAAGCAGAAATACCTGTACTGGTAATAAG
Organism: Paludibacter sp.; assembly: GCA_028691965.1. Classification (GTDB taxonomy): domain Bacteria; phylum Bacteroidota; class Bacteroidia; order Bacteroidales; family Paludibacteraceae; genus Paludibacter. Next base: position 32,372 of record JAQUYE010000028.1, on the reverse strand, counting down.
TAACACTACTGTTAGTATGAATGCTTGTTTCATATTTTTTAATGTAATGTTACTTCTTTTGTAGAACACAAAAGTCCTGATTTTAAAGTCGACACAACTAGATGTTGTCCTGATTTTAAAACCTGAAGAGCGTTTGTCACCTATTTGGACTTTGGAGCAGTTTTTTGTCTGTATTCTGTGGGAGTTTGCCGGGTCATTTGTTTGAAAACAGTATAAAAGGCCGATTTGCTTGCAAAACCACATTCGTAACCGATTGCTTCTATTGAGTAATTAATAGTTGGGTTGGCAAGCATTTCTTTTACAGCTTCCACTCTGTACTGATTGATAAACTGAAAAAAGTTTCTGCCAAGTTGAGTATTTAATACTTCGGTGAGCTGATACTTGGGAACTTTAAGAGCTGTCGACAGGGCATCCATGTTCAGGTCCAGATTGAGCCATAGCTTATTTTGCTCAGTATAATGGATGAGTTGTTCAGCTATGTTTTGCTTGTTTTCATCACTTAACAGGGAATTTTGATAACTGACAGCTGTTCGTTTTTTAAGGAGGGTGACTGGTACCTTCTGTTGACGCTGCCCGTAAGCACTCATAATCAAAATCATTACCAGGAGAACGGAATAATTGAAGAAATGGGAAGTAAGCGGGTGTGATCCGAAAAACACAAGACTTGCTGAAAGAATAGCAAGAAGACAATATACTACATAGAAAATAGTTATAAACAATACCCATCCCAGCTTGTCGTTTTTTTCAATGTGCGATTGTTCGTTTCGCAGGTTCATTCTATGACGGTGAACCAGAATCAGGCTTAAAGGATTGTAAATCGACCATGAAATCAGATTGGCTGCACCAAAGATAATTCGGTATATGAATTGTTCGTCACGTACAAAATAGTTATCGAGTGCCAGTGGTTCTTTGCTGATGTAAGCATAGATTTCAAAACCGACAAAGGGCAACAGATGCAATAATTGGATATAGCGGAGACTAAAATCACCTTGTGTCAGTGATCGTATATAAATATAAAGAGCCGGGTTTAAAAGTAAAAAGGAACTGGATAGAAGTGGAATGGAAAAAAGTTGATAATCCACAAGACAGGTAGTAAACTCAATTGCAAGTAGTGTAAGCAATCCGGATAAAATCTTATCCGGCAGTGAATTCTCCTTCTTGGTAAACATCAAGATGGCAGCAAAGAGACTCTGAGTGATACCTATCCACAACAGTATAATCATAAGTTGCTTCTGGAATGTTTTATAGTTCAACAAAGATAAGAAATATACTGTTCAACTGAAAATACACTTTATAATATCAACAGCTTTTTTGATTTTGTGTATCTTTGCATCTTAATAAATGTAATATAGAGTATGCAACGATCCTCAGCCATCAATGAACGCTATACTAACCTGAGCGAAACCAGCTGTTGCCTTTCCTGCGGAGGGGCAATCAATTACGCCAAACCACAAGCAGGTGAGGTTTGTGTTGATCTGGGTAGCGGCCGCGGAACTGATGTTATAAAACTGGCCGATGAGGTAGGCGATACAGGATTTGTATATGGTGTAGATATTTCGGAAGGGATGATTTCAAAGGCCACTGCTAATCTTGCAAAATTTGAAGTTACGAATGCTAAGATTTTACAAGCAGAATTAGAACAGTTACCACTGGATGCGGATTCGGTGAATTGCCTGATTTCAAACTGTACAATCAATCATGCAACTGATAAACCAGCTGTATGGAAAGAAGTTTACCGTGTACTTGTACCCGGTGGACGCTTTGTGGTAAGTGATATTTACGCTACATCACCAATTTCGGAAGAATATCGTACCGATCCGGTAGCAGTTGCCGAATGTTGGGCCGGAGCCGTAACACGCGCCGAGTATTTAACAATGCTCGAAGAGGCTGGTTTCCGTAATATACGTATCTTTGAGGAGTCAAAACCTTATCCAAAAGGAAAGGCTGAAGTAGCCAGTTTTACCATTTCAGGAGAAAAATAAGAACTATTCATTCAAAATTATATCATATGAGAAGTGTAGTAAATCAGAGTTGCGGATGCAACAGTTCGAAACAACTCGCACAGTGTTGCGCTAAAGTTTCAACAGTGGTAGCTGGTTGTCACGACTAACTATCATCAACCTCATTCCCTGCCGGCGTATGTCGGTGGGGTTTGTTTTTATAGGCCTGTATACTATATAATATTATATACAATTACTATTCAATGAAACCTGCAAAACAAGTACTGATTCTTGCCTTATTACCTGTATTCTTTTTATTAGCATCCCAAACTCTTTTAGCTCAGGACGAACGTTCACAGATTCCACTACTTCTACAGCGTTCCTATTTTGAAGTCACCCTTGGATCCATTAATTATCCTTTCGGTGCTGAACAACTGGAGCCCGGGTATAACCTGGTAGGAGTTACTGTTCCCCATACAGCAGTAAGACTGGTACTGTGGGGATACAATTTCAATGATTATATTGCGGCACAGATAACCTATATGCACCCGGTATCCTGGGTAAAGTATGCATATTCAGAGGGGGGAGAAGAACAACTCCGTTCGGTATGGACGAATGTGGGTGGTTTCACTATGAAAGCCAGGTTGCCTCTCGGAGATAAATTCTCGGTCTATGGTGAGGGAGGACTTGGCATTATCACTCGGGCCGGTTTTAAGGATCATCAGGGAAACGCTGTTGTAAAAGATAAGAACTTCGGAACTTTTCTGTTTGGAGCGGGATTAAAATACCATTTAACTAAAAAGTGGGCTTTGCAGTTGGTAGGTAATTATTCTCCGGCATCCGAGAAACACAATCAACCCTATACGTCGTTTGTTGGTGGAGGATTCTCGTACCAGTTTGTACCCTATACTGAAAAACAATTGAAGAAAACTGCCGACATAGGTATGATTCATCCCAAGCAATGGCTTCAACTGGGCTTTACCAGCAATGTACTGGGATATGGTGTGAATAATCTGGTGTCGAACAAGTATTTCCCGATATTCTGGGGCGGGATGGCTCATGTGCGTCAGGGACTGTCACTTAATTACCAGCGAAATGTGTTTCACAGTGAGAAGTTTTTCGCACTCGATTGGGGTGTCAATGCCTCGGTGTGGCAAACTACCGGTCTTCATAACGATACACAATTAGCACGTGAGAATTTCTTTACCTTATCCATCTTCCCGGTTTTCCGTCTCAATTTTCTGCATACAGATTTATTCGATGCCTATTTCTATTACACTGTAGCTGCGCCAACGTTTATTTCTAAAACGATTATTGATGGTTTTGATACCGGTGAGAAGTTCACCTTTATGGATAACATGGGAGCAGGAATCTTTTTCGGAGAAGATCGTCGTTATAATGCCGAGCTGAAAATCGGGCATTATTCTAACGGGAATATTTTTCCAACCAATGATGCCGTTAAGGTGCCATTGTCACTGAACATAGGTTACGTATTTTAAATTAATTATATGTCATTATCCAAGCACAACATACTGGTGCCTATCACCGACTCCGACGAATTCTTTGTTGTGAATCCTCTTTATAAATCAGCTGATATCTTGTCGGCCGATGAAATGGAGTTGTTGAAAAAGGAAGAAGATCCGCAAGGGGAGTTTGCTTCACGTGGTTACCTTGTTGATCCTGAAAAGGAAAAAAAGGCACTTAAGTATGCATATCTTGATTTTCAGGAAAAGCGTGAAGAAGATGAAGTTCAATTGTTTTTTGTGCCAAACTACTCCTGTAACTTTGCCTGTACCTATTGTTATCAGGAAGGTTACGAGCCAGTTAAGCAACAATTGTCGGAGGCTGTTATTGATGCCTTTTTTGCATATATCAACAAAGAATTTGCAGGCAGAAAGAAATACATCACCGTTTTCGGAGGTGAACCCCTGATGCCGGGTGATCGCCAGCGTATGTTGATTGCCTATTTAATTGATAAAGCAAATGAGTCAGGGCTCGACCTGGCCTTTGTTACTAACGGGTATACGCTTACTTCGTATATTGATTTATTAAAGAAAGCTTCTGTTCGCGAAATACAGGTAACGCTGGACGGGACTGCCGAAATTCATGATCAACGTCGCTATATGCATGGAAAGCTGCCTACTTTCCAACGAATTGTAGAAGGCATTGATGCCTGTATGGCAGCAGGTATAGAAATTAACCTTCGCATGGTTGTGGATAAAGATAATATTGATAACCTGGCATCAATGGCAAGCTTTGCAATTGAAAAAGGATGGACTCAGTCACCACTCTTTAAAACGCAACTTGGACGAAATTATGAATTGCATGTTTGCAACAGCAGTCCCGATCGGCTTTTTGATCGGGCAAGTCTGTATCGTTACTTGTATGAACTGTTAAAAGTGCATCCTCATATTGCAGAGTTTTACAAGCCGGCTTTTTCTATTTCAAAGTATATTAAAGAAAACGGAGCATTACCCACTCCATTATTTGATTCCTGTCCGGCCTGCAAAACCGAATGGGCATTCGATTATACCGGCACAATCTACTCCTGTACTGCAACCGTTGGAAAACAGGGGGAGGAGTTGGGTACCTTTTTCCCGGAAGTAACCCGACGTAATGAGCTTATTGAAGACTGGCAGAGCAGAGATGTTACAACGATCGAACAATGTCGTAGTTGTGAACTGGCACTTGCTTGTGGAGGAGGTTGTGCTTCTGTTGCAAAAAATAAATGGGGAAGTGTTCATTCTCCCGATTGCCGGCCGGTGAACGAGTTGCTATCACTTGGAGCCTCTTACTATTTTAGTTAAGGACTAATTACTATTCGACCATATAAACGGCTGCTTTTATTTTTACCCACTTCCCTTTACGGGAGGTGGACTCTATTCTGCAGAAAAAAGCTTTTCCTGCATCCATCAACCTTGATATAACAGGATTCTCCTCCATAGGAACCCATCCGACACGAGTTGTATTATAAAAAATACCAATTGCCTGGTCATCATAGTTATTATCCGGCTGACGAATCATGCGGAGGGCCGTACCCTCTACCAGTTGAGGTTCTAACTCGCCGATTGTCTCACAAAAGCTGGTACCGGCAACAACAATACTTAAAAGATAAATTTCACGACTGAAGGGAGCCAGGGCTGTGACACCACCATTTCCGATAAGGGCTAATAGTTCGGGAGTTAATGGAGTAATTCCGGTTTCCATGACATTAATAATAATAGGTATTCATTTTTTTGAGTGAGTTCAGTTTCCAGACTGGTAATTTGTAATTGGTACTGCTCTTGTTGCTTCTCTATCCATCTTTCGTCGTCAAGCAGCTCGCGAAAGTTAAATGGAAAACTATCGTTAAGTGTATCTATTTTCTTCTGCAGGTCAGCATTCATTGCTGACAGATGATCAACTTGCTGGTGTATATCACTGCTTTCCACTACAGGAGCCTGTTCTGTTCTGCCATTAAGATACAATAATGCCTCTGTAAGGGCAGTAAGGTTACTATGATTATAGGCAGCCTGTACGCTCACGAACAACTCTTTATCTGCATCTGATTGATTCGGATTCAAATCCGGATGCAAACGTTTGACTAATATTTTATAGGTTTCTTTAAGTTGAGCAGTTTCTTCAGAAGATAAAAAATCGGATTTAAGTACTTCTTTAGCAGCGGCCAGTCGGTTGGCCTCCTTATTGACTTTGTGCTGATAGTCCTGAAATTGTTCTTTAACTGTCGCTTCAATCTGAGACCAGTCGGGTTGTACATTTCTGTTAAAGTCGATCTGGCCAAGCCGAATCTTTTCTTCCAGGATGGCTAAGTCACCTCTCAGCGTAAATACACGGAATTGCATCGTTCCTACCGTAGTAAGGTAGATTGAATTCAACAGTGGCTCTTCGTAGAGTAGCATATGATTTCGCTCTTCATACTTTGTTGCAAAGTCTTTCCTGAGCTGGTCAAGCTGCTGCCGTAATATTTTATTCTCTAATGTCTGGTCTAACATAGCAGGCTGAGTTTTTCGGTTCAATCCGATGGGATAGGTGCAAATATACTTCTTTTTATTGTATTCCGGGCAGGTTAGCTTGCTCTTAATTAGTGCTTGAAGTTGGAGTTTTCTGCCATGTGAATACTAATATGCAATGCTTAACTCTTTTTAATATATGAATGTATGTACATATATTGCGTATACTAAAAAAAGCAGTACTTTTGCAGTGTCAAATCGAACCAAACATCGACAACGAAAGAATACACATATGAAAGAAATTAATGCATCAGACTTCCCAAAAGAAGTGTTAGAAGGAGGAAAGGTAGTCCTGGACTTTTATTCAACTGAATGTCCTCCCTGTGAAGCGTTGGCTCCTAAGTTTGAGTCAATGGCCGAACTCTATGGTGAGAAGATTAAATTTCTGAAGATATTCCGTCAGGGAAACCGTGAACTGGCTGCTCAATTAGGTGTAAGTTCTTCACCCACCTTATTGTTTTTCGACAACGGACAACAAATACTGGATACGATAAGTGGTGGAATAAAGAAGTCCGAAATCATGGATCGCCTGGATAAAATGATAAGTCCAGAGGAAGTGAAGACGATCAAATCACGGATGAAACCTGTGATTTCAGAATACGATGTAGCTATTCTCGGAGCCGGTCCTGCCGGACTCACTGCCGGATTGTACCTTGGTCAGGCAAAGATTAACACCGTTATAATCGATCCGGCACTTCCGGGTGGTTATATGGGTATCACTCATCAGGTTTCAAATTATCCGGGTTTCGACCAACCTCAGAATGGATATATGCTGGCTCATTACATGAGTGAGCAGACTAAGCAAACAGGAATCGATTTTAAAGTAGCCGTGGATGTAAGTTCTGTGGATCTGGTTAAAAAGGAAATAGTTATTGATCAGCTGGAAACTATCCGTGCTAAAAAAATTATTATCAGTACTGGTACTTCTCCCAATACAATGAATGCTCCCGGAGAAAATGAATTCAAAGGGAAGGGAATTTCCTATTGTGCTACCTGTGATGCGAAATATTATGTTGATAAGGAAGTAATTGTAATAGGCGGTGGAAACTCTGCAGTCGAAGAGGCGCTCTTTATCACTAAATTTGCCAGCAAGGTGACTATGGTACATCAGTTTGATGCGCTGACAGCTAATCAGACGGCTATTGAACATTTGAAAGCGAACGACAGGATTTCGGTTCTTTACTCTCATGAACCACGCAAGTTTGAGAAACGGGCCGATAAGATGGTTGCCACTCTGGAAAACCTGAAAACAAAGGAGTTGTTCGAACTGGATGCCGATGGTGTTTTTGTGTTCATTGGGTTTAAAGCCAATACCTCAGTGCTGGGTTCGGTAGTGCCGGAGCTGGATCAATGGGGATATATTAAAACCGACGAAGACCGTCGCACCTCCTTACCCGATGTATTTGCCATCGGTGATATTGTAAGTAAAAAGTACCGGCAGATTACTACAGCTGTTGCTGATGGTACTGTTGCTGCAATGACTATCAGCAAAGAAATGTGAGAAATAAATACATACTGTTTTTAATAATTAGTTTTTTTTGATTCAATCTACAATGGAAAAGATTCTTATTGTAGGCGGTGTGGCTGCCGGAGCAACGGCAGCCGCCAAAGCCCGCCGCCTGTCTCCTGATGCTCAAATCACCCTGCTGGAAGCAGGTCCGGATATTTCGTTTGCAAATTGCGGATTGCCCTATTATATTGGTGGCGACATTAAAAGCCGTTCGAAGCTAATCCTGCAAAGTCCCGAAAGTTTTAACGAACAATACAATGTAGAGGTTCACACTCATACAATGGTGACGATACTGGATCGTGACAATAAACGGGTAACTACACGTGATGTACGTAGTGGTGAACTGACTACCTTCGACTATACAAAATTAATTCTGGCTCAGGGGGGCAGGCCCATTACTCCCGATCTTCCCGGTGCTAAACAAGAACATGTCTTTACCCTGTGGACACTGGAAGATATGGATTCTATTGCCCGTTTTATCGATGAGGAAGAACCGCAACATGCTGTTGTTGTGGGAGGTGGATTTATCGGCCTTGAAATGGTTGAAGCGTTGACCAAGCGTGGAATCATGGTGAGTGTGGTGGAGATGATGCCTCACGTGATGGCGCTTATGGAGCCTGAAACTGCAGGATTCATTGAAACTGAAATGCTTTCGTACGGCGTGAACGTTCATACTGGTAAAGGTGTTACCGAAATAGGTCACAGTACTGTAAAACTGGATAATGGTCAGGTGTTGAAAGCTGATATGGTGTTGCTTTCCATTGGAGTTCGTCCGACATTGCAACTGGCAAAAGATGCAGGACTCGAATTGGGAGAAGCGGGTGGCTTGCTGGTAAACGAATACATGCAGACTTCCGACCCGTCGATTTATGCAGCGGGTGACATGGTTGAGATTGAACACCGGGTGATGAATAAAAAGGTTCGTATCCCGCTGGCCGGTCCTGCTAACCGCCAGGGACGTATAGCTGCTGAGAATGCATTAGGCGGACAACATGCCTACAAGGGTTCTATGGGTACTTCAGTAGTACGCGTGTTTGAAGCTGTAGCCGGAATTACAGGATTATCGTTGAAACAGGCACGTGCCGCCGGCATTCCTGCCGATGCTGTGGTAGTTCACAAGGAACATCACACTTCGTATTATCCCGGAGCAGAAAACGTGACTGTCATGTTGGTGTATGATCGTGAAACCGGACGCATCCTGGGGGGACAAACTGCCGGATACAAAGGCGCTGACAAGCGATTGGATGTTATCGCAACTGCTGTAGCTTCAAAGCTTACCATTCACGATGTAGCAGATATTGATTTTGCATATTCTCCTCCTATTGGTACTGCCAATGATGCAATGAACATGGCTGCCTATGCTGCCGAAAACCGTACAAGTGCTTATAGTCCTGCCATCACAGTTACTGAGCTGGATGAATTTGTAAAAGAACACCAACCACTAATCATCGACGTTCGCGATGTGTTCGCCTTCGATAAAACCAATATTGAGGGGTCGTATAATGTACCGCTTGAGATGTTGCCGGCTAATTTGCATGCACTTCCCCGTAACAGGATGATTCTGGTATATGACGAAACCGGAAAGAAAGGTCATCAGGCTTTGCGAATGATTAAGGGTGCCGGTATCGATAAGGTATTCAATGTGTCAGGGGGACATATTTCACTGCAACGCCACCAGCAGGCTGTTGGTTTTGATCACCTGCGACTCGAACTGCTTCCGGTTGAAGAGAAAAGGCTGGACGCTGAAGTGGCGAACGAAGAAGCAACAGCCTCGTCACAAGAAGTGGTTGCCGACACAAATTCTCCCCTGGTGGTTGATGTGCGTACTCCCGAGGAGTTTCGCTCTGGAGCCTATCCTGATGCAATAAATATATCGCTGGATGAACTTCAAAACCGCATCGACGAACTGGGAGCTAAGGATCGTGAAATTACCCTCTATTGTGCCAGTGGTGCCCGATCGGCCTATGCTCAGCGTGTACTGCAACATTTTGGTTTCACTAATGTAACTAATGGTGGCGGTTTAATGCACATGATGATGCGTCGCTCTTAATTATAATTGCTTATGAAAAAGGTATTGGTCTTAGGAGGCGGATTTGCCGGAGTCGAAGCTGCTATCGCTTTGCAGAAAAGCAAAAGCTTTGAGGTTACGCTGGTTTCAAACCGCGATTACCTGTATCTGTATCCGATTTCTATCTGGATACCCACGGATGGCATTCAGTTCAAGAATGTCAAGCTGCCCTTGCAAAAGATTCAGAAAGCCTTTCCGTTCCGATTGGTGATTGATAAGGTTGTTTCCATTCGGACTGCTGAAAATAAAGTAGAGCTACAACACCAGGTGCTCGATTACGATTACCTGGTAGTCGCAATCGGGGCAGATAAGCTACAACCCAAAGGAGTAGACCATACCTTTACGATATGTGGTGCTCCCGAAGGAAACCTTGCGTTTCGTGATGCTTTCCAGGCATTGGTTAAGAAGGGCGAAGGTAAAATAGCTATCGGTTTCGGGGGAAATCCGAAAGATAAATCGGCTGTACGGGGCGGACCGGGTTTTGAATTGATCTTTAATATCGATCATTACCTGCGTAAAAAAGGCCTGCGCGACAAATTTGAACTGAATTTCTTTGCTCCCATGGAACAGCCCGGTGCCCGTATGGGGAAGGGTGCCCTGAAAATGATGGGAAAGCTCTTTGCAAAAAGAAACCTTCACCAACATTTAGGGAAAAAGATAGTACAGTTTGAAGCTGATGGAGTTGTGTTTGAGGATAATTCCAAATTAACTTCCGACCTTACCATGTTCATCTCTGCCGGTACAGGATCATCTGTTTTCAAACAATCAGATCTTCCGTTGACAGAAGCCGGTTTTATCCACATAGATAAATACTGCAAAGTTATCGGTTCTGACAATGTGTGGGCTGTAGGTGATTCTGCCGGACTTGAGGGAACTGACTTTGTTGCTAAGCAGGGGCATTTGGCAGAAATAATGGGACGATTTGCAGCGCATAATATACTGCAGACCGAAACCGGTGGTTCTGATTTTCAAAATTATCACGAGCACATCAGTATCCTGTGTGTGATGGATACCGGCGATGGAGCAGCCTATGTATACCGGGATATTCATAAGGAATATATTATTCCGATGCCTGTGGTAGGTCACTGGATGAAGAAAGGGTGGGGATGGTACCAGAAATGGACCAAGACCGGTAAGATACCGCGACTACCCGGACTCTGAAATCAGATAAAGGAAAACCCTAAGCAGGTCAATAAATCAACAGCCCTGAGATGAATTCATCTCAGGGCTGTTATGTTTATTTACTTAGCATCAGCTTAAAGCGCACTGGTTTTTTCGCGTAACCATTCTTTTTCAGTAGGGCTAAGCAGTGATTCCAATTGTTCGTATACCAGGCGGTGGTAGTCGTTCACCCAGCTGATTTCCTGTTCGGTAAGCATTGACTTGTCAATTAAATTCTTATCGATAGGGAAGAGGGTAAGGGTTTCAAATTCGTAGAATTGTCCGAATTCAGTTTTCACTCCCTCACATACGCGGATAAGATTTTCAATCCGGATACCATACTCATCCGAACGGTAAAGCCCCGGTTCGTTCGATATAATCATCCCCGGCTGAAGTGTGGTTGGATTCTCATCCATCCGGATGTTTTGCGGACCTTCGTGTACATTCAGGAAGTGACCGATACCATGACCGGTGCCGTGACCATAATTAATACCCAGGTCCCACATCGCCTTACGTGCCAGAATGTCGAGTTGTGAACCGCGCGTGCCCACCGGGAATTTAACGGTCGCAATTCCAATATGGCCCTTCAATACCAGGGTAAAGTCGGTTTTCTGCTGCGCAGTAGTGTTTCCAAGCGTAACAGTGCGGGTAATGTCGGTGGTACCCTGAAGGTATTGTCCCCCCGAATCGAGCAGCAATATATTGTCGGTTGTAAGTGTAGCATCCGACGACGCATCAGCACGGTAATGCACAATAGCACCGTGGCCGGCGAAACCGGCAATAGTACCAAAGCTTTCACCAAAGAAATCACCCTGATCCTTGCGGAAAGAAGCCAGCCTTTCAGCGATACTTACTTCCGAGAGCGTTCCGGTTGCCACATTAGCTTCCAGCCACATGAAAAAGCGGGTAAGAGCAACTCCGTCTTTGAGCATTGCTTTTCGGATACCTGCTAATTCAACCTCGTTTTTAATACTCTTTAATTTGAAGACAGGCGACATCTGGTTGATTTTCTGACAGCTGGCCGGAATAGCCTCCAGCAAGGCCTGGTTCAGTTTAGCGCCATCCACCATCACCTTCTTCTGCAGAGCAATAGCCTTCAGCTCTGTGTATATGTCGAGGTAAGGTTTAACAGTTACTTTCTCTCCTTCCAGGTAGGCAGAGGTCTCAGGAGTCAGTTTAGCCCCGTCGACATACAGCGTACAGGTTTTTTCGTCGAGAACAGCATAGGCAATTACCACAGGATTATAATCAACGTCGCGGCCACGTATATTAAACAACCAGGCAATATCGTCGAGAGCACTCATCACAAACACATCAGCATGGGCTTTTTGCATTTCGCGACGAACAGCTTTAATTTTATCAGTGCATGATTGTCCCGCACTTTCGGTAGAGAACACAAAGAACGGGTCGGTAGGCAGAGGCGTCCGATCCGTCCATGCACTGCCCGGGATGTCGATAGCCACCAGTTGAAGACCGTTCATGCTTAATTCCTTTTCCATCGAAGCGTAGGCATTCAGCGAAAACATCTGCGGATTAACAGCCACCTTCTCGCCCGGTTTCAGTTCCTGAGCAAGCCAGGGGAGTATGTCGGGAGTTTCGGGTAGGCCCATCTTCATTAATTTAAAGCCCGTATCTTTTAACTGATCAGCAGCCTGTAAGAAATAGCGTGAATCAGTCCACACCCCGGCAGCATCCAAACTAACCACAGCAGTGCCGGCCGAACCGTCGAATCCACTGATCCATTCACGTTCTTTCCAGTAGTCGGCAATATATTCACTGGCGTGAGGATCTGTACCCGGGATAATGCATGCAGCTACCCCGTTTTTTTTCATTGCATCACGCAAAACACTCAATCGTTGTTGAATCGTATTCATATCATTGTCAATTTTATAAGGCAAATGTAGTAAAAAATAGTACGTATCCCAAAATTATGGCGCAGCTATTTAATAATTAAAAATAATTACGTATATTTGCGGGCTGAAAACGTGAAATAAATTTCTTTAAGTACTAATTAAATATAGGAGGAAACAAGCAATAGCTAAACAATTGGTTATCAGACAGCGCAGAGCGCCGGTAAGAGAAATGCCCAATCGAATTAATGAAAAGATAAAGGGTGTTGACGAAGTCCGGCTGGTTGGGGACAATGTTGAAAATGGCGTATACCCCATCGGAGAAGCCATTAGAATTGCAGACAGCCTGGAATTGGATTTGGTAGAAATCTCACCAAGTGCAGAGCCGCCTGTTTGTAAAATCATGGACTATCAGAAATTCCTGTATCACCAGAAGAAGCGTGAAAAAGAGAAAAAGGCTAATTCTACAAAGGTGGTTGTAAAAGAAATACGTTTCGGACCTCAGACTGATGATCACGATTTCAATTTCAAGCTGAAGCATGCGCAGGAATTTCTTAAAGACGGCTTTAAAGTGAAAGCCTATGTTTTCTTTAAAGGACGCTCCATTCTCTTCAAGGGACAAGGAGAAACCTTATTAGCGCGTTTTGCTCAGGAACTGGAAGATTTGGGAAAACCGGAACAGTTGCCACAACTGGAAGGTAAGCGTATGATTATTACCATATCTCCTAAAAAAACAAAGTAAAAAATCTCTCCCGTTGAGGGACAGAACACAGATAACAACTAAATAAAAAGTATCAACAAATGCCAAAAATGAAGACTAACTCCGGTGCCAAAAAGAGGTTCGCCCTTACCGGAACAGGAAAAATCAAGAGAAAACATGCATTTAAAAGTCACATTCTGACTAAGAAAACAACAAAGCAGAAACGCAATCTTACCCAGACCGGCCTTGTAGCTAAAGTGGATGAGAAGAACGTGAAACACATGCTTTGCGTGTAATCAACAGAATTCTTTTAGTATCATTGATTTCTTTTCAGTTCTAAACAGAATGACTTCAGCTTTAAGTTTCCTTAGAACAGGAGCGCTGACATTCACAAATCATTTTTAATTATGCCAAGATCAGTAAACCACGTTGCTTCACGTAAAAGAAGAAAAAGAATTTTAAGCCTTACCAGGGGCTATTTCGGAGGTCGTCGTAATGTATGGACCGTTGCAAAAAATACCTGGGAAAAAGGGTTGCAGTATGCTTACCGCGATCGTAAAAACAAAAAACGCAATTTCCGTGCACTTTGGATTCAGCGTATTAACGCAGCTGCACGGTTGGAAGGTTATTCCTATTCAAAATTGATGGGAGCCCTTCACAAAGCTGGTATTGAAATGAATCGTAAGGTGTTGGCCGACTTAGCCATGAACCACCCTGAAGCATTCAAAGCCATCGTGTTAAAAGCTAAAAACGCATAAGCGTAAGGATAGTACATAACTAAAAAGGGTGTTGAGCTTTCAACCCCTTTTTTTAATCAAAATTCTTATGGGAAGAGCATTTGAATACCGCAAGGCAACCAAAATGAAACGCTGGGGAAATATGGCCCGGGTGTTTACCAAACTTGGAAAGCAGATTACGATTGCTGCACGCGAAGCTGGTCCGGATCCGGAAACGAATCCCCGTCTGCGTGTGCTTATCCAGCAATCGAAAAAGGAAAATATGCCCAAGGAGAATGTAGAAAGGGCAGTAAAAAAAGCTACATCAAAAGATGAAGCCGATTACAAGGAAATGGTGTACGAAGGATACGGGCCCAATGGTATTGCCATAGTGGTTGAAACAGCCACCGATAATCCTACCCGCACTGTTGCAAACGTACGCAGTTACTTTAACCGTTATGGTGGGTCATTAGGTACTACCGGTTCGTTGCAGTTTCTTTTTGACCACAAATGTGTATTTAAAATTTCTCCGAAAGAAGGGGTTTCGCTCGAAGATCTCGAGCTGGAGTTAATCGACTACGGAGTTGATGAATTAGGAGAAGATGAAGGCGACATCGTTCTATACGGTGAGTTTCAGTCGTACTCTTCTATCCAGAAATACCTGGAAGAGAATGGTTTCGAGATACACTCAGCTGAATTTGAACGAATCCCCAACGATATGAAGGAACTGAACGAAGAGCAGAAAGCGCAGGTTCAGAAGCTCCTTGATAAGATTGAAGACGACGAAGACGTTCAGAACGTATTCCATAATATGGTCGACTAACGACCACTGATAGTTTAAAAAAGGCGAACCTTACCAGTTCGCCTTTTTTGTTTTATTTCTTCCATTTCAGTCGCAGGCTATTACTTACCACACTCACACTACTAAGCGCCATTGCCGCACCGGCAATCATCGGGTTGAGTAAAAATCCGTTGATCGGAAAGAGTATACCTGCCGCAACAGGAATCCCTATCACATTGTAAATAAATGCCCAGAACAGATTCTGCCGGATGGTGGCTACGGTATGCTTTGACAACCGTATTGCCAGTGGTATTTTGGTAAGATCCGACGAGATGATGGTCATTTTAGCAACATCCATTGCTATATCACTTCCTTGTCCCATTGCTATACTCACATCCGCTGTAGCCAGTGCAGTGCTGTCGTTGATGCCATCGCCCACCATTGCAACCAGGTGGCCCTGTCGCTGTAACTCTTTTACAAACTCAGCCTTGTGCTGTGGTAATAGTCCTGCTTTATAATGGCGGATACCTGTCTGCTCAGCAATAGCACTGGCTGTCGATTCGGCATCTCCGGTAAGCATGTACAGTTCTATACCCATTTTCTGCAATTGACGAATAGCTGTCGCCGAAGTATCTTTCACCTGATCGGCGATGGCAATAACACACAGTGCCTGATGGCTATCTGCAAACCAAACAACAGTGTGGGCGAGTTTGCTCCATTCTTCTGCTTTCGTTTGGAGCTGTGCTGCTATCGAAATATTATGGTCGGCCAGTAGAGAAGCATTTCCTACAAAATAGCTTTCGTTGTTACAGGTAGCGGTGGCTCCTTTTCCGGTAATGCTGGTAAAGTCCGACAAGGCCTGTGTTTCCAGTTCTTCAAAATGCTTTACCACTGCTTCAGCCAGGGGATGCTCCGATAATTTCTCGATACCGGCAAGGATAGATTTCGGACTGTCATCTGCGTTGAGCCATTCGATAGCAGTAAGTTCCGGCTTTCCTTCGGTGATTGTACCAGTCTTATCCAATACTACTGCTGTTACGTTTTTAGTTACTTCCAGACTCTCAGCATCTTTAATAAGGATACCTTTTTCGGCTGCTTTGCCAACTCCCACCATGATAGCAGTAGGAGTGGCCAGTCCTAATGCACAGGGACAAGCAATTACCAGTACCGTAACGGCTGCCATCAATCCCTGCACCACGCCGGTTTCGCCACCCAGAATAACCCACAACATAAAGGTAAGGATTGAAATTCCCATCACCACCGGGACAAAGATACCCGCAATCTTATCCACTAATTTCTGAACAGGAGCTCTGCTGCCCTGTGCATCCTGTACCGTTTTAATAATATGAGCCAACATGGTTTCCTTGCCCACCTTTACTGCCCTGAACTGGAAACTTCCTTTCTGATTAATGGTGCCGGCAAATACCTTGTTACCCTTTTGTTTTAACACCGGCACCGGTTCACCACTCAGCATGCTTTCATCCACATACGAACTGCCGAGGGTAAGTTTGCCGTCGACCGCTATTTTCTCACCCGGTTTCACCAGAATCTCATCACCTACCTTAACAGTATCGATGGCCACTCGCTTTTCAGTGCCATCGTTCTGTATCACCACAACATAATTTGGTTGCAGTCCCATTAACTTCTTCAACGCTGTCGACGTATTACCTTTTGCCTTTTCTTCCAGAAGTTTTCCAAGCAGAATAAAAGCGATTATGACAGCAGCAGCTTCAAAATATACATGGGCGTGTAACCCTCGTTCGTGCCAGAAGTCGGCATATACAATATTAAATACACTAAACAGGTAGGCGATACCGGTACTCAGGGCCACAAGAGTATCCATGGTAGCCGAGCGATGGCGTGCCTGTTTCCAGGCATTTATAAAGAAATCCCGGCCCAGCCATACCACAACAGGGGTAGAGAGTAACCACATAATCGGATTGGCATAGGGCATATCCATAAAGAACATGCCTATAACTACTACCGGCAGGGAGAGCAGGATGGCCCAGGTAGTTTTGTATTTCAGTGACCTGAATTTCTTTTCGTGGATGGCTTCCAGTGTATCCTGCTGCGTGTTTTCCTCTTCAACGAGTAAATCATAGCCGGCCGACTGCACAGCCTTTTGAATCTTTGTGCTGTTTTGGTATTCAGGGATATACTCCACGGTAAGATAACCGGTAGCAAAATTTACCGCTGCTTTCACAACGCCATCCAGCTGTTTCACGCTACGTTCAGCATTCGCTGCACACGAAGCGCACGACATCCCCAGTACCGGGAAGGTGTCGGTTACTGTCGACCTGCCATCGGCCGATCTGACTTTGCTATCGAGCGTAAATTCGCGGGAATTATTTTTAGCACCTACCGGAGCCTGGTAAGTGAATTTTGGTTGATTAGTTGTTGCCATATTCAATTGTTTAAATTAACAATGCAAAGATGGCAATAGTTCTTAGTCGGGTTGTTGCAGAATTATGGAAATGAATTGTAAGATTTATACCTTGTCGAGGGGTTTTCGCTTTTCTTCCTTAATTTCCCTGAAATGACTGGGAGTAAGTCCCGTCACCTTTTTAAATTGGTTGCTTAGGTAGGCTACGCTGGAGTAGTTCATACGAAAAGCTATTTCACTCAGCGACAATTCATCGTACACCAGCAGTTCTTTTACCTTTTCAATCTTTTGAGCTATAAAGTACTTCTCAATAGTGGTTCCCTCAACTTCCGAAAACAGATTCGACAAGTAGGAATAATCGTGTTGCAGGGTTGAACTCAACAGCTCCGAAAGGTTGGATTTACTGTCGTTGTCCTGATAATGCACTAAATCGATGATGGTGTTTTTTATCTTCTCAATAATTCTGCTTTTCTTATCATCTATTACTTCAAAGCCCAGTTCCAGCAGTTCTTTCGCAAGCAGCTCCTTTTGGAAGGTAGTAAGCTCCTTATCAAGGGTCACTTCGCCCAGGGTAATGTCGGTGGGAGTGAAGCCCAGCTTTTCAAACTCACTCTTCACTACCATAATGCAGCGGTTACACACCATGTTTTTGATATACACTTTCATGCCGATTCAGCTATATGGACTTCAACTTCTTTTAAAAATAATACCCGATATTGATATTGAACCGATAATTCCATTTTACTTTGTCGAGGGGGACAGCCATACCGGCTTTTCCCGTATTATAGTAATAGTCGGCCGGCTGATCCGTATAACTATGTCCTTTGCCCAGTCCCATTCCAAAACTATCGGTAAGCCAGGGTTGATTCTTTCCCATAGCCAAATCAATATAGGTATAAATTTTTCCTGCTGTCAACATCACTCCGGGTACCACCATTACCGAATTGGTAAAGGGCAGGTATTCACCCTGATGTTCGTAATTCCCTTTTTTCATCATCAATGAATAATTTACATACGGTAAAACAGCTGAAACCGGTCCTAAGTTCACTGGAATGGTATACGACAATCCGGCAGTTACTACATCAGCCCTTGATGCCACACCATCATTATAGTAGGGGTCACCGTAAGCTCCCATCTGTACCCGGCTTAGCCAGGCACCGGCATCATCTTTTGCCTTATAATCATAAGTAGTGTACTGCAGTTTCAGGTTGAAGTTCGAGAAATTGCTGTTCACATGTGCAGCCAGTGCATGACCGTAGGTTATTTCCTGCAGAACCGAATTATAGAGCCCTTTTACCTGTCCCGATACACCTATTGTAGTTCCTTCAAAAAGCAGATAAGCTAAGCGTAGGTTGAATTGATTCATTTCACGGATGGAAGCAGTAGCGCCAGAGGCTGATAAAACGCCCTCCTCATCGGGAATAACATTGTACGAATACGTACCGGCAGCAGGGCCACCAAAGCTGGCATTGCCATACGAAGGACCGGCCGGTTCCGCTTGTCGGAAGTAAGCAGCCCGTATGTCGAGGCGATCGGTAGGCAGCCAGGTAAACTTGAGTCCCATGTCGTAATCATCTTCCAGTCCCAGGTAATACGGAATCAGAAACCACCAGCTGTGCGAATTGTAGCTAAGGTTACCAAAAGGCACCTGCGTAACACCAAGCTGTACGTTCAGCGAAGGATTAATGTCGTAACCCAGATAACCATGGTGAATAAAGTGCGTGTTAAAGGTCGGATAAAAGCGGTATTCGAAGTCGAGTCGCACACCACTGTATTTCGCATCCACATTCAGTCGCCAGGTATCGAGGGTAGCATAGGTATTGGTAGCTGTTGAAGGCTGTTCGTAGCCGGTACTTACTAAGTTTAAGCGAAATGCGCCTCCCAGTTTTACATAATTGTCGGATCCTTCGCCGGCATACACTGTATAGCTTAGCAACGAAATCAGTAGTGTAAAGAGCAGAGCCTTCTTCATATTTGCAAATTTTAAATCATTACTTGAACTTCAAAAATACAAAAATATTCACAAATTATAGCTTCAATTTATTAAATGCACTGTTCTTTTTAGGCTTTATGACTATATTTGCAGGTCTGTTAATTTATTGATTTACTGCATTTATTTGAGATAAACTGCCAGTAGTAAGCGTGTTAGTAGTAATAAAAAGAGTATAATATGAAAGAAAACAACCCGGTTGAAAAAACACCATCGAAATGGAGTAAGTACTTTGAAATCGACCATTGGGTATTCTGGCCTGCATCAATCATTATTGTTTTGTTTATTGCCATTACCCTGATTGTCGGGAAGCCCATGGAAAACATTTTCATAAACATTCAGGATCGTATTTCAGAATACGGAGGTTGGTTTTTTGTGTTGGGAATGAATGTTTTCCTTATTTTCTCGCTGTATATTGCCTTAAGCAAGTTTGGGGAGATTCGGTTAGGAGGACGTACGGCACGACCTGAATTTAAAACACTTTCGTGGTTTGCCATGTTATTCAGTGCCGGGATGGGAATTGGTATTCTATTCTGGAGTGTGGGCGAGCCGGTCCTCCACTACATGAATCCCCCCATAGGTACTGCCGAGTCGGTCGAAGCTGCACAAAACTCAATGAAGTTCACCTTCCTGCATTGGGGCTTTCACGCCTGGGGAGTATATGCGCTGGTAGGGATGTCGTTGGCCTTTTTTACCTTCAACAAGAAATTACCTCTCACCATCAGTTCAGTTTTTTACCCCTTAATCGGCGAACGTGTTAATGGTAAGTTGGGTAAAATGATCAATGTATTAGCGGTGGTAGCCACTTTGTTTGGGTTGGCTACTTCGCTGGGCTTAGGAGTGAAACAGGTAAATGCCGGATTGAATTATCTTTTTAATGTACCCGACAGTGTTACTGTTCAGGTAATTCTTATCATCCTCATCACCCTTGCAGCTACCGGATCGGTGGTAGCCGGATTAAGTGGAGGGGTAAAGCGGCTTAGTCAGCTTAACATCATTCTGGCAGCTTTCTTCCTCTTGTTTATGATTATTGTCGGACCAACACTCTTTATTTTTGGTTCTTTCGTTCAGAATGCCGGTGCCTACTTTCAGGATTTCTTTGTGCTGAGTTTCTGGACCGAAACCTATGCTCAAACGGATTGGCAAAAGGGGTGGACCGTTTTTTACTGGGCATGGTGGATTAGCTGGTCGCCTTTTGTAGGGATGTTTATTGCCCGTATATCAAGGGGAAGAACACTTAGACAGTTTGTTCTCGGAGTACTCGTTGTACCTACTCTGTTAACGTTCTTCTGGCTTTCAGCCTTCGGAGGTTCAGCGCTCTTTCTTGAGTTAAATAATATCGGTGATATCGGAACTGCGGCACAGGAGAATGTCGCCACCTCTTTGTTTGTGTTGCTCGAACAATTCCCGTGGTCGTCGTTTATGTCGCTACTTGGTGTAATCCTCGTAATCAGTTTCTTCGTTACCTCATCCGACTCAGGTTCGTTGGTAGTGGATAGTCTTACTGCCGGGGGAAAACTCGATGCACCGGTTGCTCAACGTATTTTCTGGGCACTCACCGAGGGAGGAGTAGCAGCTGTGTTGTTGCTCGGAGGCGGACTCGTTGCACTGCAAACTGCTTCGATTATTACAGGTTTGCCATTTACAATTATCTTGCTGGTGATGGCCTACAGCTTGCACAAGGGACTAACTCAGGAATACGATAAGGTGTTGAAATATAGTCAGAAGCAGGAACGTAAGACCTATCAGGAGATTATTGGAGAAATGATCAGTAAAAAAGAAAAAAAACAATCATTATGAATACATTAAAATTTGAAAAACTGCTGGTATGCCTCGATTTGACGGAAATGGATGACTACCTCATGCGTTATGCCCGTTTTCTGGCCGATACTTTTCAATCAACTGTTGTAAAATTTATACATGTGATGGACAGCTACGAGTATCCCGAAGAGTTGTCGGAGCTTTTTTCCGACGATAAGGTGAACTCGCTGAAAGAGTCGATCACGGAAGACCTGAGCGAAAGGATGAATGCACTTTTTGACGGTTCGGCTGTTCAGCCTGAACTGGTGCTTGAAGAAGGACATACCATAGAACATATCGTACGACATGCCGATAAAAACAAAATAGACCTAACTGTATTGGGTAAGAAAATCGACTTTGAAGGCAAAGGAGGAGTAGGGAAGAAGATTATCGGCCTTATACCCGGCACTGTATTACTGGTTACCGAAACGTCGCCCTTACACTTTAATAAGATCTTAGTTCGTACCAATTTCGCACAACCATCAGTAGTTGCTTTACAGGCAGCTGCCTATCTAAAAGAGCAGGGTGCTGCCGAAAGCTACGAATTGCATCATGTTTACAAACTGCCGTACAATTATTTTCCGGTGGTTGACTCAAAGAACATGCAAAAAGTAAAGGCACGTTTAAGTCCGGTGATTGAAAAAAGCTATCGCAGGTTTATTGAAAAGTTCAAGGTGTCAACCGACATTCCATTTGCTTTCAGCGTGAATGCAAAAGGCGACGAGGCACAGTCAATCTATGATTATGCTAAGAAGAATTCCTTCGACCTGGTAATTAGTGGCACCAGTATGAAATCGAGTTTCGCCATGTTAATCACCGATAGCGTATCCGAGAAGCTTGCCGACGAAGACAAGAACGTCCCATTGATGATAGTGAAAGACCAAAAGAAATTTACAAGCTTCTTTTCAGCACTGTTTAATTAATCCTTTATCTGTTTTTAAACAAAAGCATTAAAATTATATCACCGTTTTCGTACTGTGTACTCACTATTTCTGAGTGTTGAGGTTCATAGGGCTCTCCGGTATCCCAGTTATAGTAGGTAGATGTCCCTTTCTGCGACATAAAATCGACTACCTCCTGCGTTTGGGAGCTGTTTTTGGTTGTAAACCAGGTTTCCTTATTGTGGATCTGATAATTATTGAATTTGCTCACCTGTAATATCTGCTCACCGGTACTAACTAAATTCAGGGTATTTACACGGGTTGGCGTTGTTACACTTGCAGTATACTTACTTTTGTTGACTATTTTTAAGGTGCCTGCATAGAAATTATATCTAATGGTTAGTGTGCCTTCCGAAACGTTCGTATGTTTATAAACCGTTGTTCCGTCATCAAACTCGTAGGTATCGGTCTTACTGTAATTGGTAGTTACCAGATACGAAGAATCGTTTAATATAACCCTGTCAGAACTCACTTTTGCTCCCGGAGATTCAGCATAGGAGTATAACACGAAATTGGTAATATTTCCTTTGTTGTCGGTGTGAACACCCAGGTTGCTGCCATTCCCACCGGCGATATACCCGCTTTTGAGGTACTCGATGTCAATTACCGGCATAGCTGTTAGTTCAAATAAGGCGTCGAAATCTTTCTCTGCGCTCCCTGTCGGATTGTTCTTGTTGATTAAAAGCAGGAAGCAGATGTTTTGGAGCTCTGCTTTTGAGGTCGGAGTGTTTGCTTCTATCATAAAATTGTAGGAGGTAGAATCAGACAAGTCGGTGTATTCAACCTTTTTCAACTTCGAATTATACCTCCCAAGGTAAATTTTATGTTGATAACCCGATGCTCTGTCCAATCGTTTGAACGACACAAAGGCTGCTTTGTCAGGATTAGAGTTGTAAAGCAGTTGTACTTTCGATGCTAAATAAGGGATGGTTGCATCAATGGTATCTTTCTGTGGCTCTACTATATCCGAGTTGAAGCTGTAGTTGATTCTTCTGGCAAACACTCCATCATTTTCAACGCCTGAATGCTTTATCAATCCGCTGAATGGATTGCCGCTTGTATTCAATATGGTGAAATTTGGTTCTTCGCCACTGAGGATAAATTTCACATAATTCTCGTATTCATCACCAATCAGCGAATTCATCGAAAAAGCTATGTAGTTACTTAAGTACTGTCGCCAACTGGCACCATCCCAGGTGGCTACCTCTTTTAAAAGCTTAAATGGATCCAGTTTTGATTCTGCCTCCGAATAGCTACGCATGTAGTGCAGAAAAGTTCCTGCCAAATAGCAATAATCAACGTTTCCAAATAGATTCTGTGTTGCCAAAGCCATATCCCAGCTATCCCACGAGTCGGCAAGGAAGTTGTAGATCGAGTTGCTGGCAGTTCTTCCTTTCAGCAGGTACTGCTCCGACTCACTAACCGGTACAATGGAGGTATCCCATACTATACGATCGGTCAAATGCCCGTTAGCCTCCATCCAAAATATATTACCGGGATCAGGGGATATATGCTTTCCCTGGGTGTAGTGCATGTACTCGTGTGCAAGTAGGCTACGCAGGTCAAGTGGGTTCTCTGTTAAGGTGTTAATGGTAAGGTAATCATTTATCATCCCTGAAACACCCACTACACCATCAGCATCATCCATATCCTTTATGTAAACAGTAAAGGTTTCGGGAACTGAAAAGTTAGCTGCTTTAAATATTGTGCGTACTTCTTCCAGGTATTCTGTAACATCTTGTACCAGTGTCGGGATACCTGTTACATGCCAGTATTGTGGTGTTTGTTGTTTACCGTAGGTAGTGTTCATCCACGCTTCTCTGTCGCTTTTGTAGAAAACACGGATGTTATTGCGTTCATATCCTTTATCATATCCTGCCCATTCGTCCCACCATCCAACCGAAATAACTGTAAGGTGATTGGTTTCAAACACCATGGTGGTGTCTAATAAACTCACATAGCTGTTCTCGAAATTCACCCACTGCTGTGTTCGTTCATCTAAGTACACTGCCCGGTAATTGTGAATATTCCGATTGTCGAAGAGTGTTTTATCGATGTTTTTAAGCTTAATAACCAGTGGAATGTCGAATGTTTCGGCAAAGCTCACCGTAACATCATAGGAGCTCATCAACTTAACACCATCAGGCGGAGCCGGCGGATTATCCAGTTTGGTGATGGTAAGCCGGAATTCCTTATCATGTATTCCTTTAGGTAATGTCACCTCCAGGCTATCAACACTGATGGTCATTTTTTCCCCGCTTACATTCACCGTTTCATCGTAGAGCACTTCTCCGAAGGGGTTTACTTTGATCGTGTCGCTATACAGCGGCTCACAGTTAATGTCGTGTACGCTACAACGGTAATAGGCCGGTGTTTTTGGCGAAAGTACCAGTTCCTGTTGTTCTACGCTTATAAAGTTTGCTTTCAGGTCGTTTTGCGACATGGAAGCAGATAAGTCGTGCCAGCTGGTTCCATCTGCCGAAGCCTGCCATTGAACAGTCCCCCGTACTTTTAGCGGGGGCACCAGGGTAACAATACGGTTTTCGACGGTTTTCTGAGGAAGGTTGTTGCTGGAAACCACGTAGCTGTCGGTATAATGTTCGGCAAGTAGTTCTTCGTCGGTAGCTAGCCGGAAGCTCAGGGTGTCGGTTGTGAGTGCACTCAGGCAGGGAAGCATAACATTGTAGCTGCCGGATATATACTTGTATTCGGGTGAAGTTGGATTTGTAATATTACAGTAATACCTGTTGTTGAGGGTTTTTTCATCAATCACTATCTCCAGTATCGGATTGGAAGTAGTGCTTACATTCTTTTTCTGATTCACTGAATACCAGTAATACTCATTCCCTTCAAGGGTGAAGGGTGCCAGGGTTCGTATGTCCAGTTGAACCGTATCGCCCATTCCAACGTTGATAATTCGCTTCGATAAAGTAACCGGGCGCTGATTGCCAATGCCGTTATACAATGTAGGATTCGGAGTGGGTATATCTTCAAACATAAACCGGTTGAACCGCAGGTTGGAGAGTAAGTTCGGATTCTCCATCAGAACGGCAGGGATAGGTCCGCTCACAAAATTACTATCGATCGAAAAGTATTCAATAGAGGAAGAGAGCAAATCGACAGATGCAGGTAATGCTTCAATACGATTATTCTTAAAATCCAGCACCTTTAGATTCGGGGCATAACATAACTGATCGGGGAAGATACGCAGCTTGTTATTTGCCAGCCCTACACTCTGAAGCTGGCTCCAGTTCCCAAAATTATCGGGAAGCGAGTCAATTAAATTGTTGGATGCACTAATGTTGGTTAATAGTGGGAGCTCCGACAAAGAATCGGGGAGCGAACTCAACCTGTTCGAATTCACATAGAGTTCTTTTACGTTTTTTAATCGTCCGATTTCGTTGGGGAGTGAGGTGAGTTTGTTCTTACTAATATTCAGACTTTCAACTGCCGAAAGCATTCCTATACCTGCAGGGACAGCTCCCTCTAACTGGTTTTCGGAGAGTCCGAGGTTTTTAATGTTTACACAATTACCGATTTCAGCAGGGATAGCTCCCGTCAACGCATTGTTATTCAGTAGTAATACCGTTAATTGAGTAAGGTTGCCTATCGAAGAGGGGATAGGGCCGGTCAGTTTGTTATTGCTCAACCCTAAGGTAGTCAGTTTGGTAAGCTGTCCGATGCCGGTCGGTATGGAGCCGCTAAGTTGATTTTCAGCTACATCTAACCCGGAAAGTTGAGTCAGGTTGCCAATGGAAGCCGGCAAACTACCGCTTAGCTGGTTTCTGTATAAATTCAGATTTTCAAGCTTGGTAAGATTACCCAATTCGGCAGGCAGTGCACCTGTTAGCTTTCCCGAACTGAGATTTAGCTCTCGTAATTCAGTTAAACTTCCAATTGACGACGGGAGTTCACCTTCAATAACATAGGGTATCGACAGTCGTTCAAGCCTGGTAAGATTCCCGATGTTTGCTGGCAGAACGGCTTTAAAGGTTCCGGCACCGGCTGCAATCGACAGTGTTTTTAGTTTTGATAAATTGGCAATGGAAGCAGGCAGTTCACCGTCGAACTGTCCCAGTAAATTCAACTCAGTCAATTCACTAAGGTTCCCGATTTCAGGAGCAATCACTCCCTTGTAGGTGCTATAAACGGTATTGTTGAGTCGTAAGCGTATTACCCGCTCGTTCATCACCAGTACTCCTGTCCATGTAAATACCGGTTTTGTCAATTCCCAGCCGGTGGTACCGTTCAGTCCGTTGTGATCAGCTACCAGTGCAAGCGAATCCTGCTCGTTGGTTTTAAGCGGAGTAGGTGTCATACATACCACACTGCTTACATTTGTCCCGAATTCGTAGCCCACATTCATTCGTGAATTTGTATTCAACGCAAAGTAACCATTATGACTGCCACCCCAGCCAAAGTTAAGATGAAAAAAGCCATCTGTATCGTATCCGTCGATTACAACTGCGTGACCCGGATCTCCCGGTAACTCGGCATACACAGGTCGGCGGTTGTTTATTTCATTTACGATATAGAATGATTCGGTTGTGCCTCTGTTGATGTAATAGTTAAAATATTCTCCGATGGCACGTTCGTAACCAAATTTAGCCGGCGAACTACCGTCAGCATCTTTACAATAGTTCATATCGATGGCTATACCCACATGATACGAAAGTAGTTCGTAGTCGGCGTAGGTAGGAGTGTTCCAGTTGTAGTTTGTATTTCCAAAATCGGCACACAGCTCACCGTACTGCGGATCGGTGTAGCAATGCGAACCGTTACCGCGGGATGGATACTTGTAATAAGCCATAATCTGGGCAAAGGCAGTAGCTACACAACCCGTGGGACACCCACCCACGTTTTCGTGATTGAACTGGTTTAAGCTTATGCCGGCTTCGTTGAGCAGGGGAGTCATTACCGGAGTGGCGGCTGGCAGGGGTTGCTGACTAACACTCACTACCGAATCTTCGTAAAAGTGAAGTAGTGCACTCAGCTGGGGAGGCATGTTTTCAGGGTCTAACCTACCATCAGTCGAGTATCCCACTACCGCAAAGTCGCTGCCATGTTGACTCACTACAACGAATCCGCTTTGGTTATTCTGGAATACAAAAACCGGAGCCTGCACCGTATCAGCTGAAACATAAATTGGTGATAAAGTATGGCCTGCCCTTGTGTTAGCTTTTACTTGTTGCGGGTTCCTCGCTCCGAAAAAGGAGGTTGCAACTTGCCTTGCTCCCTCAGCATCGGGAGCTTGTGCCTTTAATGCAATGCCTGCATGAAGGGCAAGTAGTGTTACAACACAAGCGACAAACCGGAACCCTATTGATGATCTACAATATCGTTTCATGTGTGTTGAGTTTAATGGTTTATCATTCTTCAACTTGTCAGTTTTATTCTGAGTTGTGTAACAACTTTTTTTTCTTCGTTCACGTTTGTTATAGTACTAATAAAACCAGTATAGCATAGTTGAGCTCGCCGTTATTCAGGTTTTATTTGTAGTGTAAATACACCTCTACTATAATATCCTCCTGTGAATAATCAGTACTCTTATAATAGTATGTTTCATCACGTCCTTCAATTGTCCTGAAGGTATGTGAAACCTTATCTACGATCGACATGGTTTCTGCTGTGTTTTTTGTTGAAAAATGTACTACATCGCCATATATAGGCAGTTGAACAGGAGTGAAATTCCGGATATTATGGAGCGTAACTTTTTGCCTATCTTCAGTGATCCTCTCGATTCGGGATGGTTTGATAATCTTTGAAGGTAGCTCCATGTATTCCTGGATTCGAGAGGTATGTACTAATTTATGGTCAATATGTAATATTGCGTTGTTGAAATCATATTCAATAATTTGTTCAATATCAAACTGCCATTCACCGGCAAGATCATTTATTTTTTGTGGTTCTGATAAGACGTATCCGAAGGTAGCCTTAACGGTATAGGTCGAATCAGTGTTCCCGGTTTTATTACTATGAAAGTACAGTTTCTTGTATTGTAAACCTGTATTCAGTTTCGACATATCCAGGTCGCCGCTGATTATAAACTGTCTCTTTGTGCCATCGCTGTATGAATGAATTGGATTAGTTGATATTCTTACCAATGCCACATCTTTAATGTTGAGCAAGGGACTTGCACTTAATTCAAATTTCGCATTGAAATCAGAGAAGAAATTATATATCGCCGGATTTTGCTTATTGATAAGAAGTAGAAACGCAATGTTGGCATACTCTTTATTACTACTGTTGTTTTCTTCAATTAATAGAGTGTAAGTAGTAGAATCGGTAATGTCAACCAATTGCATTTGTTTATTAACAGGATTATATTTACCATAATAGATTCTGTTTTCTTTGTTTACTTCGTGGAGGCGCTTATAGTTAATCGCTATTGGCTGCTCTGTCCCATTGTTGTGCAATAGTACAAGTTGGGATGATAAATAGGGAAGTTGGAGCGTTAATGTAGTATCCTTCTTTTGATATTCAGCCGGAGAAAAAGGAAAGTTATAGTTTAACAAGGACGTAAAAGCAGCGTCTTTTGTGGAAGAATATGAATTCAACATTAAATAAGAATAGGGTTTTAGATCGCCCTCACCAAGTAAGGTGAAATTACTATTTGATCCCTCAATACAATATTTTACAAAACTCTCATATTCATCACCAATAGTTGATTTTAAGTGTTTTTTGATATAGCTGTTAAGGTACTCTCTCCATGATAAAGAGTAATCAGTCTCCTTCAAAAGAATTTCAGGTTTCAGTTTGGTAGTATCGGGCCTGAAACTCCTCATATAATGTAAGAAAGTGCCTGCCAGATAACAATATTGAATGTTTCCGTATTTGTTTTGTGTAACAAACGACTTGTCCCAATAGTCCCACGAGTTGCTTAGAAAATCCAGAATAGAATTATCACCCTGTCTGGCTTCCAGTAAATATAGTTCCGACTCGCTGGGAGATAATGTGTTTTCATCCCATATCATTCTGTCGGTCAGGTGAGCTGTAGCTTCAAGCCAAAAGGTATTCCCCGATTGGGCTAAAACATATTCGTCCTGTGTATAATGCATAAACTCATGTGCTATCAGGCTTCGCAGTTTTTCCGGACCGTCAATTGCACGGTGTATGGTAAGATAACCATCAATCATTCCCATTATCCCCACATTACCATAATCAGCATTATTTTTAATGTAGATGGTAAACACGCCGTCAGGAACAGCTAATTTATATTTCGACTTAAATGCAGTCATTACTTCACTAAGATAGTAGGCTGCATCCTGTACAAACAAAGGATATCCGGCTATATGCCAGGGTTGAGCTTTTTGATGTTTATTATAGGTAGAATTCATTGTAACCACATCAGAGTCGCGATAGATTACCTGGATGTTTCCTAATTTAAACCAGTCAGTATAACCCGATAGCCAATCAATGGGATCGGTCCAATACGATAATTTTGTAAGGTGATCGGTTTCAAAAACCAGCATACTGTCGCGTACGCTGAAATGGGCCTTCTTATAGTTTATCCACGAGTTGCTCTCTTCGTCGAAGTACACGGCCTTGAATCGATCAATTGTTAAGTCGGTAATGCTCTTCTTGTCGGTCACTTTCATCTTGATAAGTAAAGGCAACGCAAATTCATCACCGAAACTTAATCGCACATCATATACGCCGCCCATGATGACTGAATCGGGAGCTGACGGGGGATTGTCCATTTTTACAATAGTGATTCTAAAATCCTTATCGTGGAGATTAGCCGGGATTGTTACTTCTATACTATCTGTA
Source organism: Paludibacter sp. (assembly GCA_028691965.1). Taxonomy (GTDB): domain Bacteria; phylum Bacteroidota; class Bacteroidia; order Bacteroidales; family Paludibacteraceae; genus Paludibacter. The sequence goes on along the minus strand of JAQUYE010000028.1, from coordinate 2,752 downwards.
GTTATAGTACATGAGCCCTTGGTTACATTAACAACTTCATCCACCAGCACAGTTCCGAAGGGTTGTATTTTTAGTGTGTCGCTGTATAGCGGTTCGCAGTTTGTATCTATAATCTTACACCTGTAAAGTGCTGCTGTTTTAGGAGATACTATAAGTTTCTTACTGTCTGCGCTGACAATATTCGCTTTCAATTCCGACTCACTCATTGTTGTTGATGCGTCATGCCATGTGTTCCCGTCGGCCGAAATCTGCCAGTAAATAAGTCCTCTGGTTCGTACAGGAGCTACCAGCGTAACCGTTTTGTCTTCAATTATTTTATTAGCGATACTTACCGACTCTACAACTCTTTTGCCTGGATATTGCCCGGCTAAAATTTCTATTTCAGTTGCTAATTCAAAGGTGATGGGCTCAGTGTTTATATCCATCAGTACCGGGCGGGTAATTGTTTCCCACTTGCCATCATAATAGATATGGTAAAAGCAGCTAGGGCTCTCAGCATTGAAAATTTTACAATAATACTGTGTGTTAAGCGTAGTTTCGTCGATAATTACCTGAAGAGTACTACTTTCGTTTATTCCTTGTGCTTCCAGTTTATACGGATAACTTTCCGAAATATTATCGGGGTAAACTGACCAGAAATATGCATCGTTCGCTTGAGCGTAGGGATACAGAGCTTTGATATCCAGTGTTATCGTATCGCCCATCATCACCTTGATCCTATTCTTAATCAGCTTAACGTCCGAGGATGATCCTGCCGGATTTCTTAGCTTTTCCGATTGCGGGATATGTTGAAATACAAATTGATTAGCATCCAGATTCAGATACTTAATTGTTGTGTCGGATAATAAACGTAACGGAATATCATCGTGTAGTGCATTGTTCTGAAGGTACAACTCTTCAATAGTCTCCGAAAGTGAATGAATATTGACGGGAAATTCAGTGATACAATTATCATGTAAATCTATTTTTTGAATTTTGGGTAGTAAACATAAGGAAGCCGGAAATTCGGTCAGCTTATTAGCGTGTAGGTCAAATGTATGTAGTTTTATCCAGCCACTGAAGTCGTCGGGTAACGAAGATAGTTTATTATTAGCGGCATAGATACTGTTCAGATTGATAAGATTTGCCCAGGAGGAAGGGATGGATTCGATTAGATTGTTTTCAAGACGAATTGACTCGAGCTTATTTAAAAAGCCAATACCTTCAGGCAGAGATGAAATTTTATTATTGTCAATTGCTAATCTCCTTAGATTTATCATCGACTTAAACGATTCCGGTAAAGTGCCTTCCAGATGATTGTTTGATAGCAAGAGCCAGTCTATTTTCGGACAATTCCAGTTTCCGTCTTCAATAGCCGAGAACTGATTCGAGGAGAGGTCAAGTGTTTCCAGGTTGGTTAAAGCACCGAGTGATGAAGGAATAGAGCCTGAAAGCTCATTGTTGTTTAACTCAAGTGAGCGTAACTTTAGTAAGTTGCCAATCTCAACAGGTAATTCTCCTGAAAGCTGACCCCAGTTTAAATCAAGGTAGTTCAATTCCACTAAATCGCCGATAGATGAGGGAATCGTGCCTTTCGGATTTGCAATTTTCAAGACCTCCATCTTGCTCCAATTGCCTATTTCAGGAGTTAGCTGGAAACTAAAGTTGGGATCGTAATAATCTAAATTGAATATTTTTATTGATTTAAGATTAGTAAGATTGGTTATTTCTGTAGTAAGCTCTCCCGTCAGATAGGCCATTATTGTTAGTTCACGCAATTCCGTAAGAAGTGCAATTTCATCCGGAATAGAGCAGGTAGTAGTATAATCCTGATTTTCTATATAAAGTTGTACAACTCTGCCATTTAATACCTCCACATTATCCCATCCATATACCGGTGTGCTAAGGTCCCAGCCGGTTGATCCATGGAAAGCGGATTGTAATTTCACTAACACCAGTGAATCAGTGGGGTTGACATACGAAGCTTCTTTCCATATATAGGTTGGTTCTACATACGTGCTAAAGGTATAAGCATCTGCATCAATTTTTAACTTGTTAAACAAAGGATAATAGCCATTGTATGCACCACCCCAGCCAAAATTAATATGATACCATCCATCATTGTCGTATCCATCCACTACAGCCGCATGACCGGTTGGATCACCCTGCAACTCGATGTACACCGGCCTGCCCTGGTCTAATTCGTTTTTTATGGTCGAGTTCTCCTTTATAACGAAGTAATTGAAATACTTTTGAAGTGTACTCAGGTAGTTGCCTGCTGAAGGGGCACTGCCGTACATGCCTCCGCAAAAGTTCATATCCATTGCAATGGCCAGGTGCGTGGATAGCTTTTTATAATCCTCATCGGTCGGATTTATCCAGTTATAGCTTGTGTTCTCAAAATCGGCGCAAAGTTCGCCAAACCTAGGATGAACATAGCAATGCGAACCAACCCCTTTATCGGGATATTGATGAAATGCCATTATTTGTGCAAATGCAGTTGCTACACAGCCTGTAGGACAACCACCCATATTTTCGTGATGATATTGATTGAGTTGGATTCCTTTTGAATCAAGTAAAGGTTCAACTACAACGGTCGCTGTAAGTGATTTTTGCTTGTGCAGATTTATTTCGCCTTCTGAGTTTTCAATTAAATCGATCATCGACAGCAGCATTGGAGGTAGTACATTGGAAGTGTTGTTGCCTGTGGGTGAATACCCAACAACCGTAAACTGATTGTTGTTTTGTGCAACGACTACAAATGGGCCCGATG
>JAQUYE010000027.1 GCA_028691965.1 Paludibacter sp. | reverse complement strand
TCTATGCCTTTTGGGGCGTGGCGGCGCAAGTGCTGGCCATCGCTGTTAACTTCGCCTTTTACAGGCAGTGGGGCGCATTGGTGTTTCCGCTGTCGCTCATCGTGTCGCACCTGTTGGCAGGGGCCTGGATGTTGTATAAACTGTCGGTGGATAACCGCAGGCAACTGCTTGGCTACCTGCTGCGCTTCGGACTGATGATGGGGCTGTCGACTGTAGTGCAGCTGTACCTGCTGGAGCGCGTGCTTCCGGTATCGCAACACCTGCTGGTGCAGCTCCTGCTGAGCGGAGTGGTGTCGCTCTTTGTATTCGCACCTTTGCTGTTTGTTTTTAAACTTGCTAACTTTGTAAAAACCCATGATGTACATTAATATTCTCCATTCAGTGAATCGACCGTTGTTCGCGCAGCAGTTCGACGTAGATCGTTTCGGTAACAGCTTTCACTTTTCCGAAAACTCCGACGAGGACCGCTTGTGGGATGGGGTAGTGGTGTTCGAGGACTTCAGGCAAGCAATTCAGTTGCGGTGCAGGGAGGGCGGACTCCTCTTTGTGGCGGGAGAGCCACCCATGGGTTCGGTTTATGCCGGTGGGTTTTTGAGTCAGTTTGATGTGCTGTGGATGGTGCGGCCGGGGATTAGTACGAAGGGTGAGCAGGTGCAGCGACAGCACTTCAACGACTGGCACTTCGGCTATGATAGTGCTAAGAAAGAGTACCGCTATAGCTTCGACGCACTGAAACAGATGCAGGTGCCGGAGAAGACAAAAAATATATCGGTGATTACTTCCTCGCTGGCACAGTTGCCCATGCACCTGCAGCGACTCGACTTTTTAAAGGCAGTGAAGAAGGAGCTGGGTGATGCGATTGATTTTTACGGCAGGGGAAGCAATGAGGTGACTGTGAAAGCGGATGCCTTGCTCGACTACCGCTTTCATCTGTGTATCGAGAATGTGGTACAGCCGGATAACTGGACCGAAAAACTGGCAGATCCTATCCTTGGATATGCTGTGCCGGTATATATAGGCTGCACGAACCTGTCGGCCTATTTCCCGGAAGATGCGGTGGTGATGCTCGATATCAGGGATGTAAAAGGATCGGTGGCGAAGCTGCGTGCACTGCTTGCCGACCCGGAAGGGGAGTATGCCCGCCGACTCGACGCTTTGAAGAAGGCCCGTGAACTGGTGCTTCATGAGTACCAGCTACTGCCGTCGCTGGCTGCCCATTTTGAGAAGGTGATACGCAAGCATCGTCCGGTGCGGGCACTGGTGATCAGGCCGAACAGCAGTTTTGTGGCATGGAAAGTTAAGAATGTTTTTTTGCGCCTGAAGCGCTTTATCTATAAACTAAGTTATCAACTGGTACGCATTACGAAATGAGGAAACAGCTGAGCATAGTCGTCACGGTGTACAACGGAGAGCGCTTTATCGCTCCCTGCATCGACAGCATCTACCGCGATCATCCTGCGTTGGAGCTGTTTGAAGTGGTGGTGGTAAACGACGGGTCGACGGATGGATCGGCTGCCGTGATTGCCGGCTATGCTTCGCGCTATCCGAATGTGAAGGTGGTAGAGCAGGAAAACCGCGGACTGAGTGAGGCGCGGAATACCGGCATCCGCGCATGCGGGGGCAGGTATATCTGGTGCATTGATCAGGACGACTGGTTGACGGAAGGGGCAGTGGCGAGGGTGTGTGCGTATGGTGAATCAGCCGGGGCGGATGTGATTGACTTTGCTTTTGAGTATCCTGATGGACGGCCGTCGGCACAGGCTAATAAGGCTGTTGAAGGACGGGTTTACAGTGGGAGTGCTTACCTCGACCTGCACCTGGTGGAGAGTCCGGTGTGGCATTATTGCGTGAAGCGGAGTTTCTTGCTGGAGCACGGGCTTTTTTATTATCCGGTAGTCCACGAAGATACGCTGTACACGCCTGTGTTGCTGTTTACCGCTGCGACGGTGGTGTACCGGTGCGACTCGAACTATGTGTATAATTTCAGGGAGAATTCGCTGTCGACTTCCCTCGCGGCTTTGTCGCATTGCAGGTACCTGGTCACGGTGATGCAGCAGCTGGAAGCTTTTCGTTCGGTGCGCTGCCACAGCTGGTCCGACCGCCGCATCTATTCGAAGTATTTGTTGCTGGCCTTCAGCGGAGTTTATTATTACGGGAAGCAGGCGAATAGGGCCGACCGCCGCACCCTCCGCAGGGAACTGCCTGCCGGTGCTGTGTGGAGAGCGATAGCCTATACCCTGAGTGTGAAATATTTAATTGCTATGCTACAACTCCGAATCAGATGATACAGGCCTATAGTGTATATTTCGTATTGCTGAGCATACTGCTCTACCTGGCGGTGAAGGGAAAGTTTGAGCCGGGTGGAGAGGAGGAGGTGCAGCGGCGCAACTACTTAGTGGTGGGTGCTGCCTCGGTGGCCCTGTTTACCCTGGTGGTGGGGATGCGCTTTAATGTAGGGGGCGATTACGGTTCGTATTTTGATGCTTACAACGACCTGGATATATTTGAGTTGCGGAATACTACGCATTTTGAGACGGGCTTTTATTACCTGATGGCGTCGTTGCGACTGCTGAGCCTGGATTACCCCGCGCTGTTTATGGTGACGGCTTTCCTGCAGATTTATTTTGTGTACCGCTGGGCCTACGACTACCGCTTTATGCTGCCCTGGGTCGTGTTTTTCTACTTCACCTCGCTCTACCTGTTCGAATCGATGAACATCATCCGGCAGGCGCTGGCATTTTCGTTCTTTTTGTACAGTACGCGTTTTATTATTCAGCGGCGACTGCTACCCTATCTGTTGTTTTCGGTGCTGGCGTTTTTGATGCACAAGAGTGCGCTGCTGTTTATCCCCCTGTATTTTGTGCTGGGGCGCGACTGGTTTGCATCGGTGAAGGTGCAGCTGGGACTCGTACTGGCGTTGGTGGTGCTGGCGATTCCGATTATCGGGTATTTGTTTGAGAACTTCGGACAGCTGGCCTTGCTGCTTAATTATGTTGATTATGCGAACATGGATGAGCAGACGGATTTGTTTTTTGAAGACGGAGGTGGGTATACGGCCGGTTATTTCTTTAGTTTAGGGGTCAACCTGATTATAATATTGTATAGTAAGCGCCTGAAGGAAGCTTTTAAGGAGCAGCATTTCTACCTGTATTATAATTTGTTCTTTATTGCGATGCTGTGGGGGGTGATAGCTCCGGCTGCCAACTCGATGGTGCTGGCGCGTGCGTTTTTCTACTTTAGCTCGCTGCGCTTCGTGGTGCTGAGCTTTTTTCTGTATTACCTGTTTTCGGTGAACAAAGATAAGTTACAATATTATATAGGTACAGGATTGGTGGCGGTCTACCTGCTCTGGTTCGTGATGGCCATTGCCAATAAGGCTGCCTGGTGTGCACCCTTTCAATTTTATTTTCAGTAGGGATGAAGGAAACTATTCGACATAGGAAGGTGCTGGTGCTGAGTTATATGATCTCGCCTTTTCGCGGATCGGAATACTCGGTGGGCTGGAACTATGTGACCCATATGTCGGTCGACCACGAACTGGTAGTGCTCTATGGCGCCGCGGGCGAGCACCTGGGTGATGTGGAGGAGCTGGAGAATTACCTGGCGGAACATCCGATGCCGAATGTACGCTTTATCGCCGTGCGCCCTTCCGGACTGGCAAACTGGCTGAACGGTCTGAACCGTCGCGGCATATTCACCTACAGTTTTTACCTGGCCTATGCGCTCTGGCACCGGCAGGTGTACCGCGTGGCCCTTGAACTTACCCGCCGGGAGGAGTTTGATTTGATACATTACCTGAACCCCATCGGGTACCGGGAGCCGGGTTATCTGTGGAAGATCGACCTGCCTTACCTCTGGGGACCGGTAGGGGGTGTTTCCAATTACCCGCGTGCCTTATGGCCGGCCTTGCCTGCGGCGGCAAAGTGGAAGTTCGGACTACTACGCTCGCTGATTAATAACTGGCAGTTGCGTCATAACCGGCGCGTTGCCAACGCCCTGAAGCACACCGATCTGCTGCTTACGGCAACCACCGAAAATCAGAACAAGTTCAGGAGTATCCATGGGAAGGAAAGTGTGTATATGCCGGAGAATTGCATTGTTACAGATGACGCTGCTTCACCGGTCTTCCCCTTATCGTCAGGATCGGCTGGCCCCGGGCTATCCGCTGCGGGTACATCTTCCTTGCACGGAGTCGCTCCTTCTGCCCCCGGCGTCGCCATGATTCCCCTTCGCTTCGTGTGGATCGGTAGAATTGATGCCGGCAAGGCGCTTATTATCCTGTTGGAGGCGTTGGCGGCGATGCCCGACCGTTCAGGATTTGTGGTGGATATAATTGGTGACGGTCCGCTGCGCCCCTCGCTGCAGGACTATGCCCAATCGAAGGGCATTACCAACCTGGTGTGGCACGGTCGTGTCGACCGCACCAGGGTGGATGAGCTGCTCAGCGTCGCCTCCCTGCACCTGATTACCAGTCTGAGCGAAGGCAACCCCACGACTATTTGGGAAGCCATGAGCAAGGGAGTGCCCACGCTGAGTCTGGATCACTGCGGGATGCATGATGTGCTGTGCGACGACTGCGGTATACGCATACCGGTAGAGTCGTACACGCAGGTAGTGGAAACGCTTGCCACAACGCTGCAGGAGTTGGTAGCGGAGCCCGGTCGACTGGCAACTCTATCCACAGGAACCCGCGCTTGTGCCCGCAGGTACAGCTGGGCAGCACGGAGAGAACAACTAACAGAACTATACACTCAAACGATAGAAGCATGGATAAGCCGGTGAAACGAATCGTATGTGTGCACCTGCTGAACAACTACACGGGCAGTCCGAAGGTACTCGCGCAGGTGATCCGCCAGCTTCAGCAGCAGGGCTATGGAATCGATCTGATTACCAGTCGCGGCGACGGTTTCCTGTCGTACCTCCCCGAAGTGCAGTACCACTGGTTTAACTATCGCTGGAGTGAAAATAAGGTCCGCACGCTGCTCGACTACCTCAGAGCGCAGATCTCTATGTTTCTTATTTTGTTGCGCAATTACCGGAATGAAGAAGTAGTGGTATATATCAATACGCTCTTGCCCTGGGGAGCAGCCCTTGCCGGCAAGCTGATGAAGAAGGAAGTGGTGTATCATGTCCATGAAAATTACAATAAGTCGGATTGTTTGTCGCGTTTTAATTTGAAATTTTTTACCTTTGCAGCTACGAAGGCTATCTACGTATCTGATTACGTGCAAAATTGTTACCGGGGAGTAGCGCTACCGGGGAAAAGGATTTATAATGCACTGGAGGAGGAGATGATGCCGATGCAACGATCCGGCGCGGAATACATACAGTCAGCTGCTCCCGATTCCCGGCACGACTCGCAGTCAGCTGCAGCCGATCCGGCATGGTCAACTACCCGCACTTCAGCAGCAGCCGATCCGGCATGGTCAACTACCCGCACTTCAGCAGCAGCCGACAGCAGCGTGTTGTTGATAGCGGCGATGAGGGCATACAAGGGGATTTATCAGTTTCTGAAACTGAGTGAGCTGATGCCTGAGCGACGCTTTGAGCTGGTGTTGAGTGCGACGCAGGAAGAAGTGGACCGGTTTTGTGCGAAGTCGGTCGCGGGCGCCAATGTGAAGGTGTATGCAGCGCAGACTGACTTGCGACCGTTTTACAGGCGGGCAGGTGTGTTGTTGAACCTCACTTTGCCGGATCAGTGTGTGGAGACATTCGGTCTGACCATTCTGGAAGCCATGGCACATGGAGTTCCGGCGATTGTTCCCCCGGTGGGCGGACCGGTAGAGTTGGTGACCGACGGGTGGAACGGTTTTCAGGTGGATGGCAGAAATGTAGAAGAACTAAAAGAAAAGATAGAGCGTTTATTCAGCTCACCGGAGTTGTACCATCATTTTTCAGAACGAGCGGTGGCCAGGGCTTCAGAATTTAAATTGTCGGTTTTTACCGAACAGCTTATGCAAGTGTTAAACGAAAATAGTAGTCAACCCAATAATACCTTATCATGTTGAAAGTGTCTATTGTCGGAAGTGTAGGCATTCCGGCCCGGTACGGGGGGTTTGAGACTCTGGTCCAATATTTAACCTATTACCTGGGCAGGAAACTGGATATTACGGTATATTGCAGCGGTCCGACTTACAGAAACGATAAGCGCAAGAGTTATAATAAGGCCCACCTGAAGTATATTCCGCTTTCGGGGAATGGCATTCAGAGTGTGATATACGATATTGTTTCGTTTATTCATGCGGTATGCAGTAGCGATGTAGTGCTGGTGCTGGGAGTGTCGGGGAGCATCATTCTTCCTTTCTACCGGATCTTCAATCGTACCAAGAGGATTATAACGAATATCGACGGACTGGAACACAAGCGTCAGAAATGGAGCAAGCTGGCCCGGGCTTACCTGAAGTTTTCGGAACGGATGGCGGTGAAGTACTCGGATGTGGTGTTGTCGGACAACAAAGCTATTCAGCGCTATGTGAAGCAGGAATACGGTATTGACAGCGTTTTTATTCCTTACGGGGGTGATCATGTGGAAAAGATCGCGTTGAAGGACCGCTTCCGTGAAAAGTACAGGTTGCCGAATACCTATGCCTTCAAGGTGTGCCGCATCGAACCCGAGAATAATATTCACCTGGTGCTGGAGGCGTTTAACAAGATGCAGCGGCCACTGGTAGTGGTGGGCAACTGGGACAATAGTAAGTACGGCAGGCAGTTGCGGGAAAAGTATGCCGATATTCCCTACCTGATCCTGCTGGACCCTATCTACAATCAGAAAATACTGAATCAGCTGCGCAGCAATGCTACCTTATATATACATGGTCATAGTGCGGGAGGTACTAACCCGGCCCTGCTCGAAGCGATGAGCCTGGGTTTGCCGGTATTCGCCTTTGATTGTCCGTATAACCGCGAGACAACCTATGATAAGGCGGTGTATTTCCGCGATGAGGACGAGTTGTACGAACTGATTAGTACCAACGGAAAGCAGGAGATGCTTCGGAAATTGGGACAGGAGATGTATGTCCTGGCGCATGAGCAGTATACCTGGGACAAGATTACCCGTCAGTACATGGATCTGTTTCTCTCACACCGGTATTCGGATGAAAAAGTGGCTAAGAAAGCTAAAAAGTGACTTCCGCAACTACCTGATCTTCCGTTCAGGTCGAAGCTTACGCAGAGAGGTCGTTGCGCGCGACTTCTCCATCATCTGTAATAACTGCTGGGCCGGTCGTATTTACCAGCTGCTGGACCTGCCCTACACAACTCCTTTCACCGGATTATTCCTTTTTGCCGACGATTATATTAAGTTGTTGAGCAAGCTGCGGGAAAACCTCGCGCTGCCGCTGCGCTTTGTTACAGTGTCGCGTCATCTTGCTGCTCCAAACCCCGCTGCTGATAACCCCGCATGCCGGATTCCCCCCGCTACGTCCATAAGTTCCGGTGCCCCCCCGACCACTCCTGCTGGTTCGAACCCTCCCATTCCTTACTCCATCGGTTCGAACCCTTCCATTCCTTACTCCATCGGTTCGAACCCTTCCTATCCCATCGGCGTGTTGGGCGACGATATAGAGATTCATTTTCTGCATTATCATAGTGAGCAGGAGGCGCGTGAAAAGTGGGAGCGAAGGGTAGAGCGCATCAACTGGGACAGGCTGTTCATTTCTTTTTCCGAACGCGATTTGTGTACGCCGCAACATATTGCGCAGTTTGATGCCCTGGAGTTTCCCCGTAAGGTTTGTTTTACGGCAAATGAATATCCGGACCTGTCATCAACGGTATGGCTGAAGAACTACAAAGGGCAGGGCGAAGTAGGAGATTTGTACCGCGACTATAAAGTGGTAATGAAGCAGTTCGATATTGCACGCTGGCTGAACAGCTAAGGTCGGGCATTCACATTTACTAAGGCCGGATCATTGATCACTGTTATCCGTCACCTTCTTATATCTCGCGGGATGCTGCCGGGTTCCAACTATCGTCGCTTCGCTCAACAAGGCGACCTTCGGAAAGCGAAATCCTCCAAACTCGCCCTGCGGGCTCAGACAAGGAGGATTTCCAGCTTCCCTTCAGGGGCCGTTTATTAAGGTAAACCGAACGCTCGATTTGAAATGTAAGAACGGAATCCTTAAGCATGTGCTGGTGCAGAGTATTCCAATCCTGTTCAACTCGAAAATGGAGCCCATCTATTTTTTGAATATCATGTCGGATATCAGCAGTTTGGTTGCCAATCGGGAGTATACGCATTATATACTCGACAGCTCGGATGAGCATCACATTAAGAAGATTCAGCTGCATCAGCATAATTCGATGCAAACAGAGCATCCGGAGATTACGAAATCGGAATTGAAAGTGCTGCGGCTGATGGCGGATGGGTTTTCGAGCAAGCAGATAGCCGACAAGCTCTTTTTGAGTGAGCATACGGTGAAGAATCACCGTAAGAGTATGTTGTTTAAGACCGAAAGTAACAGCTCATCGGAATTAGTAAAGCGGGCTATCCTGGAAGGGTGGTTGTAATCGCCCTTGCCCTGACAGCCCGCTACATTTTTTATAAAACCTTCAGTATTAGTTTTTCCAGATTTTATAGGAGATACCCAGTTTTACCACCGGATAGATACCACTCCAGCTGAAGCCCTTGAGGGTTTCGTTGAGTTGCTGGATGGATTCCTGGTTGGCAGGGTCGCCATTGGGTTCGAATAGTTCGGTGCCTGATGCATCGATAACATACGAACCCGTGTGGTAAGCTCCCAACTCGAAACTCATTGCCATACGGTTGTTTTTGGAGATGTTGCGACCGAAACCGATTCCTACATAGGGTGCCAGTTTGTTTTGTGGAAGAACGGCAAGGCGCATTTCGCCCATTTCGTCGGGACTGTATTCGATGTCGCCTATTTTAAGGGGCTTGTCGGATTTGATTAAAGCTGAAAGGTTCATTTCGGTATTTACCACACCGACAGCCAGGTACATTGACCGCAGGAAGTACCAGTCGATAATGGCAGAGATACCACCTGCTTTTACTCCCGGACTTACATTAAAGGAGAAGTCGTCCTGATCGAAGGTAAATGCATCCTCGAAATAGAGGTCCAGTTTTTCGTATCCCAGTCGCAGTGCCAGCTTATCGTTCCACGAAACGACCACGTTTCCGCCAAGTCCGTTGGTGGAGCCGCTAACCCCTACGCCAATGGCAAAGGAGGATTTCCCTTCGGAAGATTGTGCAACCATGATGCCGGTTGCAAGGCACAGTAATATTAATGTTGTTAGCTTTTTCATAATTAGGGTGGCTTATTTGAAGTTATTTAATACATCGTCGGACACGGGGAATACATACTTAAGTGTAACCTCGTTGGTAGCAGTTTTGGGTACGTTAAGTGTCATCACAGCACCCGATCCTCCGCTGGTTAGTTGCTCGGTGAAGGTTAGTTTATAGCTGGTTGGTCCGTTACTTTCAACCTTGAAGCGTCCCTGAGCCTTTGTATTACCAATAGCACCTCTGATCTTATATTCAGTGCCTTCTGTGATTTGTAAGGATGCTTTCCCGTTTTTCAGGTCAAGAGCTGTGAACTCGGAAGTTCCGTAATAGACACGCAGCGTCGGCTTAATTACGAAATTGCTGTTCGACTCGGAAGTAACTGATACATCGATGTTGAGGTTAATCCAGTCCTGTCCAGCAGGAGGAGTTGCGCTTTCCACTTTTACCCGGTGTGTTTTTGTATCACAGAAATTGTCGACAACGATAATTTCAGGAGTAAACTTTAGATTTCCGGTACTCGTTAATTTTATTTTTCCTCCACCCTGAGGAAGTTGCATACTTAAAAACTGAGTTAAGGTTGCAGAACCCGAGTAGGCGGTGCTTAAACTCGAAATTTCTTTGCTTTCGTTGGTATTCAGGATTTGGGTAGTAATCGTACCGCTCCCGGTTGCGGCAGGATCGGCAAATTCAAACACGATCGTGTGATTAGAAGAGGTACAACCGGGTATTAGCCGTCCAATCTGTTGTTGTCGGTTAAAATCATCTGAATTCAACTCATTTAAAAAGCTGTTGTTTTGTATAACACCGGCACGTATAGCTCTTTGGACTTCATCCAGTGCATACAGCCTATCGTTATCGTTAAAAGGAGACTGGGTGAACGGATTGGTCGGAGGTAATAAAAAACCCAGGTTGACCGGATTAGGACTAGTGAAACCACTTATCGGAATTTGTCCGTAAGGCGTGTTTGCGTAAACATTTAGCGTGTAGGATCCCAGTGGTTCAAAAAAACCTACATTGGGTATATAGGGCATATGTGGTACGAAATGCCAAGCTGATGGAGATCTTGGTTGTTCAATTTCGGTAAGAAATGTCAGACCGAAAAGGTTTTCGATAGTTTGGTGATCCGGACCCTGAAAACTTGTATTTTGAGGTATAGCTAACTCCAGCATTGAAGTCGGAATGCCTCCTGCTATCCGTTGTGCCATGGTTAGGGCAGCCTCTCCACCAATTTCGACAGTAATACTTTCACTCAGTTTCCCATCTGTACCGGTAGTAACTGCAACCTGTGTTTCAGCAAAAACAACTCCTTCGGGTGGGGTGTTGAGATTGTTTAGTAAAACGCGCACCTTCTGTTTGTTGGTGGATTGAATTGTTACAGCTTGCGTTTTGCTTGAATAACCCTCCAGCGAAGCTGTTACAGCAAACTGAATTGGTTTTGTAGCCAGACTGGCAGAGTCGGCTTTGTGGGGGTCGACAATCAGATCGAGGGTTCCCCAGTTGGAGGTGTAGCTTTCTTGTTTGCTACCGATGTTGTTGTACAACAACGCAGCATCCTGTCCGGATACGGTAACGGTTACGTCCTTGTCGTCGATAATCTCGTTGGTGCGGGCATCTACAAATTCGAAATGTACTCCGGTGTTGAATTCCGGTGTGGTGAGGTAGACGGTAAAGTCGTCGATGTTCTCCTTCAGTTCGTTAATGTCGTCCTTGAAGGTACAATTGGTCAATAACAGTATAGTGCTAAGCAGTGCACCATACCGTAAAAAAAGGTAGGTTCTTTTCATACGATGTAAAAATTAAGTGAGTGTGGTGGTCCTGTAGTTACCCGGAACGGGGCAAAGATAACAAATACTTTTAAAATATGCTCTTTTTAATTTATTTTAGTGAACGCGTGAATGCAGATTTGAGCGGGTTACTGCCGGTGACGACCTCAGGCGGTGAGCCGGCAATGCCCCTGAAGGAAGGCCAAAACTCCTCCTTGTTTGAGCCCTTCAGGGCGAGTTTGGAGGAGTTGGCCTTCCGAAGGACGCATTGCCGTGCGAGGCGACGACAGTCGGAACCCGGCAGTAACCCGCGATGCAGAAGAAGGGGGGGGCCCGGCAGTAATCTGCGATGCAGCTGTGGAGTGCCGAAAAAGGTTAAAGTTGTTTCAGAAACTCCTTGGGTGTCATTCCGAACTGCTTCTGGAATAACTTGATGAAATACGAAGGAGAATTGATGCCCACCAGGTAACACACTTCACTTGCCCTGTACGACCCGCTGCGGATGAGTTCGGCCGACTTGCGTAAGCGGACCAGGCGTATAAAATCGATGGGAGTAAGTTCGGTGAGTGCTTTAATTTTGCGGTGCAGACTCGAACGACTCATATAAGCCAATTCGGATAGACGCTCTACATTAAAGTCGGAATCGGTGATGTTCTCGTGAATAATGTCGATAATCTTTTGTATGAATTGTTCATCAGCCTTGTTCATGCCGATATTCTGCAGCGGAAGGAAGGGCTTACGTATAAACGCCTCTTTTTCACGTTGCCGGTTACTGAGCAGTGTTGATAGCTGGGTGTTGAGATGTGTCATTGAAAATGGTTTCTCCACATAGGCATCGGCACCGGCTTCGAGTCCCTGTATTTTACTTTCGAGGTCGTTGCGGGCAGTGAGCAGAACCACCGGAATATGGCTGTATTCTACATTATCCTTGATGCTGCGGCACAATTCAAATCCATCCATCACGGGCATCATCACATCGCTTAGTACAATATCGATGTTCTTTTCTCGTAGAATTGCCAGGGCTTCTTTTCCGTTGCCAGCGGTCTCTACCGAGAATTGCATAGTTTTCCGGATTTTACCTGCAATATAATCCAGCATTTCGGGATTATCCTCGACGATGAGTATGCTTTCGGCATAGGATTTTTCGTGGGTAAACTCTTCTTCCTTAACAATGTAATTGTCGACAGGTTCCGGCTCGGGAGTTACGGCCTGGTTGGGGATAGGCAGCTGCACGATAAACTGGTTTAACCGGTTATGAACCGAATAGCTCAGGGTGCCATCGTGTAATTCGGTTAAGGAGCGGGCAAGGGATAACCCGATACCTGAGCTGGAGGTGTTGTTACGGTGTTTGTTTACCTGAAAGAAGGGATCGAAGATCTTTTCCTGTAATTCATCCGGAATCAGTTCGCCATCGTTGGTGAAGATGATCTTGACGTGATCTGTATCCTTTACTGCGTGAACTTGTATGAAGTTGTCGGAGTAGCGCAGGGCGTTGGTAAGCAGGTTGTTGAATACCTTGCTCAGGGCTCCGGCGTCGAAGGGGAAGTACAGATCTTCGTCGGGCAGTTGCAGTTGTATGTTCTTATTCTGATGATGAGCAGCGGTTTCGAAGCCGGCATAGAGTTCCTTCAGGAGTGTGCTCAGGTTTTGGTTGGAGATGTTGAGGAGAAATTTATTGCTATCGATTTTACGGAAATCAAGCAGTTGATTGACAAGGCTAACCAGTTCGGAAGTGCTTTTTTTCATCACCTTCAGACTCTTCTGTATTTCCGGATCGTTGATGTCCATTTCACAGAGTGATTCCAGTGGTCCGTTGATAAGTGTTACCGGTGTACGTATTTCGTGGGCAATGTTGGTGAAGAATTCTACCTTGGCACTATAGAGTTCTTTTTCTTTTTCGGATTCGAATAGTTTTTGTTTTTCGGCATGTCTTTTTTCTGTTCGTTTCTTGTAGCGGTTAAGCAGGTAGTAAACGGTGAATAATAACAAGCCAAGGTAGATAAGCTGTGCCAGTCCCGATTGCCACCAGGGAGGTAAAATGACAATTTCGAGTTGCGTGCCTTCTTCGTTCCACACGCCATCATTGTTCGAGCCCTTTACCTTAAAGGTATAGGTGCCGGGGGCTATTTTGGCATAGGAGGCACTCTGGTTGGTAGTGGTGTAGTTCCAGTCCCTGTCGATACCTTCCATGATATAGGCGTACTGATTCGCCTGAGGGGCATTGTAGCTCAGGGCTACAAAGTCGAATGCGATGTTCGACTGATGGTGCTTGAGTACAATTTTACCGGTATGATGGATGGCTTTGGATAAGGGGCTGTTTTCGTCGTGCAGTGTAATCTCTTTATTGAACAGCCGCATTCCGGTTATATAGACAGGAGGTACAAAGGAATTACCCTCGTAATTGCCCGGGTCGAAGGCTATCATGCCGTTAAGTCCGCCAAAATATAATCGTCCGCTGCTGCTGGCAAGGGCTGATTTGTAGTTGAACTGGTTGACAGGCATACCGTCTTTTTTGGAGAATACTTTCACTTCGTAGTTCTGCGGGTTGAACTTTACCAGGCCATTGTTTGTTCCGAACCAAAGATTGTGAGCCTTATCTTCTATAATTTTATAGGCAATATCATCGGGGAGTCCTTCCTTGAGGGAGAAGCCGGTGAAATCGTTGGCAGCTTCGTTGTATCGGCAAATCCCTCCACGGTCGGTCGAAAACCAAATCTCGCCAAGGCTGGTTTCGGTAATATCACTTACCGAGTTGGAGCTGAGTGAATGTGGATTACTGATGGCATGAAGGTAATGATAGAGTTTGCTGGTGTGTGGATTGTATTTGTAGACACCGTTTCCAAGCGTGGCTACCCAGATATTACCTTTCGAGTCCTCCATGATATCGTAAACATAGCTTAGTCCGAACTGGTTGAGTCGTGTGAAATGCATACTTTGTTTGTCGCCGTAAAATACACCCCATCCGTTTCCTATCCAGATTTTTCCGTTTCGGTCTTCGCAAATGGCATATACGCTGGCCTCGTCGATATTGAGGGTAGCAGCGTTGTAATGCCGGGCCTGCAGGCTGTTCAATGCTACTCTGTCGATCCCGTTTTTAAAGAAACCTACCCAGGCCTCGTTGTCGTCGATATAAATGGACATAATTTTGCTGGAACTAAAACTGGAGCCGGGGTCGTTTTTCCCAATCTGTCGGAACTGCTTTGTTTTAGGGTCAAAAATAGTAAGTCCCATCTCCTCGGAAGCTATCCAGATATTCCCCCGGTGATCTTCTTTCATTCCCCGGAGTCGCCTGTTGCTGATTGAATTACCGGTGCTGAGTGGTACGAAGCATTCGAAGTCAATGCCTTTTGTTGCCAGGTGATTGGCCCCCCCGAAGCGGGTTCCGATCCACACTCCGTTTTCCTTGTCGAGGTAAATCTTATCAATAATATTGTCGGATAGCGAATGAGAATACATCGGGTCTTCGCGCAGGTGAATGACCTTTTCTTCGAGTTCGTTGATGATAAAGAGTCCGGCATCGGTGCCAACCCACAGCTCATCGTCCTTTCGCACTACCTGTCGTAAGATTTTATAATGGACTTCGGGAGCGTTGACATCCGTAAGCGTATTTTTACGTTTATGGAATTTGCGTAATCGTCCCTCGTGAATACCTACCACCAGTTCATCGCCATAGTCGCACATGGTATATATATTTTCGCCGCGCAGACTACTCCCGTTGTTATCGCCAAGAAACTGAGTAAAGTTGTCGGTGGATTTGTCGTACAGATAAATACCATTCCCATTGGTGCCTACCCATACCATGCCGCTTTTTTCGATAAACATACACTGAGGGTTACCGCCCTGGTTGGGACTGCTAAGGTCACCAATAGGGTAATGAAAGAGCTCGTTGGAAGGGGTATGAAGGCGGAATAAACCTTCGTTGGGGATTACTATCCATATATTATTGTCTAAATCGCTTTGAATATCCGATACCCAATCGGTGATGGCCACGTTTTTACCGGTCTTCTGATTAAAGTAGCTGAATTTTTCCAGCACCGGATCAAAGATGTAGATACCTTTATCGGTACCCACCCATAGTTTCTTATCGTAATCCTCAAAGAGGGCTGATACATTATTATCGCGCTTCCCGATGATAGGGTCGTAGCAGTCGTATACTTTGTTGGTAAAGCCGTCGTAGCGGTTCAGTCGATTGCGGGTGCCAAACCACATGAAGCCGTAGCTATCCTGTAGAATAGCTTTTACATTGATTTGCGAAAGCCCCGCTTCACTGCCTACACGTGCAAAATGGTAATTGGCGGTGAAGGATGCGTGCAGCTGACTGCTGCAACAACTGATGGCTATCAGGAGTATGAATAGATTTTTGTGCATGGTATCAGAATGATTACCTGCAAAGATAAAGGATTAATTAGGAACAGTTGTTGAAAAAAATAGTACAGATGTAGCATCGTACTGCTTAAATGAAGTCTTTTTACTACCGATTTCCTATTATTAGACAAGTTTGTGCCGGAATGTACGTGGCAATACGTTTATATTTGCGATTGTGAACAGATCATTTTTTTAAAACCATTATTACCATGAATGTATTCAGACTCTATTTTTTAAGTTTATGTGTTTTGTTCCAGGCAGGTGTAGGAACAGGTGCCGCTGCTAACTGGGAAGTTCGTTATACTAAGAAGACAAATGCTGTTTCGGTTAAAAAGGGAGCAGAGCTGCTCAGTGCCGATTTGTATGCTTCGTTTCGGTTGGACGGCAAGCTATACACCACCCATGATTATGCGAAGAAAACCATCACTACCCGCAAACTGAAGGATCAGTTTGGCAGTGGAAAGCTGATAAGCATTCTTCACAAGGATGCGGCGTTGCCCGATTTGATACAGTATTTTTATGTTTATGATGACAAGGAGTATGTGCTGACTGAGTTTACGCTGGAGAATAAAGGCCGGCAGGTTGCCAGTAACTATATGGCACCGGTGAATATCGAAGGTTTAACTATACTCCCTGCTTCTACTGAAAACAGAGCGTTGTTTGTCCCCTTCGATAATGACTGCTGGATCAGGTATCAGTCGCATCCGCTTACCTTCGGTGAGCTAACCAGTTATGAGGTGACGGCAGTATTTGACAATGAGAGTCGCAGGGGACTGGTAATTGGTTCGGTGGAACACGATAACTGGAAAACGGCCATCCGTATGAAGAGTGACCGGGCCAACGGTTTGCAATCGGTGTATTGTTACGGAGGTGTGGCTGATAGTCTGACACGCGACTCGAAGCAACACGGGACTTTGTCAGGTGCCCGTATAAAATCGCCCAAAGTG
Organism: Paludibacter sp.; assembly: GCA_028691965.1. Taxonomy (GTDB): domain Bacteria; phylum Bacteroidota; class Bacteroidia; order Bacteroidales; family Paludibacteraceae; genus Paludibacter. The sequence continues at coordinate 18,246 of JAQUYE010000027.1, read as the reverse complement.
ATGGTGGGACTGTTCGACGACTGGCGTACCGGTATGGATGAGTTTGGAGAGGCGAATGCTATCGTAGCTCCTCCCCGTGAATGGGAAAAGGCAATTCCGTTTGGCTGGAATAGTTGGGGGGTATTGCAGTTCGGACTTACCTTCCCGAAGGCGATGGAAGTGTCGGATTTTTTCCATCAGAACTTACAGAGTAAAGGTTTTGTAAATCCGGATAATACAGTATATATAGGTCTTGACTCAGGATGGAACCGGTTTACGGAAGATGAGCTAAAGGCTTTTGTGGCTAAGTGTAAGGCTAACGGTCAGGTGGCAGGGATTTACTGGACGCCGTTTACGGATTGGGGTAAGAACCCGGAGCGCAAGGTAGACGATGCTACTGAATATCAGTATAAGGATATTTATGTGTATGCGAATGGAAAACCTCAGGAGCTTGACGGTGCCTATGCGATAGACCCGACTCATCCGGCCATAGAGAAAAGGATGAAAGTGACCTCCGATTTGTTTAAGCGTTGTGGTTTTGAATATGTGAAAATGGACTTTATGACACATGGGGCTATGGAAGCTGACAAGTGGTATAATCCGGCTATTCAGACCGGTATTCAGGCGTATAATTATGGAATGGAATTGCTTACCCGGTATTTTGGAGATATGTATATCAATTTGTCAATTTCACCTGTTTTCCCGGCACATTATGCTCAGTCGCGGCGGATTGCCTGTGATGCATGGAATAAAATCAAAGATACAGAGTACACCATGAATGCAGTATCGTATGGTTGGTGGACGGATAAGGTGTATCAGTTTAACGATGCCGATCATATAGTGCTTAAGGATGCCACCGAAGGGGAGAACCGGGCGCGTATTACTTCGGGGGTGATTACCGGATTGTACATCGCAGGTGATGATTTTAGTGCGGAAGGTCCGGAAGAAGGTAAAGCCAGGGGTGTTCGTTTTTTTACAAATCAGGGTATTAATAAGCTGGCCACCGGAGTGTCGTTTAAGCCGGTGGAAGGTACGGGAGAGAAGTCGGAACATCAATTTGTACGTATTGACAAGGATGCTACCTATTATGTGTGCTTTAATTACAGCGAAGAAGCGAGGGAGATTGTTATACCAACAGATCGTCTGGGCCTGAACGACGCAGCTGCGTACCGGGCAACGGAACTGTGGAGTACTGCTGCTATAGAATTAAAAAAACCACTACACCTACCTGCTAAGGATGTTGTAGTGGTTAAGATAACAAAGTTATAATCAGAATGTATCGGTTCTGAATGGTGTTGCCGGCAGATTAATCCCGTTTGTAAGATTGCAATCGGGATTATTTGCCCAGCCATAGCGCACATGGAAGGGGTACCTGACCGAAGGATGGTGAAGTAGTACTGTATTTCCGCTAATGGTAGCATTGGCAGCATGAAACTTTCCATCGCTACCTGCTATGTAAAAGCCCCTGACTGCCTTTCCGTCGGATGTTTTTAATCCTCCGGTTGAATGCTCAAAGTTAACGCAAAGTCGGGATCCTTTTATGACGTGGTTTTGATAGGCAGGGCCTTCGGAGTTGATTGTGCGACCGTAGGTGTTGGCAATAGCCTGAAGTGCCAGCCGACGTCCGACTTCCTGTTTGTTTTTCGGGTGGATATCGTCGGCATTACCAATATCAATAGCCACAGCCATTCCGGTATTGGTAAGCTTAAGAGCCTGCTGTTGAGCTTCCCGTAATGCTGCCCATTCGGAGTTTTCGGGGCCGCTTTGTTGTTTCAGGAAGTTGGCCAGCTGGACAAAATAGAACGGGAAATCGTATCCCCATTGTTGTCGCCAGTCCTGAATCATTAACGGGAACAGCGTACTGTATTGGGTAGCCCGTCCTACATTGGTCTCTCCCTGATACCAGATAGCACCACGCAGGGCATAAGGAAACAGTGGATTGATCATTCCGTTGAATAAGCTTGCCGGCTGAGAAGGCTGGTTTTCGCGGATAAGCGGGAATTGTAATTCCTTGAGTGAGAGTCCTACCTGGTAGTTCCATTCGCCGGTAATGCTCAGCTGCTGATTGCCGGATTGGATATACAGCGAAGTGTCGTTGCCATGAATTCCACCTTCGCCCCCTGAATCGTACACGCGGATGGTAATGGTATTGGAACCCTTTTTAACCAGTCGGCCGGGTATAGTATACTTCCGGGCGGTCGACCAGCCTTCCGTTTCGCCGATTTGTTGTCCGTTAAAATAGCATTTATCATTATCATCGATCATGCCGAGTGAGAGTAAAAGATCTTTTCCCTTCCATGATGCCGGGAGATCGATAGTTTTACGCATCCAGACAACTCCGTCGAAACTGGGCAATCCTTGCGCTTCCCAAAAACCAGGTGCGTTGAGTACTGGCCATTGACTATCGTTGAACCGGTTGTCGGTCCATTGTTCTTTCCCCTTGTTGAGACCACGGTCTTTCGATAGCAGTTCGTCGCTGAAAAGTTGTTCCTGTCGGGCAATTTGTGCTTTGCGTCCGGCTTCATCCGACGGCATCTGAGACATCGCCTTTACAAAGTGCCGGTAGTCGGGATGATGAGCCAGTGTTGTTTCGCTGGTCCATGCTTCGGCAGGAGTACCTCCCCAGGAGCTGTGGATGAGTCCGATTGGTATGTTTCCAAGTGAGTCGCTGAGATTCCTTGCGAAGAAATAGGCAGTAGCTGAGAATTCGGGTAGTGTTTGTGGTGAACAAATCAGCCAGCCATCCCCCATCACTTTCATGTTGCCGGAGGGAGCAAGTGCGGTTGTTTTTTCGACCTGAAACAGGCGGATGTTGGGGTAATTTGCAGCTGCTATCTCCTGTTCATAATTAAGAACCTTTCCCCATCCGGCCAAAGGCATTTCCATATTGGATTGTCCGGAACAGAGCCATACTTCCCCTATCATTATGTTGGATAAGGTAAGTTGTTCGCCGTCGGAAATGGTGAGTGAATACGGTCCGCCGGCACCAGGAGTAGGTAGGGTTAACTTCCAGTTTCCATCTGCGTCGGCTGTGGTGTGTACAGGCCGGTTATTCCAGCTTCCTGTAACAGTTACGGTTTGCTGAGGGTTGCTTTTACCCCATACAGGTGCTTCCATACCTTGTTGAAGAACCATATTATCCGTAAAAAGAGGAGGGAGTACCGGTTTGGCAGTCAGGGAAAATGTTGAAATCAGGCTAACCAACAGCAGTAGGCCTGATTTTAATAAGTTGTTGCAAGAGTTTCTATTCATGATTTAAAAATTGGTTGAAACTTAATATTGTGCAAAGCTAACGAACTTTCTACGGTTGTCGGACTTTGAAAATACAAAATACGACAATTCTGTTATTTTTTTACCAGTTTATGAATGTTTTCCACGTCCTGTATCAAGTACATTTGTGTTCTCTAATTTTAAATATAATCTATGAAAGCAAAAACACAGTACCGAATTTTAATGACTGGACTTATCCTTTGTTATTTATTTTTTGCTCCATCGCTGGCTGCTAAGTCGGTTTACTTACACAGTGGAGAATCTTCATTAGTCTGGAAGGTAAAGCCGCAAGTTGAAGTGAAAGATGTTTCATCCATGATGAAAGTGGGATACCAGACTGTCGACTGGGTTGAAGCTGTTGTGCCGGGTACTGTATTTACGGCTTATGTGGAGGCGGGTATCGAGAAGGATCCGAATTTTGGGGATAACATTCATAAGGTAGATAGAAGCAAGTACGATCAAAGCTTTTGGTATCGCACTGAATTCAGGGTGCCTGATGAATTTACCAGGGAACGTACCTGGCTTAACTTTAATGGGGTCAACCGAAAAGCGACTATTTATATGAATGGAACGCTGTTGGGTGTGTTGGATGGATTTATGGACAGAGGACGTTTTGATATTAGCGGGTTGGTGAATCGTACAAAAGTAAATACGCTTGCAATTCTGGTTGATATACCCAAAACACCGCTTGCTAATCAGGGAAGTCCAAACTACCTTTCGAGTGGTGGTTGGGACTGGATGCCGTATGTGCCTGGTTTGAATTCGGGTATAACCGATAAGGTGTGGTTAAGTAATACGGGTGATCTTACAATTGTTGATCCCTGGATTCGCACCGAAGTACCGAGTCTGGCTCGTGCTGATATATCATTGGCAGTGGAAATAAACAATAGCGCTTTTGAATCAAAGAAAGCAACTGTAAAAGGTGTAATCCAACCCGGGAATATTGTATTTTCGAAAGAGATCGTTTTGCCTCCTGACCGGAAAACTGAGCTTGCTTTTGATAAACGTTATTTCCCTCAGTTAAGTGTAAATTCTCCAAAATTATGGTGGCCTAATGGCTATGGAGATCCTAATTTGTATACCTGCGATCTTTCGGTTTCAGTTGACGGAGAGTTGTCGGAAGCCCATACGATTACGTTCGGAATAAAAAAGTATGCTTATAGTACTGAAGGTGGAGTGTTACGCTTATTTATTAATGAAACTCCTGTATTTGTAAAAGGAGCTAACTGGGGAATGTCGGAATACATGCTTCGCTGTCGTGGTGAAGAATATGATTTAAAAGTGCGATTGCACAAAGAGATGAATTTTAATATGATCCGAAACTGGCTTGGTTCTACTACCGATAATGAGTTTTATGAAGCCTGTGATAAATATGGTTTGATGGTGTGGGACGACTTCTGGATTAATTCCAACCCGAATGTTCCCTATAATCTGACTGTGTTTAATCATAATATGATAGAGAAAATAAAACGGGTTCGTAATCATCCTTCGGTAGCAGTATGGTGCGGGGATAACGAAGGATTTCCACAACCTCCTTTATTAGGATGGATGATTGAGAATATAAAGACTTTTGATGGTAATGACCGTTATTTTCAAGCTAATTCAAATACAGGTAACTTAAGTGGAAGCGGACCCTGGGGAGCTTATGATTCAAGGTATTACTTTACACCATATCCTAATGCAATAGGGGGAACCAAAGGTTGGGGGATGCGTACCGAAATTGGTACAGCCGTGGTTCCTAATTTCGAAAGTCTTAAGCGATTTATTCCGGCCGACAAACTATGGCCACGTGATAAGGAAATGTGGAATCTTCATTATTTTGGTCCCAATGCCTTTAATGCAGCTCCCGATCGATATGATGAAATGTTGGAACAGAATTATGGTAAGGCTGAAAGCATAGAAGACTATACCCGCAAAGCTCAGTTTGTAAATTTTGAGTCGAATCGCGCTATGTATGAAGGATGGTTGGACCGAATGTGGGAAGATGCTTCGGGTATTATGACCTGGATGGGGCAGTCGGCTTATCCGTCAATGGTATGGCAGACCTATGATTATTACTATGACCTGACAGGGGCCTATTTCGGAACTAAAGTAGCTTGTGAGCCACTGCATATTCTATGGAATCCTGTTAATGATGCTGTTAAGATAGCAAATAGCTCAGCTGCTGATCAGGAGAATCTTACGGCAGAAGTAGCAGTGTATAACCTGAATGGTAAAAGAGTGGATGCTTACAGCAAGTCGGTAATCGTCAACTCTCCCTCGAATAGTACGGTAAATTGCTTTACAATAGATTTCAATAAAGAACGTAAAGTTGTGTCGACCGGGAAAAAAGCTATTGCCTCATCGTCGACTTTTGGGGATCCTTCGGTTGTAACAGATGGAAATACGGATACACGATGGAGTAGTTTGTCGCTTGATAATGAGTGGATTTACATTGACCTGGAAGAAGAACAGCTTGTTGAAGGTGTTCGCCTGAACTGGGAATCAGCTTATGGGAAATCATTCAAGATCCAGACATCTACGGATGGTCAGCGATGGACTGATCGATATGTTCAGACAGATGGTTTAGGTGGTTTGGAAGAAATCTTTTTCGGAGGAGAGGTGAAAGCCCGTTATGTTCGTATGTTTGGTTTTCAACGCGGTAGTTGGTATGGATACTCTCTCTACAACTTTGATGTGTTGAGTGGTACACAGTCGGGTGCAGGACTTGATGATGTGCATTTTATACGACTGAGTCTGAAGGATGCAAACGGACAGGTATTGTCGGAAAATACATATTGGAGAGGTAATAATCGAAAGGATTATACTGCACTCAATTCATTACCTGTTTCAAAATTGAAGGTATCCTCGGGTTTGAAAAAGAAAAATGGAAATGCAACTATTGTAGCACAAATTACAAATCCTTCTTCAGCAAAAGGTGTAGCATTCGGTGTGCATGTACAGTTGCTGAATAAAGAAACCGGTGAAAGAATCTTACCAGTAGTAATGAACACTAATTATTTTACGCTAATCCCGGGTGAAACTAAGGATGTGGTTATAACATTTGATGAGAAGCTTCTACCGCAAGAGGGCTATCGTTTAAGTGCGAAAGCGTATAATTAAATTAGGATAGACGGGTCTCCTGGTTGGTGTAACGCCTACGGTATTCCTTAGGCGTTATTTCCATTTCCAGTTTAAAGGCTTTGGAAAAATGGAAGGCGTCGTAATAGCCCAACCGAAACGCAATCTCCTTTAATTTAAGATCGGTAAACTGCAGGTAGGAGCATGCGCGCTGAATTTTTAACTGATTGAGATAGTGTACCGGGGAATAGGAGGTTTTTTCGGTAAACAAGGTACCGAAACGTGAACTGGAGTAACCGACATGAGATGCAATTTCTTTTAATGTAACTTTATTCTCCAGGTTATTCTTCATAAAGAGGATGCTCTTCTGTATGGAGTCTGATTCTTTTACGCTGTTAATCTCCCTGAATTGATCAAGGTATTTAATGGATGCAAGAAAGTGCATAAGGCAAAAGCTTATGTATTCCAGATTCTCCCTGCTGTATCCTTTGTCCAGGTTCTGGTACATTTCTTCAAATAATTGAAAACGATCACCATAACGACTTTTATCTGTATCCTTTAAATTGACGACTTTCCCGATAATGCTTTCAAACATCGGAGTATTATCACCTTTAAAATGTAACCAGTAAATACTCCAGGGGTTGATAGCAGAAGAACCGTAGGCATGTGCCTCGTTGGCAGGGAAAATAAATGCCTGATTTTTTGCCAGTTCGTATTTCTCGTTAGCATGCTGAACCCAACCTGACCCTTCTTCGCAGTAGATAAAGATGTTTTCGTTGGTACCTTTCGGTCTTTCCCTGAAGTGAAACCTGGCTTTGGGGTAATAGCCGATATGCGTCAGGTAGAGCTGACGGGTAATTGGATTTTCTGCCTGCAAATTCCGGATTGCATAGGGTGTTATTATTGCTTTCTCGTTGTTGAAGCCTTCAGCAATCTTTTCCATTCAGGTGTTTGTGTGTGTTGTTTGTGAGTATATTCGACAAAAATAGGGATATTTTACATGTATTCAAAACGAATGTGTATCTTTTGGTGGTATTCTTTCGTTTACTTTTGTACCGTTAATCTGTATAAAACAATTCAGCATGTCAAACACAAGCAAGGAACACTCGAAGATGTATTTAGTATTAATCTCGTTAGTATCGGCAATGGGTGGACTACTCTTTGGATACGACTGGGTAGTTATCGGTGGTGCAAAACCGTTTTACGAAGTTTTTTTTAGTATTGAAAACGCTCCCCTGATGCAGGGCTGGGTAATGGGAAGCGCTATTCTGGGCTGCCTGATCGGGGTAATGGTGTCGGGTCGTTGGTCGGATAAGTACGGACGCCGGTCGTTGATGATGGTAGCATCGGTTTTATTTACACTGTCAGCAATTGGAACTGGTGCTGTTAATCACATAAACTGGTTTATCTTTTACCGGATTCTTGGAGGTGTAGGAATCGGAATTGCTTCGAATCTTTCGCCCATGTATATTGCTGAGATTTCGCCCCGTAGTGTAAGAGGCCGGTTTGTGTCGATTAATCAGCTTACGATAGTTATAGGGATATTAGCAGCGCAGCTGGCCAACTGGTTGATTGCTGATCCGGTGGTTGCCGGCGAGGATATTCTGAATTCGTGGAACGGTCAGATGGGCTGGCGCTGGATGTTCTGGGCTGAAATTATACCTGCTGCAGCTTTCTTTATACTCACCTTTTTTATCCCTGAGAGTCCCCGGTGGCTGGCCATGCAAGGTCAGTATGCTAAAGCGCATCTTATTTTTTCGAAAATAGGCGGCGAAGGGCATGCTAACGATGAAATGAAGGAGATTCGGGAGACTGCGGAGAAGGATGGTGACAAGGTTCGTTTCAGTATGCTGTTGAAGGGTAAAATGCCTAAAATACTTATGATAGGTATCGTGATAGCTGTCTTCCAGCAATGGTGTGGGATAAATGTGATTTTTAATTATGCTCAGGAAGTGTTCTCGGCAGCCGGATATGGTGTTTCTGATATCTTATTTAATATTGTAGTTACGGGTGTTACGAATGTGATCTTCACATTGGTAGGGATGTACCTTGTCGACAAACTCGGACGGCGTGGTTTGCTTATAATTGGTTCGGTCGGACTGGCCATTATTTATGCAGTGATGGGGGCGTTCTATTATTTGCAGGTAAGTGGTTTTGCTGTATTAATAATGGTGGTAGCGGCTATTGCCTGTTATGCCATGACGCTGGCACCTGTTGCCTGGGTAGTGATTTCGGAGATTTTCCCGAACAGAATCAGGGGAATGGCCATGGCTGTGGCTACTTTCGCGTTGTGGTTTGCCTGTTTTGTGCTTACCTACACCTTCCCCTTGTTGAATAATAGCCTGGGTGCACATGGTACCTTCTGGTTGTACGGATTGATATGTGTTGGTGGTTTCCTGTTTATTTATAAGTACTTACCCGAAACCAAGGGGAAGTCGCTGGAGCAAATTGAAGAAGAATTAACGAAATAAGTGTGATGGAACGAATAACAGAATATTTAATCAGACCCACTGTAACAGAGCGGGGAGTGGTGCGTGCCTGGGAGGAAGTGATTATGTTGCCTACTTATCCGGTAGGGAAAGAAGAGAAGAATCCTATCTTTCTTGAAAAACGAGTGTATCAGGGCAGCTCGGGTTCGGTATATCCTTATCAGGTGGTAGAGAAGATTACAGATACTAAAACAGATAAAGCATACAAGGCATTCTTCCTTGAGAATGAATACCTGAAAATAATGGTGTTGCCCGAACTGGGTGGTCGTATACACATGGCTTATGATAAGGTGAAGCAACGGCATTTTGTGTATTATAACCAGGTGATTAAGCCTGCGTTGGTTGGACTTACCGGTCCGTGGATATCGGGAGGTATAGAGTTTAACTGGCCACAGCATCATCGCCCCAGTACCTTTTTGCCGACTGACAGCAGGATTGAAGAGCATGAAGATGGCAGTAAGACCATCTGGTGCAATGAAGTAGAACGGATGTTCAGGACCAAGGGGATGCAGGGTTTCACCTTGTATCCCGGGAAAGCATATCTGGAAGTGAAAGCGCAGATTTATAACCGCACTCCCTTCCCGCAGACATTTCTGTGGTGGGCGAATCCTGCAGTGGTTGTGAACGATAGTTATAAGTCGGTGTTCCCGCCCGATGTTCATGCGGTGTTTGATCACGGGAAAAGAGATGTTTCGCGTTTTCCGATTGCAACCGGCATTTATTATAAGCAGGATTATTCGGCTGGCGTTGATATTTCGCGTTATAAAAACATTCCGGTTCCGACTTCGTACATGGCTATCAGGTCGAATTACGACTTTGTGGGTGGCTACGAAGATGATGTACGTGGCGGATTGCTGCACGTTGCCAATCATCATGTGTCGCCGGGTAAAAAGCAATGGACCTGGGGGTGTGGTGATTTCGGACTGGCATGGGATAGAAACCTAACCGATGAGGATGGGCCGTATATCGAACTGATGACTGGTGTGTATACCGATAATCAGCCCGACTTCAGTTGGTTGCAACCCTACGAGGAGAAATCGTGGGTGCAGTACTTTATGCCTTACGCTGAAGTGGGGTATGTAAAGAATGCGAGTCGTGATGCAATTGTACATGTAGAAACGAAAGAAGGGGAGACTGAAATTATTCTGTATACAACATCAGCTTGTTCCGGGTTGGTGGTACAGTTACGAAAACCTGAAGGAGAAGTCTTATTTAAGGAAACCATTGATTGCTCGCCTGAAAGTCCGTACCAGTGCAAGGTGTCTACAGCTACTGCCGGTGCCGGCGAAATAGTCTTTGAACTCTTTGCGGCAGATGGAAAGCGGATGCTTAGCTATCAGAAAGAAAAAGAAACGGAAAAGACGGTTCCGGATCCTGCTAAAGCAGCAGCATTGCCATCGGAGATTGATTCGATAGAACAACTTTACCTTACAGGTCATCATCTGGAACAATACCGTCATGCAACATACAGTCCGCTGGATTACTATGAAGAAGCCCTGAAGCGGGAACCCGGGGATGTAAGGTGCAATAATGCAGTAGGCTTGTGGTACATGCGCCGTGGAAAGTTTGAAGTAGCTGAGCCTTATTTTCGCAGAGCAATTGAAACCCTGACCGAACGGAATCCTAATCCATACGAAGGAGAACCGTACTATAACCTGGGTTGGAGTAGGAAGATGCAGAATCGGCCGGAGGAGGCTTACGAGGCCTTTTACAAGGCTGCCTGGAATGCAGCCTGGCAGGATGCAGCCTATTTATCGGTGGCACAGATTGATTGTGCACGTGGCAATATGGAACTTGCTCTGGAGAATGTGAGTAAAAGTCTGATTCGTAACTGGCATAACCACAAGGCACGTCAGTTGAAGGTTTCGGTATTACGACAACTCGGTCGCCTGGAAGAAGCCCGGCGCTTGGTTCGTGAGTCGCTGGACATCGATCCGTTTAATTTCGGATGTGTGGTGGAGCGTTACCTGCTGGAGAAGGATCATCGTATAATGGAAGAGGCAATTGGACATGCACGGGCAACGGCACATGATTTTATTGAATATGCCCTCGACTTTTCTGCTGCAGGGATGTTTGATGAAGCGGAGTTCATCTTAAACGAATACCTGGCAACCCGCAGTGCGGAAGAATTAGCTAATTCGGTGTATCCTGTTGTATATTACGCATTGGGGTATTTTGCTTCTCAACGGGGAGATGGTGAAAAGGCAGGTCAATATTACCGTACAGCCTCTCTTCAGCGTCCTGATGGTTGTTTTCCTAACAGGATAGAGGAAGTAAGTATTCTTCAGTCGGCAATAAATGACAATGATAAGGATGCAAAAGCTCTGTATTACCTGGGGAATTTCTGGTATGCAGCGCGTCAGTATGAAGAGGCCATTGATTGCTGGGAACGATCGGCAGCTATTGATGCTACTTTTCCTACCGTGTTGCGTAACCTGGCACTGGCCTCTTATAATAAAACGAATGATAAGGACAGGGCCAGGCAGTTACTTGAAAAAGCATTTTTGCTTGATACCAGTGATTCACGCATTTTTATGGAGTTGGATCAGCTGTATAAGAAGATTGGTATGCCTCATGCTGAACGGCTGGCATTATTGGAACACCATATCCACCTGGTTGAAGAACGTGACGATTTGTATATAGAACGTGTCACTTTGTATAACCAACTCGGCAGGTATGAAAAAGCAATGGAGCTGATCAGTAATCATACCTTCCATCCCTGGGAGGGAGGCGAAGGTAAAGTGACGGGTCAATACACCCTTTGCCGACTGGAGTTGGCCAAAAAAGCTATTAGTGCGCGGGAGTTTACGGATGCTTTGATTCTGTTGTACCAGACTACCAGCTATCCGCACAACCTTGGAGAAGGAAAGCTGGCCACTGTGGAGGAAAACGACATTAATTATTATAAAGGAATAGCGTATCGAGGTCTGGGTGACGAGAATAAAGCAGTTCATTACCTGATGATGGCAACGCAGGGATCATCAGAACCTCAGCAGGCCTTTTTCTATAACGACCAACAGCCGGATAAAATCTTCTATCAGGGGTTGGCCTGGCAGGCTCTCGGTAATCCTGAAAAAGCAAAAGCCTGTTTTAAAAAGCTCATTTCGCATGGTGAAGAGCACTTAAATGACACTTGCAGGATTGATTATTTTGCGGTTTCGCTTCCCGATCTGGCTATATGGGATGATGACCTTCAGGTGCGAAATACAATCCATTGTTATTATGTGATCGGACTTGGATTGTTAGGACTTGGGGATAAAACAAAGGCCCGTGAGTACTTTTTGAAGCTCAGAGAATTGGATATAAATCACCAGGGAGGGCAAGTGCACCTGGAATTAGCTCAAATGAAGGCTTAAAACTACAAATCTACTATCTATTGACAAGTTTGTATGCTGTTTTACTGTTTGCAACTGAATAAATTTGCGAACAGCAGAGGAGGCTTGCGCCTTTACTGACAGTACTAACATACTTTTTAATAAAAAATTAATATCATGAAAATTTGGAAAACCAGTATTACTTTGTTGATTCTTGCAAATGTTGTGCAAGCCGCAAGTTATGTACCGATTACCACTGACAATACCTGTCTGTTGTTGAAAGTGAACGATAAAAACAGACTGGAACAAACGTATTACGGAGCTAAGATTAGTAATGTAGACGAATTAAGTATGGTGGATCAGCAGCAATTCACAGCCTATAGTACTTTTGGTACTACACATGTCTTTGAAGCTGCTTTGCGTGCTATTCATGCTGACGGGAATACTTCAACAGAACTGGGATTTCTTTCATCATCAACAGAGTCGCTTAGTGAAAATGTAACTCAAACGGTCATAAAGCTGAAGGATGAACACTATGATTTATATGTAGATATTTACTATAAGGCCTATCAGAAGGAAGATATCCTGGAGCAATGGGTCGAAATCAGGAATGGACAGAAGAAGAGTATCCGGCTTACTAATTTTGCTTCCTCTGACCTGTCATTTAATGCTTCTGAATATTATGTAAGTCATTTTCACGGCGACTGGTCGAACGAAATGAATATATCAGAACAACAGCTTACAGAAGGAATTAAAATAATTGATTCTAAACTTGGCGTACGATCTACTCAGTTTACACATCCTTCTTTTATCCTCTCGTTGAATCAACCTGCAGCAGAAAATGACGGTGAAATAATTGGTGGTACACTTGCGTGGCCCGGAAATTTCCAGTTTGCTTTTGAAGTTGATAATATGGATAAGTTACGGGTGTTGTCGGGTGCAAACCCTTATGCTTCTGAGTACACGCTTGAGAAGAATGAGACATTAAAGACGCCTTCACTCTTGTTTTCCTATAGTAATGAAGGAACCGGTAAGATGACACGTAATTTTCACCGTTGGGCTCGTAAGTATGGTATTAAAAACGGGGATAAAGAGAGGGCTGTATTGTTGAATAACTGGGAGGCAACCTATTTTGATTTTGATGAGCCAAAGCTGACGAAGATTATTGATGATGCAGCTAAAATGGGCTTTGAGCTTTTTCTGCTGGACGATGGGTGGTTTGGGAATAAATATCCCCGTAATAGTGACAATGCCGGATTAGGCGATTGGGAGACCAATAAGAAGAAGTTGCCAAATGGCATTCCATATCTCATAAATGAATGTCATAAACGTAATATTAAGTTTGGCATATGGGTGGAACCTGAGATGGTGAACCCTAAGAGTGAACTCTATGAGAAACATCCTGATTGGGTGATTGCTCAGCCTTATCGCGAAAGAGTAGAACAGCGGAATCAGTTGAACCTGGATTTAAGTAATCCTGAGGTACAGGAGTTCGTGTTTAATGTAGTTGACAAGATACTTCGTGAAAATCCAGGTATTGATTATGTGAAATGGGATGCTAATAGGTACGTATTTAATTCCGGTTCGTCATTCTTGCCTGCGGATAAACAGTCGCATCTTTTCTTTGATTATTCGAAACACCTGATGCAAATAATGAATAAAATTAGCCGGAAATATCCGGATGTAACTTTTATGGCTTGCTCCGGAGGCGGTGGTCGTATCGATTACGGTTCGATGCAGTATTTTGATGAATACTGGATAAGTGATAACAATGATCCGATCCAGCGTATATTTACCCAGTGGGGATCACAATATTTCTTCCCGACAATAGGTCTTGCAAGTCATGTTTCTGCGTCACCCAATCATATTTCGGGTCGTACCACACCATTAAAATACCGTTTTGATATAGCAATGGCTGCAAAATTAGGGATGGATCTCCAACCTTCGCAAATGACTGAAAAAGAATACAAGTTTTCACAACAGGCCATACAATTGTATAAAGAGATCAGAAATACAGTACTCATGGGCGATTTGTACCGGATTTTATCTCCTTATAAGCATAACCGGACTGTTTATATGTATGTAAACGATGCGAAAAGTGAGGCTGTTGTATTTAATTTCCTGGTCAGAAAAGAGGTATATCCCAAACCACCAACCATTGTCCTGCAAGGACTGGATCCCGACAAGAAGTATAGGTTGAAGGAAATTAATAAAGACCCGGACGACTGGTCAAGATTCACAAAATATGAGGGTAAAATTTTGAGTGGGGATTACCTGATGACCGTAGGATTACACTTTACAATGTATAATGAGTACGAGAGTCTGGTGATTCAGTTGAATGAAGTTAACTAACTGGCATGTAGTATTCATTTTGGAAGTAAGATGCTACAGGAGTTGCATTTTTTGACAAGAAAAAGTAGTTCCCGGCTGTTATGGTTACTTAACTTTGTTGCATATTTCGGAAAGCACAAACAATAATCTTATAACTTTTTAAATCATGAGGAAAACACATTTATTACTAATGTTCTTTTTTGCTGCCTGCTCTGTGTTTGCACAGAATATTACAGTAAGCGGAAAAGTGACAGATGCTGCTAATTCAGAAAGTCTGATAGGCGTCAGTATCGTTGTCAAAGGAAATAGTTCAGGTACCATTACTGATATAGATGGACGATTCAGTATTTCTGTTTCTCCGACGGCAATTTTGCAGTTTAGTTATATTGGCTATCAAACGCGTGAGATTGCTGTAAACAACCAAAAAACAATTAATGTAACAATGCAGAGCGACGCACTCGATCTGGATGAGGTGATTGTGGTAGGTACTGTAATGAGAAAAAGCGATTTGACAGGTGCTGTAGGTAGTGTTAGCGGAAAGGTGTTGGAAGAACGCCCCGTAACCAGTATTAATCAGGCATTGCAGGGGCGCGTAGCAGGTGTATTAATTAATAATGCTGCCCGTCCGGATCAGGAATCGTCGATTAAAATACGTGGTATCAATACGATTAACGGTGCGACTGATCCGATCTTTGTAGTTGATGGATTAGTAATGGATAATTTTGGAGGTGGTTTTAACGCTGTGAATCTTAATGATGTTGCATCGGTTGAGGTTTTAAAAGATGCTTCAGCAACTGCATTGTATGGATCGCGTGGGGCAAATGGTGTAATACTGGTAACTACAAAGAAAGGCAAAAAAGGCCAGGGTACTGTTAGTTATGATGGATGGATTGGAACCCGCACTTATGCCAAAATGCCTGAACAGATGAATTCAAAACAGCTGTCGGAGTTGAGAATCGATGCTGCCATGAATGGATTTAATGCCCGACACCCGAATGCAACTGATGAGGATAGAACTAATTTTTATAATACACGAATTTTAAATCCGTATCAAACGGATGGAACCGGGGGATTTTTGTTTGCTCAATATGAACTTGATGCAATGAATAATCCGGATTTTAAGGATTACGATTGGTTGGGTGAGGTTACGCAGGATGCTACCGAACAAAATCATGCCCTTAGTTTTTCAGGAGCTAATGATGACGGGTCTTATTATATGAGCT
Organism: Paludibacter sp.; assembly: GCA_028691965.1. Taxonomy (GTDB): domain Bacteria; phylum Bacteroidota; class Bacteroidia; order Bacteroidales; family Paludibacteraceae; genus Paludibacter. The sequence goes on along the minus strand of JAQUYE010000027.1, from coordinate 2,580 downwards.
TCGGATATGCTGATAGTAAGGGATTGGTAAAGAATTTAAGTAATCAGAAATATACCGGACGTATAAATGCTGAATACAATATTAAAAAATGGCTTAAGGTAGGTACGAATACACAGTTTGTACGCGATGAAGCTGAGATTTTTGATGATGATCAGGTTTTTGCCAACGCCAGGGGAGCAAATCCAATGCTTCCGATAAGTAATGAATTAACTCTCAACTGGGGTGGTTTTTACGATCAGAATTATTTCAATCCATTGAATACACTTACCATCGAAAATGACCGGATACGTAACCGTATTATTTCATCCAGTTTCATTAATATTAATCCCTTAAAAGGGATAAATATACGTAGTACATTTGGTCTGAATTTGCTGGAAGAAGCACGTTTTCGCTATGTCCCGAATAATATCCAACAGGCTATTCGGTATGCTCACAATGGTGAAGCAACACATAACAGGGATAATCGTACAAACTGGCAGTGGGATAATTCCATCAGCTACGACAATACCTTTGGTAAGCATCGAATTAATGCGATGATAGGATCGAGTTTTTCAAAAATTGATCGTTACTATACACAGGCACGATCTAAAGGTTTTAGTGATAACATGTTCCAGTATTATAATTTGGGAGCTTCTAATTTTATTGATAGTCGGGAGACTTACTCCAATTTTACAGGTTCTACACTGGTTGGATTTATTGGACGTGCTAATTATTCATATGATGATAAATACCTGCTGACTGTTTCGACCCGTATTGATGGATCCTCGAAGTTTGCACCTGCTTACCGTTGGGGGGTGTTCCCTTCGTTCTCGGGAGCCTGGAATATTTTGGAAGAAGAGTTTATGGACGGCCAGGAATTCATGGATCAGTTAAAGCTCAGAGTTGGATATGGCTCGGTAGGGAATCAGGAAATTGACAATTATGCGTATTTGAATTTATTCAATCCAAATATCCAAAAGGGTGTGACTACCTATGTGGCAACTGATCGAATTGGTACTGAGAACATAACCTGGGAGTCGCAACAACAATACAACCTTGGTGTTGATATGGCCTTCTGGAATAATAGGGTTCGTTTGTCGGCCGACTTCTTTCAGATTTTAAATGATAATCTGTTAATGACCATCGACTATTTTGAATCAACTGGCTATAAAAAGCGTGTAGTCAATGTAGGAGCGATTGAAAATAAAGGAATGGAATTCTCAGTAGATGTAAATGCGATTTCAACACAGGATTTTCAATGGAATGTGTCAGCAAATATCTCTTTCGATAGAAATAAGGTAACTCGTTTGTACGGTAACAATACTGTGGTTTATAATTATGATGGTGATCGTAATTTACAGAAAGAAGGCAACTTGTTCGTAGGGCAACCACGTAATACCATTTTTATATGGCGTACTGGTGGTATTGCTCAGGAGGGTGATATGGAAGAGTTAAATAAGATAGATTGGGCCGGACGAAGTGTAAATCCGGGAGATTTATATCCGTTGGATATTGCAGGGCCTGATGGATCGGGTCCCGATGGTAAGATGGATAATCTTGATGACCGGGTAATCGTAGGTTCGCCTGATCCGAAATTTTATGGTGGATTTGCCACTGATCTTACCTATAAAGGTGTTTCACTGAATGCTGTATTTAATTATTCATACGGAGGTAAAAAACTAAGCTATATTTATGAGTCAATGACCGGAAGTACAGGTAAGGGCTTAGCATCACTTGAATTGCTCGACCGCTGGACTCCGGATAATACTGATGCCGCATATCCACGTCCGATAATTAATGATCCGGCAGATACTACTCCATCATACAATACATTCTCAGCAAGTAATATGGATCGTTCAATACAGGACGCTTCTTACCTGCGCCTGTCAACGCTAACTCTTTCGTATACTTTACCATCAAGTGTTACACGTTTGATGAAGTTTAGTAATCTCAGACTGTATGCGACAGGTACTAACCTCCTGTGCCTGACTCCTTATAAAGGATTTGATCCTGAAACAGGCGACTGGTATCCACCGACAAAAATGATGGTGGTTGGGGTGAACGTAGCGTTTTAATTAAGTGTAACATCAAAAGAATCAAAATATTATGAAATCAAACATAAAGTATATAACTAAGTTAGCCATCATGGCCTTCATGGTGCAGGCTTTTGTTTCTTGTGACGAATTTCTGACGCAGTTGCCGAAGTCGTCACTAACACAAGAGCAGGTATTTACCGACCTGAGTGTATTAGAGCCTTCGGTGGATGGCTTATATGTGTCGTATCGCAATGCCAAAGCAGGGCGTGCAGGACTTACTTTCACCTTACTGGGACTGGATGAGTCAAAACAGGGAATTGTGCAGATGATGGATGCGGGTCAATCCGGACTGGATTATTACGACGGTATGCTGAATCAGTCTTCATCACAAATCAGTGAAATGTGGGCACGCAGATGGCCTTCAATCAATATGGCTGCAAAGTGTATAAAGAAGGTAACCGAATTAAAAGACCGCGTTTTTATCCAGAATCGGCCCAAAATAATCGGAAAACGCCGCCGTTTCGGCGACTGGGAGGGTGATTTCATCGTTTCCGGCAAGAACGGA
>JAQUYE010000115.1 GCA_028691965.1 Paludibacter sp. | reverse complement strand
AGTACATCAGCACGTACCATGCTGATCTCGTCAATAACCAATAACTCCAGTTCTTGTAGAATTTTGCGTTTATAACTCCTCATCTTAACCGTTTCAATCAGCTGTTTGCGACCCTCTGTTGTGGGTAGGAAAGGATTGAAAGGTAGCTGGAAAAAGGAGTGAAGAGTAGTTCCACCGGCATTAATAGCGGCTACACCGGTCGGGGCCACGATAGCCATTTGCTTCATGGACTGATCCTTCAGCTGGTGAAGGAAAGTAGTTTTGCCGGTACCCGCTTTACCGGTGATAAAAATATTCTTGTTGGTGTGTAGCACGAAATCACGTGCAAGCTCGTACACGGGTGAGGTGGTAGCTTTCATAGGTTGTTGAAGTTAAGGTTCAGAAAAAAGATGAGTGATGTTCTGCATGCAAATATCTTAAGAAGTTGTATTAAAAAACAGCAGTCAAGTGCTAATAATTAATAAAACCCTGCAGCAGAACATCACTCATCTAACAGAGTGGTTGTTAGTATCTCTTACATCAACATACTCAGGAGAATACCAGCGGCAACAGCTGAACCAATAACTCCGGCTACGTTTGGTGCCATAGCATGCATCAACAAGTGGTTGTTGCGGTCGGACTTAATCCCCATTTCCTGCACAACACGTGCTGAGTCGGGTACAGCCGATACGCCGGCAGCACCAATCATCGGATTGATTTTGTTTTCCTTAGACAGGAAAACATTCATCAGGCGGGCAAAAAGAAGTCCGGCTGCAGTAGCTATCACAAACGATAATGCACCTAAAACAAATATCTTCATTGAGTCAACTGTAAGGAACCGGTCGGCTTGAGTCGACGCACCAACAGTAACACCTAATAAGATGGTGATGGTATTAATCAGTGCAAAGCGGGCCGTTTCAGCCAAACGTTCAGTTACTCCTGACTCTTTTAGCAGGTTACCAAAGAAGAGCATCCCTAACAACGGCATTGCACTTGGTGATATAAACGTTGTCAGCAGCAGGCCGATAATCGGAAACGCAATTTTTTCTGTTTTTGATACAGCGCGTGGTGGCTTCATCCGAATAACACGTTCCTTTTTAGGAATAAGAAGTCTGATTACCGGTGGTTGAATCAGCGGCACCAGAGCCATGTACGAATAGGCTGCAACAGCGATAGCACCAATTAATTCGGGTGCAAGTTTAGAGGCAAGGAAAATTGCGGTCGGACCATCAGCTCCACCAATGATAGCAATTGCTCCCGATTGTGCCGGAGTAAAACCAAGGGCATACGCACCGATAAAGGTAAGAAAGATACCCATTTGTGCAGCGGCACCCAGTAACATCAGCTTCGGATTTGAGATCAATGAGGAGAAGTCGGTCATCGCCCCGATACCCAGGAAGATAAGCGGTGGATACCAACCCTGAATTACCCCACTATAGAGGATGTTCATAACTGACCCCTGTTCGTAGATACCTACCTGGTATCCGGGAGTAAAGGGTACGTTACCGATTAGAATACCAAATCCGATTGGGATCAATAATAGTGGCTCCCAGTGTTTGATAATACCCAATAGTATAAAGGCAACGCCTACCACTATCATGATGAGGTATTTAAATTCAAAATTGGCGAAGCCGGTATTGGCCCAGAATCCGGTAAGACTATCCCATACCGACTTTGACTCTTCCACACCCTGAGCCATCAAGCCCGGAGTAAACAGAATCATCAGCATCAGCAGAATACTTAGTTTCTTTGTGTTGTTCATCATATTACTATTCGATTTCAAATAATACTTCATCCTGTAAAACAGCTTTACCGGCAGGAGCTACTATCTTAACAATTTTACCGTCGCGTTCGGCCAGGATATTATTTTCCATTTTCATCGACTCCATCACCATCAGGGTATCTCCTTCTTTGAAAGAATCACCCTCAGTAACAGTCACTTTTAGAACATTACCCGGAAGTGGTGATTTGATGGTTTTTGCACTTGGGCGTTTACCTTCTGAAACGGGTTTGATGTTTTCACTTACTCTTTCGTTACCGGCTTTTGTGTTTACGTCTTTGCGCACCATTACCACCGGAGTCTTGCTCGGTTGAGCTTCACGATGAACAGTCACTTCGTAGGGAGTACCATTAACTTCCAGTTTCACCTGATCACCTTCTACTTTTCTCACTCTGACAGCGAACTCACTGCCGTGTATAGCGAATTTGAATTTCTTCATTTTATTAACGATGTAAATTGGTTATACCATATATTTTTGAATTCCAGGGAGAATACCGGCGTTCGATGCGCTTAATCGTGATCACATTACTTTCTTCGTCGTGCACGTCACTAAAAAAGAGGTGTAATGCAGTCGCTATAGCAGCTACTTCGTCAGAGGATATATGATCGTCTTTGGTTGTTGCGTTAGTGGCCGGAGTAATATTCTTTGCTAAATCGGATTTTGATTTTTTTCGTCTGAAGTTGTATCTGCTAACTTTTCCAAACGCATAAAAAGCTAAGACTAATAAAGTCAACGCAGTAAACACTACGACAATACCAAAAGCCGATTCTACCAGAATATCTGAAAATTGATTTATTCTAAGCAGGTTCATAATTATAATGGAATGTTACTGTGTTTTTTCATCGGATTAACTACTTTCTTAGTCTGCAGAGCCTGGAAGGCACGAATAATCCGGAAACGGGTGTTACGAGGTTCAATTACATCGTCGATATAGCCATAGGCAGCTGCCTGATATGGATTTGCAAATGTATCGTTGTATTCGGCAACCTTTTCAGCAAGGTAGTTGGCCCGTTCCTGAGGATCGTTAAAGCTGGCAAGGGTACGACCTTCGAGTACCTCGATGGCACCGGCAGCTCCCATAACCGCGATCTCAGCAGTTGGCCATGCATAGTTAAAGTCGCCACGCAATTGTTTACAACTCATTACATCGTGTGCACCTCCGTATGATTTACGCAGTGTAATGGTTACTTTTGGCACAGTTGCTTCTCCAAATGCGAAGAGCAATTTAGCACCATGGGTGATAATACCTGCATACTCCTGACCCGAACCGGGTAAGAAACCGGGAACATCAACCAGTGTTAAAATTGGAATGTTAAAGGCGTCGCAGAAACGAACAAAGCGGGCAGCCTTACGTGAAGCATCGCAATCGAGTACTCCGGCAAGGAAGTTAGGCTGGTTGGCTACAATCCCGGTTGAAACACCATTAAAACGGGCAAAGCCTACAATGATATTGCGGGCGTAGTTACGGTGCACTTCAACAAATTCTTCGTCGTCAACAATCGTATGAATAACCTTCTTCATATCGTAAGGATGGTTTGGATTGTCGGGAACAATTTCGTTGAGTGAGTCTTCCAGACGATCGATAGGGTCAGAGCACTCAACCAGTGGTGCATCTTCCAGGTTGTTTTGAGGAAGGTAAGAGAGCACCTTACGAATCAGCAATACACCTTCTTCTTCATTCTCTACTTTAAAGTGTGCAACCCCCGATTTGCCGGCATGTACATCAGCACCACCCAAATCTTCAGTTGAAATATCTTCACCGGTTACCGATTTTACAACCTTCGGACCAGTTACAAACATATACGAGTTTTCTTCTGTCATCATGACAAAGTCGGTGAGGGCAGGAGAGTAAACAGCACCACCGGCACATGGTCCGAATATAGCTGAAATTTGAGGAATAACACCGGATGCAAGGATGTTGCGTTCGAAGATCTCTGCGTAACCAGCCAGCGAAGTAACGCCCTCCTGTATACGGGCGCCTCCTGAATCGTTGATGCCGATAACCGGACAACCATTCTTCATGGCCATATCCATCACTTTACAGATTTTCTGAGCCATAGTTTCGGAAAGTGATCCGCCAAATACGGTGAAATCCTGAGCGAAAACATAAACGGTACGACCGTCGATGGTTCCGTGACCGGTCACCACACCGTCGCCCATGTATTTTTCTTTTTCAAGCCCGAAATTGTAGCAACGATGGGTTACAAACATGTCGAGTTCTTCGAAACTGCCTTCGTCGAGCAGCATATCGATACGCTCACGAGCTGTAAGTTTTCCTTTAGCATGCTGTGAAGCTATGCGTTTTTCTCCTCCCCCTAATTTTGCCTTAACACGTAAGTCAATGAGGTTTTTTACTTTGTCTTGATTATTCATTGTGAAATTAATTAATAGTCTTAGTTGTTAGGATGTTCGCAGAGTTCTGTCAATACCCCGAAGGTAGCTTTCGGATGCAGGAAAGCAATGTTTAATCCCTCTGCTCCTTTGCGTGGAGTCTTATCAATGAGGGTTACACCGTTTTCAGCAAGGAAATCCAGACTTGCCTGAAGTCCTTCAGCTGCAAAAGCAAGGTGATGAATTCCTTCTCCCTTTTTTTCGATAAACTTACCAACCGGACCTTCAGGGTCGGTCGATTCCAGTAACTCTATTTTAGTCTGTCCTACCTTGAAAAAAGCTGTCTTTACCTTTTGTTCAGCTACCTCTTCGATGGCGTAGCATTTCAGACCTAAAACATTTTCGTAAAAGGGAATAGCCTGTTCTAAGCTTTTAACTGCAATCCCCAGGTGTTCTATATGCGTAAGCTTCATAATTGAATTTATTAAGGAAATATTTCTTTATTATAATTTCGGGCAAAATTAGTCAAAATATACCGGATGGCAAAAGAATATCGTGTTATTTTTAGAGATAAAGTGTTGAAATATAAAAACCAGACTTTCGAATGAAAAATCTGGTTGAAATGATTGAGAAACGTTACCTTAACTGTACGTTATTCTATCGATAAAACAGGAATAGTCGGTTGGATTTACTGCTTCTGACTGTCGGGACGGTGGTTGTTGCGTCGTGGTTTTTTTCTCTTTGGTCGTTCTACCGTGCTGTCAGCCGCTTTCAAAAGTTCAGGTTTTATTCGTGTGTCTTTTTGCTGAGAAGGCTTGTTACGATGGATAGCTCCTTTCTTAGAAGCAAATTTCTTATGTCCGTAACGATGTGCAGCCGGGTCGTATACCGGAGCTTCACCAAGTGATTCGGGCAGACTAAGTTTTTCTATGTCTTTTTCAAGGAATTCCTCTATCTTTCTGAATTTGTACTGTTCGTCTTCATTCACGAAGGTAATGGCCATCCCTGTTTCGCCGGCACGTGCTGTACGTCCGATGCGGTGAACATAATCTTCTTCGTCGTGTGGAACATCATAATTGATGACCATCGTAATGTCGTCAATATCAATACCACGGGCTACAATATCGGTAGCAACCAGGATACTGATACGACTGTTGCGAAATTCGTGCATTACGTGATCGCGTTGTGACTGATCCAGGTCGGAGTGCATTTCACCGACCGACAATTTCATCTGTCGAAAGGTCTTAAAGAGTTCTTTTACTTTTAGCTTTGAACCGGAAAAGATAATTACTTTCGAGACTTCTTTACCGGCAAAAAGATTCCGTATCAGTCCTGTTTTTTGAGATTCATGACATATATAGGCAGTCTGTCGGATTGTATCGGGCGGACGGGAAACGGCAATCTTAACTTCAACCGGATCTTTTAGAATCGTTTTGGCCAGTGTGCGGATTTTGGGAGGCATGGTAGCCGAGAACATAATCGTCTGACGGTTGGCCGGCAATCGTTTGACTACCGTCATAATATCATCATAAAAGCCCATATCGAGCATACGATCTGCTTCATCAAGTATAAAATACTTTACCTGCGAAAAGTCAATGTCGTATAAGTTGATATGCGACAGCAATCGTCCGGGAGTGGCAATTACCACATCGGCACCTTTTTGTAATCCTTTACGTTGTACATCCCATGCTGCTGCATCATTTCCTCCGTATACTGCCACCGATGAAAAGGGAGTAAAATAGGAAAAACCTTCCATCTGCTGGTCGATTTGCTGTGCCAGCTCCCGGGTAGGAGCCATGATAATTGCGTTGATCTTGTCTTCGGCATGTGCTTCTGACTGAAGATTGTGGAGTAAAGGAAGAATGAAAGCTGCTGTTTTGCCGGTACCGGTCTGTGCACAGGCAATTACATCTTTCTTGTCTAAAATTACGGGTATGGTTTGTTCTTGTACAGGGGTTGCTTCAGTAAAATTCATTGCGTCGAGTCCTGAAAGCACGGGCTCACATAAAGGTAGTTCGTCAAATCTCATGAGAGGATGGTATAATTATTCGCTGTTGATAGGGTAGTGGTAATCAACTGCACAAAGATACATTAAATTACTGAGCTTACAAAAATTAACTTGCATGTATGCAGGGATTCTATATATTTGCATCATGAACTTATACATCTGATCACATGAAAACAGCCACCTATTTACCTGTGTTGCTTGTTGGCGCTTTAGCCTTGTCGTTCATTATTTATGGCTTTAGTTCGGCCAACGATCCCCTGCCGCGTAGTCCACGAGCTAATTACCTGCAATATTGTGCCAGTTGTCACGGCGAAAATCACGATCGCTTTGCAGCCCGTGCCTGGGTGTATGGTAATTCGTTGAATGAAGTCAGCTCAACGATCCGTCATGGACGGCCCGCAATCGGGATGCCTGAATTTGCAAATGCGATGACTGATACCGAGATACGTGAACTCGCTGAATACACAATCCGGGAGGTAGCGCAGGTGCCTGATATTATTCCATCTTCCTTTCAGGTTAATGATACGGTACACTCTCTCGATCTTTCGTTTGTGTTAGTTGAACAGGCCGGTGGTATGAATATTCCCTGGGGAATGGATTTCCTGCCGGATGGTACTCTGTTAGTAACGGATAAGTCCGGTAAGTTATACCAGGTGAAAAATGGTAAACAAACTGAGATTACCGGTGTGCCCAAGGTGGTGGTACGCGGACAGGGAGGATTGATGGAAGTCAGAGTACATCCCAACTATAAAAAGAACAAGCTGGTGTATTTATCCTATGCTGATGGCGAAACTTCTGATCGCATCAATACAACCATCGTTCGTGCAGAACTACGTAACGGTCGACTCACCCGTGTTGAAAAGATTTTTCACGCCACCCCCGATTCAAACAGCGGTGTGCATTTTGGTTGCCGTATGTTTTTTGATAATGAGGGATATCTGTTTTTTGGTATAGGAGAGAGGGGACGGATGCAAAATGCACAGGACCTGACCAATCACAGTGGGAAGATGCACCGGATTTACGATGATGGGAGGATACCTGCTGATAATCCTTTTGTAACTACCACCGGAGCAATGCCCAGTATATGG
>JAQUYE010000026.1 GCA_028691965.1 Paludibacter sp. | reverse complement strand
AAGCAGCAATTCACGATCCACCGGTTCGTAGAGTTGTCCGACATGCGAATAAATACCATGCTGGCGGAACAGCGACTCCATACCAAAGGTACGGGCTTCATCGGGAATAATAGGAACGATCAGTTTTCCGATTTCCTTATCTTTTAATAGTTTTGTGAAGATACGAACGAAAGCCATCGTAGAGGAAAGCTCACGACCGTCGGATCCGGAGTAGAACTCAGCGAAGATATCTTCGGGTGGAGTTTTGATAGGGCGCACATCTTCGCGGCGTTCGGGAACGTAACCACCCAGTTCTTCGCGACGCTTGCGCAGGTACTGCATTTCGGGCGAATCGTCGGGCAGTTTGTAGAACGGAGCCTTAGCTACTTCATCGTCGGAGATAGGAATACCGAAGCGTGTGCGGAACTCACGTAATTCGTCTTCATTTAATTTCTTTTGAGAGTGGGTAATGTTTTTACCTTCACCACTTTCGCCCAACCCATATCCTTTAATGGTATTAGCCAGGATAACAGTTGGCTGACCCTTGTGATTCACAGCTGCATTGTAGGCAGCAAACACCTTTTCAGGATCGTGACCGCCACGACGCATCTTACGAATCTGATCGTCGGTAAGGTGGCTTACCATAGCCTGCAGTTCGGGATCGGAACCAAAGAACTCCTTACGAACATAATCACCCGAAGCAATGGAGAATTTTTGCGACTGACCGTCAACGATTTCACCCATGCGCTTCACCAGTTTACCTTTGGTATCCTTCTCGATGAGTTCGTCCCATTCACCACCCCAAAGTACTTTAATTACATTCCAGCCGGCACCGCGGAATACAGCTTCCAGCTCCTGAACTATCTTTCCGTTTCCACGTACGGGTCCGTCGAGACGTTGTAAATTACAGTTAATAACAAAGATAAGGTTATCCAGTTTCTCACGCGAGGCAAGCGTGATAGCACCCAGCGTTTCGGGCTCATCAGTTTCTCCGTCGCCCAGGAAAGCCCAAACCTTCTGGTTAGCAGTTTTCTTAATACCCCGATCCTCGAGGTAACGGTTGAAGCGTGCCTGATAAATAGCTGTGATAGGACCAAGTCCCATCGATACCGTTGAAAATTGCCAGAACTTAGGCATCAGCCATGGATGTGGATAGGATGAAAGTCCGCCTTTAGGATTTAACTCCCTGCGGAAATTATTCAGCTGATCCACCGACAGGCGACCTTCGAGGAAAGCACGGGCATAGATACCCGGAGCAGCATGTCCCTGAAAATACACCATATCACCATCCAGGTTATCGCCATTGCCTTTGAAGAAATGGTTGAAAGCAACTTCCAGCAAGGTAGCTACCGATGCGTAGGTGGAGATATGTCCTCCGATACCGTTTTCATTCTTGTTAGCCTTAACCACCATCGCCATTGCGTTCCAACGGATAAGACTCTTAATCATTCGTTCGATCTCACGATTTCCCGGATAAGGAGATTGCTTATCCCTCGATATCGTATTGATATAGGGGGTATTGGCTGTAAAGGGAAGCTCAACGCCAGCCTTGTGTGCACGGATCTGAAGCTGTTTCAGCAACTCCACAACCCGCTCGGGGCCCCATTGCTGAAGCACATAATCCATCGAGTATAACCACTCTTCATTTTCAAGTTCCTCAATTTCTTTCGGAATAACTTTATCTTTATTCATTATAAATAACTATTTGTGTTCGTATTCGTATAAACAACCGAAGGTGGATTTAGTTTTCGATAATGAGCTCAAAAACTGTTAATTAATTTTAATACTCTATTCGTTTGTATTATATAAATCAGTACAATTAGCAGCTGTAATGTATGGGTAAAGCATGGTTAGTCGCATTATTTCAACTAAATTTGTCAGGTAAAAAAAAGGATACCCATGAATACTCAAATCACACAAATTGCCCGGCGACTTCACGGCTTACGGGAAGCATTCGACCTTACTGCAGCCGAAGCAGCAGCTAAATGCGGCATCAGCCGGGAGGAATACGAAAAGTACGAATCGGGAACTGTTGATATTCCCATGAGTTTTATCTGTGAAGCTGCTGATGTGTTTGGCATCGAAACAACTGCGCTGATAAGCGGCGACGAGCCCCATGCTACTGCTTATTTTATAACACGCAAGGGCACCGGGATAGGAATAGAACGCAATAAAGCCTATAAGTACCGTTCACTGGCGCATGGTTTTAAGCATGCAAAGGCCGAGCCTTTTGAAGTAACCGTAGAACCGGGCGACAAGCCACTGACGCTCAACACCCATCCCGGTCAGGAGTTCAACATGATACTGCAGGGAAGTATGCAGCTGCAGATTAGTGGCAACGACCTTATCCTGCACGAAGGGGATTGTATTTATTTCGACGCATCCCGCCCCCATGGGATGAAAGCGTTGAACGGAGAAAAAGTACGTTTTTTAGCAATTATAATATAGAGTATGGTAGAACGGTTTCTTAAACAGACGTCCTTTACGGACTTTGAGGATTTCACCGCGAATTATCGGTTGATGGTACCGCAACAGTTTAACTTTGCCTACGATGTAGTGGACGAATGGGCAGCTATTACTCCGGATAAAAAAGCATTGTTGTGGACAAACGACAAAGGCGAATGCCGCGAATTTACCTTTGCCGATATCAAGCAGTATTCCGACCGGACGGCTGCCTATTTTCAGGAGCTGGGAATTGGCAAGGGTGATAAGGTAATGGCCATTCTGAAACGCCGCTATGAGTTCTGGTTTACAATTATTGCACTCCATAAAATTGGTGCTGTTATTATCCCGGCTACTCATCTGCTTACCGAAAAAGACATCATCTACCGAAACAATGCTGCCGGAATAAAAGCCATCATTGCCGTTGGTGAAGAATCCATTTTAAACCATATTGAGGCTGCCCGCCCGGCATCTCTACAACTTGAGAAAGTAATTTCAGTGGGACCGCTGGTACCCGATGGCTGGCACGACTTTCAGAAAGAAATGCCCAAAGCTCCTGAATTTACTTCCTGCAGAGCTTGTAACATCAATATAGATCCGCTTATTATAAGCTTTACTTCGGGCACCACGGGTAATCCGAAAATGGTAATGCTCGATCATTTATACCCTCTGGCACATATAGTTACAGCGAAATACTGGCATAATCTGCATGAGGACAGTTTGCACCTTACCATTGCCGACACGGGATGGCTGAAGGCGGTATGGGGGAAATTATACGGACAGTGGATAGTGGGAGCTTGTGTGTTTGTGTACGATCACGACAAGTTTGCACCTACTGATATGCTGGCAATGATCCAGAAGTACAGAATCACTTCGCTCTGCGCCCCTCCTACCATTTTCCGCTTTTTAATCCGGGAAGACATTAGCAGCTACGATCTCAGCTCGCTGGAATACTGTACTATAGCCGGCGAGGCACTAAACCCCGCGGTATATGACCAATTCCTGAAACTGACCGGTATCCGGTTAAAAGAAGGCTACGGTCAAAGCGAAACGACTGCAACCGTACTAACAGCTCCCTGGATGGAACCAAAACCGGGCTCGATGGGAAAACCGAATCCGCACTATCGTGTCGACCTGATTACGGCCGACGGGCGAAGTGCCGAAGTGGGTGAACAGGGCGAAATTGTGCTTCGTCTCGATAAGGGCTATCCGGTGGGATTGTTCAAGGGCTACTACCGAAACGAGCAACTCACCTGCGAGGTTATTCACGACGGATTATATCACACGGGTGATGTAGCCTGGAGGGACGAAGATGGCTATTTTTGGTTTGTAGGTCGTATGGACGACGTGATTAAGAGTTCGGGTTACCGGATTGGTCCTTTCGAAGTAGAAAGCGCCCTGATGACCCATCCGGCAGTGGTTGAATGTGCCATCACCGGAGTACCCGATGAATTGCGTGGTCAGATTGTAAAAGCAACTATTATCCTTTCAAAAGAATACAAAGACAAAGCAGGTGATGAGCTGGCTACTGAAATACAGGAGCATGTAAAAAAGGTGACAGCTCCCTACAAGTATCCCCGAATTATTGAATTTGTGGATGAGCTGCCGAAAACAATCAGCGGTAAAATCAGAAGGGTGGAAATAAGGAACCGGAACTAAAATTCGCGCTTAGCCGGAAAAGCTCACCCTTTTCCAAACATTTAAACAAAGGATGGTGTTATCATTTTAGTGAAAGAAATCTCCGGCACAGCCGGATCGTATATATTTTCTAACTAAAAAACAAATTACATGAAAACAAAACTATCCGTTGTTACACAAAAAAGCGTTAACAAAGCCTTGTTTCTGATTCTTATTGCATCAGGAGTCTTTTTATCCTCCTGTGATTTACTCAACAACAAAGACAATTACATTAAAAGCTTCGAGACCTTCATTGCAACTACCGAAGCGAATGTGGAAAATCTGAGTGAAACCGAATGGGAAAAGATTGAAGCAAAGTTTACTAAGTTTGCAACCGAGACTTACGATCGCTTTGCAGATAAGTTGTCGGCAGAAGATCAACAGAAAATTGGTGAATTGAAGGTACGTTTTGAAAAAATAAAAGTTAAATACGGCTTAAATAAAGCAGGAGATAAACTGAAAGATGGCGTGGAACAAGCGAAAGGCGCTGCTGAGGAAATCTTCAATTAAACGCTTTTTATGATTTTATAGTGTACCCCTGCAAGCCTGACTGGTTAGCAGGGGTAGTTTTTTATCAGCTTACCCGTTTGCCGTGTAATAATAATTGAACAGCCTGTTGCATCGAACCGGCTTTTAGTAACTGTCCGGAATTCACAAAATAGATTTCATCGGCATTCTCAATCGTATTCAGTCGGTGAGCAATAATAATGCGGGTAGTAGTCGCCGGTAACTTTGCCAACACCTCTTCGAGCAATTGCTCGGTGAGTGTATCGATATTAGCTGTTGCCTCGTCCAGGATGAGCAGGTCGGGTTTTCGAAGTACGGCGCGAATAAAGGCGATCAACTGACGTTGTCCGAGACTCACCCCATCACCCGATGCATTAATACCGGTTTGCAGTCCGCCACTAAAACGACCAAGCAGGGAGGCGAGTCCTTCTTTTCGGAGTGCAGCCAACAGTTCTTCTTCTGACAGATTCTGGTAAAGTGGATTACCATATATAATATTGTCGTGCAAACTACCGGTAAAAAGGATAGGCTCCTGAAGAATAAAACCAATACGGCGCGCACGTTCGTTGGCATCGTACGATCGCAAATCACGACCATGAAGTAAGATGCGTCCTTTATCGGGATCAAACAAACGGGAGATCAGTGAGGCTGTGGTGGTCTTCCCTCCCCCTGTCGGCCCTACAAAAGCATAGGTCTTCCCGGCTTCCAGCGACAGGTTAATACCGGATAATATATCCTTTCCCGGCGTATAGGCAAAACTTACCTTGTCGAAGGTAAGCACCGACGAATCGGTTTCATACTGTTGGTGGTCGAGGACCGGCATATCATTTTCCAGCGATAATATCATCGAGATACGGTCCCAGCTGGCAAGTGCTACCTGAAAGTTAGCCCAGATACCGGCTATTTGTCGCAAGGGATTATAAAACAGAACGATATAAGAAAGAAAGCTAATCAACAAGCCAATGGAAAACTCTCCGTTGAGAATCATGAAGATTCCGAAGGCCAGCACCACCAGCTGTCCGATATTCGCCAGCACACTGTAAACAGGAGCAAGGGAAGTATTTACAAAACCGGCCTTTAGTGCCTTTTTATAATTATCGGCATTCGCTACCTCAAACTTTTCCCTGAAATAATCCCGTCGGTTAAAGGCTATAACGACCTTAAAATTCGACAGACTTTCCTGAATTTCGGCACTTAATTGTCCGCTGCTGCGTAAACTACGTGCATTCATCTTCTTAACATAAGGCGACACCAGGCGCGTAAAGATCCACAATACAACTCCCGGGATAAGAGCAGCAAGTCCCAGTTTAAGATTAATACCCAGCAAAAAGGCAGCTGCACCGGTCATCGACACCAGACTACCGGCAAACTGAATCAGTGAATGAGAAAAGAACTGGTTGATTTTCTCAGTATCACTATTGATACGGGAGATCAGGTCGCCTGACTTGTTTTGATTAAAAAAGGCAAAAGGCAATTCCTGAAGCTTTGTAAAAACAGCATTTCGTAAATTATACAACATTCGTTGTCCGACTTTACCCATTAATTGCGTTTGACCGTATCCGGTAAGGACTACCACGATAAAGATTCCGAATAAAATCACAGCGTAGCGGATCACGCCCGAATATTCACGGGCAACAACAAACTTATCCACAGCATCACCAATAAGAAAGGGAGCCACCAGGTTAAGCAGTGAGTTTACAATTATCACGAACAAGGCAATGAGCAGGCTACGCTTTTCGTCACCCACTAACTTCCACAACTTGCGGAACATTTCCGGAGTCGACATTGTCTGATTCCGGATCGAATCAAAATCAAGATTATAATTCATAATGGTTCGTACTTCGTTGTGAGTTGAATAGTTGCACGTACTCCGGACTGGTATGCAGCAGCTCCTTGTGTGTTCCCCCGGCCAGCAGTTCCCCTTCTTCTATCAACAATATATGATCGTAATCCATTACCGGAGCAATTTTCTGAGTAATGGAAAGCAAGGTTATTCCGGGATACTCCTCCTGTATATTGGCAAGTATCTTTCGTTCGGTCAATGCATCAACACGGGCTGTAAAGTCGTCGAGCAGCAACACACGAGGCTCCAGCGCCAATGCTCTTGCAAGCATCAACCGTTGTTTTTGGCCACCCGACAAGTTGGAACCCCTTTCGGATATCACGGTTTCCAGTCCGTCGGGTAGTGATTCGATAAAGTCCTGCAATTCGGCCACACGAATTGCTTTCTTCATCCTTTGTTCGTCGACGCTCACATTAAAGGCTATATTTTCGCGCACAGTAAGGTTGAAAATGATACTATCCTGAAATACAAAACCTACCTGATGGCGAAAAGTAGATTTATGAATCTCATTCATAGGCACCTCATCAAACAAGACCTGCCCTTCTGCCGGATCTATCAGACCTGTTAACACATATAACAGTTGTGTTTTGCCGGCGGCTGTCGGACCGATAATGGCAGTTTTACTTCCGGGAGCCAAACTGAAGCTGATTGATTTAAGGACAGGCCGATCGCCCAGAACTAACGACACCTTATCAAAGCGGATTCGTCCGGTTAATTGTAACTTCTGTGTCCCGGATTCAGCTTGCTCAGGTGCATCCATCACTTCACGGATACGCCGGTGTGACACAGAAGCCTGCGTTATGTAATTCCCCACAAACCCGATCACCATAATGGGGAAAATAAGAATGGATAAGTAGGAATTAAATGCTGCAAAATCGCCCAGCGACATGGAGCCATTGATTACAAAACGACCTCCCAGCACAAGGATAGCCAGTGAGGCCATATTACCTACAAATACAACAGTAGGAATCAGTGCTGCAAAATAACGCAGGATAGACATCCCGATAGTACGGGCGCGTTCATTTGAAAGTACGAACTTATCATATTCGGCAGTCTGAGAGCTCAGCACCCGGATTAAGGCTGCACCCACTATATTTTCGTTAATAATTTTGTTCAGTTTATCAATTACCTCTCTGTTTTTCTTAAACAAGACCCTCAATTTACTGAACACAAAACCAAATGCCCCTGCAATAACCGGAATTACAACCAACACATTAAGTGCCAGTCGCCAGTTGATACTCAGCAACAGCACACTGGCTCCAATCAGTACAAATACCGAAGAAACCAGCGACACAATACCCACTGCCACAAAGTTTTTCAGGGCATCCACATCGGAGGTCAGGTTAGTCAGCAATCTGGAAGGATCGGACGACAGGATAAAGCCATAGCGTTGCCGGGATATACGTGCATTCAGATCGGTTCGAATATCCCTTGCCACTTTTTCAGAAACATAGGTTTGCATAAACCCCTGCAACAGCTGAAACACAAAAATACTCAGGGAGGCTGCAAGAAACAGAAAAATGGTGCGCTTCATAGAGAAGGCTCCGCCTTCTACCGAATCGATAGCTTCGGAAATTAATTGAGGGATTACCAGGTTTACTCCATTGCTCAACAGGGCCAGTAGTGCTAACACAGCAATGAGGCCCCGGTAGGGTTTTAGCACAGTTATGAGCGAGGGAGATGGTATGTTTTGTGAATTACTCGTTTTCAATGCTTGTATTTATTCTTCCGGTTGTAACAATTTTCCGGAAGGGATGTTTATGCTGGTCTATGAAAAAGCATCAAAGATACACAAGATTTTTTTTACACAGAAAAGAAGGAAGTGCGTTGTAAGAAATAAAAAATATATATTTTAGCAGCTTCGAATCTTTAATAATAAACATCAACCAGAATACTATGGCTACCACTGAAGAAATTCTGGAATGGCTGAATCAGTTCTTCAACACACAGCTATTCAAACTTGGCTCGTCCGACTTTACGTTAAAAACGCTGACTGTTTTAATATTGTCATTAATCCTTTTATTCTTCTTTACCTCTCGTCTTTCACGATTTCTGGTAAAAAAGGTATTTCCAAAATACAATATGAATATCGGAGTCAGCGAAGCCATAGCTACGATCATACGTTATATACTGATAATTATTGGTCTCTATATTATTTTACAATCAACCGGAATTGACTTAAGTGCTTTAGGCTTGTTGTTGGGAGCACTGGGGGTTGGTATCGGATTTGGCTTGCAAAATATTACCAGCAATTTTATCAGCGGTATTATTATTCTCTTTGAACGACCTGTAAAGGTGGGCGACCGTGTAGAGATCGACGGCCTGAACGGGAATATCACCAATATATCGGCAAGAGCTACAACCGTACTAACCAATGATAATATTGCCGTTGTGGTACCTAATTCCGACTTTATCAACAGCAGGGTTATCAATTGGAGTCTAACCAACAATCAAATCCGTATCAACATGGAAGTGGGCGTGGCTTACAAGGAAGATCCATTCGTAGTCAGGGAGATTTTACTTGAGGTTGTTAATAAACAAGCAGGTGTATTACTCACCCCCGAACCTTACGTGCGGTTTGATGGTTTCGGTGATAGTAGTATTGATTTCACACTTCAATTCTGGACTACGGAATACATTAAAAAACCTCTGATTCTTAAGAGTGAGATTTATTATTCAATTTTCAGAGCTTTCAAGGAAAAGAAAATTGAGATACCTTTTCCGCAACGTGATGTATATATTCGTAAAGCGGAATCAGAACAGTAAAAACAAGCCCCCGGAAAAATCTATCTCCGGGGGCTTGATGGTCTTAGCTATCTTTTTTAGCTATGGGTTTCAGGTCGGTAAGACTTGCAAGTTTCACCGGCTTACCGGTATCACAGCTTATACGTGCTGCTACTCCGGTGAGTATAGAGAACGCTCCATCGCGCACTCCCGCACTCTGTTTCATCGGATCCTCCGTGAGTCCTTTCCATATTTTATCGTGCAATAATTTATCACCACCACCATGACCTTCGGCATGAGGGATACGGATATAATTGCGTTTCCCGAAATTGCGGGTAATCATTATTTCATCGTATTCGCCATCGTGAACCGGATTACTCTCCTGTATCCAGGCATCGATACGCCCTTTAGTTCCATTGAAAGCGATACGATATCCTTCGTAAGGTGAATAGGCAGTAAGAGAGTAGGAAACCTGTACCCCGTTGGCATACTTAATGGAAGCACACATCTTGTCGAATATATCTATATCTTCACGGAATACACAGCCATCACGCAGGTACCCGTCGTGCTTTTCGTTGTCGGAGTACAGCATTTTATAGTAGGCATTCTTGTTCATATCCCAGTAGAAATCGCAGGAAGAAGCATGTGGACAGGTACGGCAGTTGGTGCCTCTCTGTTTGCCGTTCTTTCCATAGAACTCTAAGGCGCCATAGGCAAATACCTCCTCGGGTTCGGAGTCGGTCCACCACCCCAGCAGGTCGAAATGATGGGTTGCCTTGTGCACCCACAATGAACCACCGAATTCGCGGCGGCGGTGCCAGCGACGGAAATAATCAGCTCCATGACTGGTATCCAGGTACCAATGAAAGTCAATCGAAGTAAGTTCACCAATTTCACCACTGCGGATCAGTTCCCACATTTTTGCACGGTGAGGAGAATAACGGTAATTAAAGGTAACCAGCACTTTTTTGCCGGTGCGTTTTTGTGCATCCAGGATAGCCTGACACTTCACTTCGTCGGTAGTCATTGGCTTCTCGGTAATCACATCACAACCGGCCTCCAGCCCTTTAATGATAAGTGTATCGTGAGATGAATCGGTAGTACATACAATTACCACATCCGGTTTTTGTTCCCTGAGCATCTGATCAAAATCGAGATAGGTTTTACAGCTGGCACCCATGTGCTTTTTCGCAGCTTCAAGCCGACCGGGATTTAAATCACACAAGCCCACATACTCCACTCTGTCGCTGTAGCCTTCGATCACCTTTTTACCCCAAAAGCCGGTGCCTCTTGAACCGGTACCCACTAATACCACCCTTTTCTTTACAGAAGGCGAGTCGTTTTTCTGGTCTCTCTTCTGAGCATTAGCTATATCGGGCACTCCGCTCAGCAATGCTCCTACTGCACCTACCGCAGTAGTTGCAATAAAATTACGTCGGTTAACTTTGTTTTTCATGCAACAATTAGATTTAAAGTACACCTGCAAATGTATATAAATACTTTGACTAAGAACACTATAACTATACGGTTTTTTTATAGTTCTACAGCATATTATTACAAGCGCTCATTCTAAATTATCACTAAGGTATTGCATAAATCTTATATATGTCGTATGTTTGCGACATATAACATAAGAGATGAAGAAACCAGAGGTATTTGATACAGAACTACAGGATTTAGCAGAATTTGCAAGGGTAATATCGCATCCGGCGCGTCTTGCCATTCTGAGATTCCTTGCTGAAACAGAAAGCTGTATTTCAGGCGACATATCCGATCAACTGCCCCTGAGTCGCACTACCGTTTCACAACACCTGAAAGAACTTCGCGAAAGCGGCCTTATTCACGGGACGACAGAGGGAGTAAAAATAAATTATTGCATCTGTGGTGATTCCATAAAAGAGAAGCTGGCCCGATTTGATGATTTCTTTCAAAAAATCGGACAACACAACTATTCATGTACTAATTAAAACAAACACAATGAAAGTACTTATTCTTTGTACGGGCAATTCCTGCCGCAGTCAGATGGCTCATGGCTTTCTGCAATCGTTCGACCCTCGTATCATCGTAAGTTCAGCAGGTACTGAGGCTTCGGGCAAACTTAATCAGAAAGCAGTATCGGTCATGAAAGATATCGGAATTGACATCAGTCACCACACCTCCGATTCGGTTGATATCTATATTAATGACGAATGGGATTATGTAATTACCGTTTGTGGTGGTGCTAATGAAAACTGCCCCGCCTTCATGGGAAAAGTGAAGCATCGTTTACACATCGGATTTGATGATCCCAGTCATGCTGAGGGTACTGAAGAGTTTATCAATAGTGAGTTTATCCGGGTGCGGGATGAAATAAAAGCCGGCTTCTATAAATTCTACGAAGAAGAAATCAAGCCTCAGTTATGAATCCAATAAAGCACAGCAGTTCGGTTCGAACGGAAACGGGATTTTCAGTTTAACACTTTCAGCCTATAAATAACACAATGAGTAAAGAATCTGCTTCCATGTCGTTTTTCGACCGCTACTTAACGCTTTGGGTAGCGTTGTGCATCGTAGCCGGTATAGCTATAGGAAAATTCGCACCAATAGTTCCCGGCACACTGGGAAAATTAGAATACGCAAACGTTTCTATCCCTATAGCCGTACTTATCTGGATTATGATTTTTCCCATGATGCTTAAAATTGATTTTCGCAGCGTGGTGAATGCTGTTAAGATGCCAAAAGGACTTACAGTAACCCTGGTGACTAACTGGCTGATCAAACCCTTTACCATGTTTGGTATTGCCTGGTTGTTCTTCTTTGTTATCTACAAGGCATTGATTCCTGAAGAAGTAGCAAAAGAGTACCTCGCCGGGGCAGTTCTTTTAGGAGCAGCACCCTGTACAGCCATGGTATTTGTGTGGAGTCACCTTACCAGGGGGAATCCGGCCTATACCCTGGTACAGGTAGCTATCAACGACCTGATAATTATTGTGGCCTTTATCCCGATAGTTACTCTGCTGCTGGGAGTTTCAGGCATTGCTATTCCATGGAATACACTTTTACTGTCCGTAATATTATTTGTAGTAATTCCGTTAGTATTGGCGATAGTGACGCGCAATCTGGTGATAAAAAAGAAAGGGTTGGAATTCTTTGAACAGGTGTTTCTTAAAAAATTTACCGGCACAACGATCAGCGGATTATTACTTACACTGATAATTATTTTCTCTTTCCAGGGAGATATAATCGTAAAGAATCCATTCAACATTCTATTGATAGCCATACCACTTATTATTCAAACCGTTGTTATATTTTTCTTCGCTTATAAGTGGGCAAAAAAATGGAAATTACCTCACGACATTGCTGCACCTGCATCGCTGATTGGTGCAAGTAATTTCTTTGAGCTATCAGTAGCCGTTGCGATTGTATTATTCGGATTGAATTCGGGCGCTACCCTCGCTACAGTTGTCGGGGTGCTTGTTGAAGTTCCTGTGATGCTGGCATTGGTGAGATATGCAAATAAAACGAAGTATTAAACTTCGGCACCTGTTTTATTAGCTATACTACAAAAAAGCTACCTTCCGTTTTGACAGGAAGATAGCTTTTTTAGCTTGTGGGCCCTGTTGGGCTTGAACCAACGACCCCCTGATTATGAGTCAGGTGCTACTAACCAGCTGAGCTAAGGGCCCGCATTGCAATTTTTTTTGTATTTTTGCAAAGCGATTGCAAAAGTAATGAATTTTACCATTCCTGCAAATAGCTATCGTTTTTTTTTCAATCTGATATAAATGTATATGACCAACCGGAATACGATCAGCACCCTGGTATTTGACTTTGGCGGGGTAGTAATAAATCTCGACTTACCTTTATGCATCAGCAGGTTAAAGGCTATCGGCGCCGATAACGCAGAACACTACCTGAGTAATTTCGGGCAGTCGGGTTTCTTTCTTGAATGGGAACAAGGCAGTATCGGCTTACAGGAATTTAGAAACAATATCCGGGCTATCAGCTCTAAAAACCCGACAGATGCTGAGATTGATGAGGCGTGGATGTCGTTTTTACAGGACATCCCTGCCGGGAAGATAGCAGTTTTGCGCCAATTACGTGCCAACTATCGGATTCTGATGCTCAGCAACACCAATCCATTGCATATTGAGCAAAGTGCCGCAAAGGCATTTGCTAAACACGGTACTACAAGGGAACAATTATTCGACAAATGTTACCTCTCCTATGAATTGGGGATGACCAAACCCAACAACGATATCTTCGAATACCTTCTAAGAGATGCGGGGGTGCAAGCGGGGGAATGTCTTTTTTTAGACGACGGAATTAAAAATATTGAAACAGCTGATGCCATGGGATTTCAGACCCGACTGGTAACGCAAGATGAGTCGCTGGAATTTCTTTTATCAATCTAACGAATAACTATGCAAGCAAACTACGCAGCAACAGTAGGATTTTTCGATGGAGTACATGTCGGCCATCGCTTTCTTATAGAGCAACTAAAATCAGAAGCCGCCCTGATGGGACTGAAATCACGAATAATTACCTTTTCTATCCATCCACGCAAAGTATTGCACGACAGCTTTCAGCCTCAACTGCTAACATCACTGGAAGAAAAGCTCGAACTGTTAAAAGCTACCGGGGTTGACAGCGTCGAAGTACTTGATTTTACTCCTGAAATGGCTAAACTGACGGCTCTCGAATTTATACGTGATACACTTGCCGGGGAGATGGGGGTACGACTTTTACTGGTTGGACATGATCACCGCTTCGGACATAACCGGGAAGATGGTTTTAATGAATACGAAGGATACGGTCGACAAACCGGTGTGAACGTAATTCGGGCTGAACGGTATTTTACCGAAAAACAGAAACACATCAGCTCGTCGACTATCCGGAACTTCTTAAAAGCAGGCCAGCTGAACGAAGCATCCGACTTGCTGGGCTATAATTATGCTTTTACCGGAGAAGTGGTGAGTGGTTACCAGGTGGGGCGCAAAATTGGTTTCCCGACTGCCAACTTAAAGGTGGTGCCGGAGGATAAGCTAATTCCCGGAATCGGAGTATACGCGGTAAATGTGGAGTGGAACGGCCTAACCCTGCCTTCCATGATGAATATAGGTTATCGTCCTACTATCGATAACACCCTTCGACTTAGTCTGGAAGTACACATTTTTGATTTCAATCAGGATATCTACCACCAACACCTGAAGGTGAGATTTCTGTACAAAATACGTGACGAGAAAAAGTTCGCCTCATTGGACGAACTTATCCTTCAATTAGAACAAGATAAGGCATTTGTACTTCAACGGATGTGATAATTATTCAAAATAAATGTATCTTTGCCTTTCGAGAACAAACAACAAAATAAATGAATATGAAGAAAACGCTAGTAATTATGACAATGATTGCAACATTGATTAGTTGTAACGAAAAGAATCCGTTCTATTCGGAATTCCCTAACGAATACGGCATTCCGTCGTTTGAGCAAATTAAAACCGAACATTTCTTACCTGCTTTCAAAGAAGGTATTAAATTACAACAAGCTGAATACGAAGCAGTGGCCAACAACACTGAAGTTCCTACTTTTGTCAATACGATAGAAGCACTTGAATACAGTGGAGAGATATTAACACGTGTATCTTCTGTGTTCTTCAATCTCTATTCGGCAGAAACGAACGACTCTCTTTCAGCGATTGCAAACGAAGTATCGCCTTTGTTGTCGGAACATGGTGATAACCTGTATCTGAATGATAAGATTTTCCAACGGGTAAAAACTCTCTACAACGAGCGCGAAAGTCTGGGTCTGAATCCAGAGCAAAACCGCATTCTGGAGAAATACTACAAGAACTTTGTACGCAGTGGTGCTGATTTGAACGAAGAAGCTAAGGCTCAATTACGAGACATCAACAAAGAACTGAGCATGGCTCAGCTTACCTTTGGTCAGAACTTACTCAACGACAACAATGCATTCCAGAAATTTGTAACCAACGAAGCTGAGCTGGCCGGTTTACCTGAAAGTGTAAAACAAGCTGCCGCTGTGGCTGCCAAAGAAGCCGGAAAAGAAGGTCAATGGTTGTTCACTACTTCAAAAGCCAGCTTTATGCCGGTTTTACAATATGGTGAAAACCGCGAACTTCGCAAAGAATTGCTGCTTGCTTACGCGAATCGTGGTAACAATGGTGATGCAAATGATAATAACGAAACCATCAAAAAGATTACACAGTTACGTATTCAGAGAGCTAAATTAATGGGATTTGATACTCCTGCTGATTTTATCCTCGACAATACAATGGCAAAGACCCCTGCTAAAGTAGTAGAATTCCTTCAGTCGGTATGGCAACCTGCATTGAATCAGGCAAAAGCTGAACGTGACGAATTACAAAAAATGATGGATGCAGAAGGCAAGGGTGAAAAACTGGAAGCATGGGACTGGTGGTATTATGCTGAAAAACTTCGTCAGGCAAAATACGATCTCGATGAAGAAGCGCTTCGTCCGTACTTTAAAATGGAAAACGTTCGTCAGGGTGCTTTCGACCTTGCTGGCAAACTGTGGGGACTTCAGTTTAAAAAACTGGAAAATACTCCTAAGTATCACGCCGATATGGAAGCTTTTGAAGTTACAGATGCCGATGGTTCTTTAATTGGTGTACTTCTTACTGATTATTTTCCACGCCCGGGTAAACGTGCCGGTGCATGGATGAGTAACTATGCAGAACAATTTATTAAAGACGGAACTAACCACCGTCCGGTTATCGTGAATGTAGGTAACTTTACGAAACCTACAAGCGATAAGCCTTCGCTGATGAATATGGACGAAGTTGAAACCTTGTTCCATGAATTTGGTCATGGGTTGCACGGATTGCTGGCACAGTCGACCTACCCGGGTCTTTCAGGAACGAATGTAGTTCGCGACTTTGTGGAACTTCCTTCTCAGATTATGGAAAACTGGTGCTTCGAGCCCCAGGTAATGAAAACCTATGCTAAACATTACGAAACAGGTGAAGTAATGCCTGATGAACTGATCGAAAAAATTCAAAAGACAGGCACCTTTAACCAGGGCTTTGTAATGACTGAACTCTTATCAGCTGCTATCCTTGATATGGATTACCATATGCTGACTTCGGCCGACGACCTGGATCCGGAAGCTTTCGAAAAAGCATCCATGGAGAAAATGGGAATGATTCCTGAAATCATTGTACGTTACCGCAGCACCAACTTCAACCATATCTTTGCAGGTGGTTACGCAGCTGGTTATTACAGCTACACATGGGCTGAAGTACTTGATGCAGACGCTTACCAGGCTTTCGTTGAGACCGGCGATATTTACAATCAGGAAGTAGCTACTGCTTTCCGTACAAATGTGTTGGAAAAAGGTGACTCTGAAGAAGCTATGAAATTATATCTTAATTTCCGTGGCAAAGAGCCTAATCCTTCAGCTCTCCTGATTAAACGAGGTTTTGTAGCCAATTAATACCTGATTTCTTACTGAAATGCGGATGTTGTATGAGCATCCGCATTTCTTTTATTTATCCCCAACTACATGAAAACCCCCTCCCTACACGCTTTAATAAAACCGGGTTTATCTACATTTATCCTGTTACTGATCACTTATCTTGCCATCTGGGGTGGTCATCTGTTGTGGTGGCCCTACTTCAGCGATGCATCATCTACCCTTCTTATTGACTCAGGGTGGTCGCCCGTTTATCATGTACTTGCCTTACTCTTTCTGGTAGCTATTAACTCGGTATTGCTGAGGCGATTTGTGCTTCATTTTTCGATTATCCGTATTAAAAGTTTCCTTCCTGTTTTCTTATTTCTTGTCTTTACCGTCACATGGCCTGAACTACGGATGGATCTTTATGCTCACCTTTTTCTAACCGCCTTTTTACTTAGTTTAGAGTTCTTCTTCGGGATGTTCAGAAACCGTACAGCTGTTGAACAATCATTTCTGGGAAGTCTCATCATTTCCTTACTGTCGCTTGTTGAACCTCTTTATTTACTTATCATTCCCATTGTGTGGACAGGCTTTTTAATTCTGAAGAGCTTATCTCTCCGTACCTGGCTGGCGTCGCTCACAGGACTGGCAATTCCCTGGATATTTTTCAATGCCTATTTCTGGTCGAAAGGGATATTCACAGAAGTAGCCCCTGAGCTAGTCCTTTTACTTCAGCCAACACTTTATTTTCCTGTACATAATCCACAGTTTCTGGTCTTCATCGGATTAATAAGTGGTAGCGTAATTATACTACTCATCGGACTGTTCCGGAAAATTCTTGATGATTCCATTCAAACCAGAAAGTACATTTATGTTTTATTCCTTCTCATGATGGCCATCATTCTGTTTTTAGTAGTATATCAGCAAAACGCAGCACGTTTTCTTCCCCTGCTTGCCTTTTTTCTGGCTATTCTTTTGGCACATCCTTTCAGTTTACTTAAACCAGCCATTTACCCTATTCTGTTCTATTGTATAATCGCACTACATCTGTTTTTACTTATTAGTCAATACCTGTTTATATGAGTGGTTTAGCCGGATTGGGTTACCTGGGACTGTTCATTGCGTCCTTTTTGGCCGCAACAGTAGTTCCTTTTAGTTCGGAAGTGGTCTTCTCGGGCATGATGATGGGAGGTTTAGACCCCTGGAAGCTGGTAGCCGTTGCTACACTCGGCAACTGGCTGGGAGGAATGAGTTGCTATTACCTGGGGAAACTGGGAAAACTCGAATGGATTGAGAAATACCTTCGTATAAAACGAGAACGATTAGATCGCTTTACTGCCATCATTCATAAGTATGGTGATTGGTTTGCTTTCTTTTCTTTCCTCCCGGGCGTTGGCGATGCTATTGCCGTTGCAGCAGGATTCTTCAGATGTCGTGTGTGGGTGGTTGCTATTTCAATGCTTTTAGGTAAATTTGTACGGTATATTGTCTGGATGTATTTTCACGGCATGATTTTTTAACGGGTTGGTAGTTTGAAAGGATGAAGAAAAGAAAAGCAAGTATAATATTAATAGTGTGTACACTCTTGTTTACACTCACAGCTCAACAACTCATCCCTAAACCGGTTACTTTCGGATTTCGTAAGACAGAAACGCGCCATATCGACGTAGTTGTGGTTCATTCCACCTACAACGCTTCAGGCGGAGATCACTGGGACCTTACTAAAATACTTTCGCAGTTTCGTCGTTATGGTGTAGCTGCCCATTACATTATCGACCGCAGTGGTACAATTTATCAGCTTGTCGACGATACCAACATCGCTTATCATGCCGGTAAAAGTAAATTGCCTGATGGCACTTCAGGAATTAACAGCCGCTCACTGGGTATCGAACTTATCAACGATACGGTGGAGCATCCGACAGAAGAACAATATGTGGCATTGACCGACCTGCTGGTTAGCTTATGCACACATTATCCTATGAAACATATTGTACGTCACAGCGATATAGCTCCCGGAAGAAAAACAGATCCCTGGAATACCGACTGGGAGAGAGTAATGCGTGAACTCTCGGGTCGCGACATTCAACCCGGAATAACGGTAAAAGACAGATGAATAAGAACCCGGAAGTCATACTTCCCCTTTTTAGTAGTTGAATTTAAGAATGAAAAATAGTTACCTGCGTACGTTTATCCTTTTGTTTGCCGTAGTTGCCATGAGCCATGCTACGCTTTCGGCACAGCGGACTAAACGACCTACTCTTGAAAAGTTAATCGGTGATTCTTTAACCGTCATCGCCCATCAATATGCGTTTTCCGACACCATCAAACGAGTTGCTATAACAGTAAACAAGGCCGAACGAATGGTAATTGTAACTGCTAACGATGATTTTGGACAACAACCTTTTCGGAAGGAAAACGTAGATCAGATTTACGGATTGCTGAAACGCCAACTTTCTTCCGATTACCCCGGATATACGATCGTTGCCATGGCCTATCAAAAAGACATCCGTCAACTGATCCCGAATTACCTGAGGCCCATTGCTGATAGCATACGTTATTACAGAGCGAATCAACTTTCAGTACCTGCTGTTTCAGAACTTGATCGGCCTTATCAGTTGTCGCACGGACTTACCAACAGAAATATAGCACTCTGGCACAGCCATGGTTTGCACAATTTACTTAACGATACTGTGTGGGGCTGGCAACGACCTAATTTATTTCAAACGGTAGAAGATTTATTGACCACCTCCTTTGTTCTGCCTTTTCTTGCTCCTATGCTTGAAAATGCAGGTGCCCGGGTTTATATTCCCCGTGAACGAGATGTCAATCCCAACGAAGTGATTGTCGATAACGATAAAGCGGATCGTTCCCGCTATAGGGAATATAACGACCTGTATCACTGGAAAAAGTACATCCCCGGATTTGCCGATTACAAGAAATGGTATACCTATCAGGAAAATCCGTTTATTGCAGGGACCTATGTACAGGCAAAGACACTTACCGACCCCTACGAAAGCAGTCGGATAGAATGGATTCCGGATATTCCGGAGGAGGGAATGTATGCAGTGTACATTTCTTTCCGAACAGTTGACAACAGTACTACCGAAGCTCAGTATAGTGTTCATCATACAGGTGGTGTTACCCGCTTTTCAGTAAATCAGACTGTAAACGGAGGAACCTGGCTGTACCTTGGTCATTTCCATTTCGACAAGGGAAGAAAAGCCGACAGTAAGGTTGTCTTAACGAATCACAGTACTAAAAACGGACGAATTGTTACTGCAGATGCAGTTAAATTTGGCGGAGGCATGGGCACAGTTACCGGTGCTAAAGCTCAGTTACTTATCGACAGCATACCTACACCCTTCGTAAGCGGATTCCCCCGATTTGCTGAGGGAGCCAGGTACTGGCTGCAATGGGCAGGAGTGCCCGACTCGGTGTATAGCCGGACTCAGAACACAAACCACTATTCCGATGATTTTCAGTCACGCGGTCACTGGGTAAACTACCTGAAGGAAGGACTTGGAGTTCCTGTCGATCTGGCTTTTGCATTTCATACCGATGCAGGAGTTCGAACCGGCGATTCTATAGTAGGAACACTTGGAATAGCTACCATAACCAATTCGATTGGAGATACATTATATAAGAACGGCACTTCACGTTGGGCCGCCCGTGATATGGTAGATATGATTCAATCGGAAATTGTACATTCTATCCGGGCAACCCACCGTAGTGACTGGACGAGACGCGGAATCTGGAACCGATCGTACAGCGAATCAAGAGTTCCTGAGGTGCCGACTATGTTGCTGGAACTCTTATCACATCAGAATTTCGAGGACATGAAATATGCCCTCGATCCGGGATTCAGATTTACTGTAAGTAGAGCCATATATAAAGGCATATTAAAATACCTGGCTGTATCCAACAACAGGGACTATGTTGTGCAGCCCTTACCCATCAGTCATTTTAGTAGCAGGTTTATCACCCCTACTGTTATTAGTCTGAAATGGAAAGCAACTCCCGACCCCCTTGAGCCGACTGCTATGCCATCACACTATCGATTGCAGACGCGCATTGACGGCGGTGGCTTCGATAACGGATTCATGGTTTCGTCGGATAGTATCTACCTTACTATTGAGCCGGGCAAAATATATAGTTTTAAACTTTCGGCTGTGAATAGTGGCGGACAAAGTTTTCCGTCCGAAGTACTTTCCGTTTACAAGGCCCCCCACGAGAAGGGAGAAGTATTGATCATTAACGGCTTTGACCGTGTAAGCGGTCCGGAGCACTTTAACCTCGGCCCGGTAGCCGGCTTTTTGAACGACAAGGATGCAGGTGTACCTTACCTCTACGATGTTGGTTTTACGGGTCGACAACACGATTTCTCCGTTAGTTCTCCCTATAAAAGCAACAGGGTGCCGGGCTTCGGTGCCAGTGAGCGTACCCATGAAGATTTAGTCATACGGGGCAACACCTTCGATTACCCTTACCTTCACGGACAGTCAATTCGTAAAGCAGGATACTCATTTGTTTCGACCAGCGTTGCAGCTGTGAGAGCAGGTGATATTACCCTTGAAAAGTACAGGATGATCAACTTTATTGCAGGGAAACAAAAACAAACTATATTAGGAAATGTAAAAAAAGCACCACAGTTTCAAACTTTTCCATTAGATTTGCAACGTCGTATAAGAACCTATACGCAACAAGGCGGAAATCTGCTGGTTAGTGGAGCTTATGTAGCATCCGACATGTATCATTCGGATGCTGAAAGTCAACAATTCATTGAAGAAGTGCTTCATGTTCAACCCGATACCACCGAATACAAGAAATACGGGATGGTTCGGCTGGATAGTCCTGCAGATTCGGGGCTGAAACTACAGGGTCAACTGAACTACCACGCACTTCCAAATACAGAAAGTTATTTTGTGGAAGATGCAGACGTACTTAAGCCCGCCGATATGAATGCGTGGGTGATAGGCTGGTATAATGGTGGCGATCAGCCCTCCATGATAGCAAGTAAAGGAAAAAACAAAACAATAGTGCTGGGATTTCCTTTCGAGACAATTACTGATACTTCTCATCGGGATAAACTGATGCTGAGCATCCTGCAATTTATGTTTAAAAAATAAATCAATACTCAACGGACCATGATTAAAAAAATCCTCTTTCCAATCCTTTTACTAAGTGTGCTGGTTTCCTGCGGAAACAGCGGAGTGGTATTACCTTCAGCCACAGGCACCCGTTACGAGTTACTGATTGTGATGGACGATGCTGACTGGAAAGCGCCTTCTGGAAGAGCTGTAGTAGCCTTGTTTAACCAGGATATGCCTACTCTTCCACAACCTGAGCCAATGATGGATATCTCTCAAGTCAAAAAAACAGAATTCGGCGACCTGTTTAAACCATCACGCAATATCTTGTTTGTAGAAATTGATCCCCGTTTTGAACAACCTAAAATTACTCTGAGTCAAAACACCTGGTCCCGACCTCAAACGGTAGTAAGAGTTCGTGCAGCTAACGACTCAATCATGGAACAAGTTTTTAAAAAGGATGGTCAACAGATTCTCGACTTCTTTTTGGACACAGAACGGGAACGGGGGATCTTGCTTGGCAAAGAATACCTCAGTCAGAAAATAATGAGCCAGGTAGAAGCTCAGTTTGGAATTCGAATCGATATTCCTACCGAGTTATCGAAAGTGCAGAAAACAGATGACTTTTTCTGGGTAACCAACGATCATGCCCGTATCCGCAAAGACCTGGTCATCTATTCTTATCCCTACACTGATAAAAGAATGTTGACAAAAGAATTCCTGATAGCCAGGCGAGACTCAGTAATGAAAGCCAACATACCCGGTGAATTTGAAGGATCGTATATGGGCACAGAACTGAAACACCATGACCCAATCTTCAGAGCCATCAATATAAACGATACCTACTGTGCCGAACTCTCCGGATTATGGCGCATCTATAACGGTGGGTCGATGGGCGGACCATTTTACAGTCATACCCGGGTTGATGAGGTCAATAAACGGGTGATTACTGTCGAAGGTTTTGTATTTGCCCCCGGATCTAAAAAACGGAACCATATCCGTCAGATGGAAGCGATAGTTTACACTACACTCCTTCCCCAGGAATTGAATGTATTAGAAGAAGTATCGGTAGTAGCCGAAAAGAAACAATAATCTATATAGTACTATATGATTGCCAACAAACCTGTTATAGCCATTACACATGGCGACATGAACGGAATTTCGTACGAAGTAATACTCAAAACATTTGCCGACGCTCGTGTTTACGAAGATTTTATTCCGGTTATTTACGGTTCCTCCAAAGCTGCTGCCTATCATCGCAAACAGCTCGACATCCAGGGGGTAAATATTAATATCATAAACTCAGTGGAAGAGGCTGGCAGTAAGAAAATAAATCTTATTAATTGCACGGACGATGAGCTGAAAGTGGATCTTGGACGTTCGACTCCCGAAGCAGGTACGGCAGCTTTTGCTGCACTTGACCGGCTGGTTACCGATATGAAGACCGGCATTATTGATGCAGTGGTAACCGGGCCGATCAATAAAAAGAATATTCAATCGGATCAGTTTCATTTTCCGGGCCATACCGAATTCTTTGAGCAACACCTGGGCAACGGACAAGAAGCATTGATGCTGCTCGTAAACGATGTAATGCGGATTGCTGTAGTGACCGGTCATATACCCGTTAAGGATATCGCCAAATCGCTTACAGCAAAAATGATCACTCAAAAGCTGACCATTCTTAACCAGTCTCTTAAACAGGATTTCACAATCGTTCGTCCCCGTATTGCTGTACTTGGTTTAAATCCGCATGCTGGCGACGAAGGACTAATTGGCAAGGAGGAAGAAATGATACAGGAAGCTATCCGCGAAGTAGATAAAAAAGGCATACTTTGCTTTGGACCATATCCTGCAGACGGGTTCTTTGGTTCCGGTAATTTTAATCGTTTTGATGGTATACTTGCCATGTATCACGATCAGGGACTGATACCTTTTAAAACTATCTCCATGGAACAGGGTGTTAATTTTACTGCCGGATTGCCGGTAATACGTACTTCACCGGCTCATGGCACTGCTTACGACCTTGCCGGAAAAAATGTAGCTTCTGAAGAATCGTTTCGACAGGCTGTATTTATGGCATACGATATAATTAATAACAGGAAATTACACGCAGAGATAACAGCCAATCCACTGAAAGTAGAAGAGAAAAAGGGCTCACGCATTGCATGACAAACAGCTTATTTCAAAACAAAAACGACCGCTACATTACTGAGGCGGTCGTTTGTTTTTTGTTAATAGGCTGATTTAAATTGCCGGAGGAATCTGACGTCGTTTTCAGAGAATAGTCGTAAATCCTTTACCTGGTATTTGAGATTCGTTATACGCTCTACACCCATTCCAAAGGCATATCCACTGTAAACGTTGGAATCGATCCCACAGTTTTCAAGCACATTTGGATCAACCATTCCGCAGCCAAGAATCTCTACCCATCCTGTGTGCTTACAGAAAGGACACCCTTTGCCACCGCAGAGGTTACAGGAGATATCCATTTCGGCACTTGGCTCTGTAAATGGGAAATACGATGGGCGTAACCGAATTTGTGTGGACGAGCCGAACATTTCCTTTGCAAAATACATAAGAGCTTGCTTCAGGTCGGCAAACGACACATCTTTGTCGATGTATAATCCTTCTACCTGATGAAAGAAACAATGAGCCCGGTAGGATATAGCCTCGTTGCGATACACACGTCCGGGAAACAACATTCGTAAGGGCGGCTTTTGAGCCGACATAATACGAGTCTGTACCGACGAAGTATGTGTACGTAATACAATGTCGGGATTTTGTTCAATAAAGAAGGTATCCTGCATATCCCGGGCCGGATGTTCGGGCGGAAAATTTAAGGCTCCGAACACATGCCAATCGTCTTCAATCTCAGGACCTTCAGCAATGGTAAACCCTATTCTGGAAAAGATATCAATAATCTCATTCTTTACCAGCGACAAAGGATGACGGGTACCCAGTGCTATAGGTTCGGGACTACGGGTAAGATCCAGCTTTTCAGCCTCCGACTGATTGGAGCCTAACTCATCCTTTATAGCATTCAGCTTTTCCTGCGCTTTATTTTTCAATTCGTTCAGCAATTGACCCACTTCCCGCTTCGACTCGTTTGGCACATCTCTGAAGTCATTGAAAAGAACCGACACTAGTCCTTTCTTACTAAGGTATTTCACTCGCAGGGCTTCAAGTTCAGCTACACTTGATGCTTTCAGCCCTTCAATTTCAGTCAGCAACGCTTGTATTTTATCTCTCATCCTTCTATTTTACTCTAATTGACTGCAAAATTACTATTTTTTTCCAAAAAACCGGCTAAATACTTTTTTTTAGAACGATGGGTCCTAAATATCAAAAATTAAGTCTATTTTTGTAAGACAGATCAACAAACATGGCGTATGAACATTAACTCAGTGCTTGATTTCATAAGCGACTTAATACAGAACAACAACAGAGAGTGGTTCGCTGAGAATAAAAAACGTTACGACGAAGCCAGGGCATATTTCGAACAAATCAGTTCTAAACTAGTAGTAGAAATTGCAGGCTTCGATAAAGAACTCGCACATGTCGAAGCTAAAGACTGCATATTCCGCATATACCGCGACATCCGCTTTTCTCACGATAAAACTCCCTATAAAAATCATTTTGGTGTATTCATGGCTGCCGGTGGCGGGCGAAAAAGTGTGCGTGGAGGATATTATCTGCACCTGGAACCCGGTAAAAGCTTTGTTGCTACAGGGGTCTGGTGTCCACCTCCCCCTTTACTGAAAGCTTTGCGTCAGAGTGTATACGATAATATTGAAGAGTTAGAAACCATTATCCGTCAGCCGGAGTTTAAAAAACGTTTCAGGGGATTCTACGATGAGGATAAATTAAAAACAGTCCCTAAAGGTTTCCCTGCTGATTTCCCGTCAGCTGACTTACTTAAACTAAAGCACTATATGGTTGAATACCAACTTACGGACGATATTCTCAACAGTAATGACTTCGTGGGAGAGATAGCCTCAATATTCAGAACGGCTTATCCTCTCAACAAATTTCTCAACTACACAGTTGATGAAGTAAACTTATAAAAAACACTAATAATTAATTCTAAATAAACACCGGGCATGATAGTAGATGAAGTAAAAAACGGCATGAAGTACAGTTCCCTGAATCCTCGATTTGCAAAGGCATTTGAATTTCTTATCAACAATGACCTGGAATCGCTGCCACTTGGAAAGGTAGTACTCGATGGTGATGATATGTGGGCCAATGTAGTCGAGATAAAAGGGAATACTGCAGAGAACATTAAAATGGAGGCACATCGTCAGTTTATCGACATTCAGGTAGCTGTAAGTAAAACCGAACGTATTGGCTGGAAAGCACTCGACCAACTAAAAACTATCACCGATCCCTACAATACTGAAAAAGACCTTGTATTTTTTGCCGATCAGGCAACAAGCTATGTTGATCTGCAACCCCTGGAGTTCGCCATCTTTTTCCCTGAAGATGGCCATCAGCCGGGCATAGTGGAAGGACCACACAAAAAGATTATAGTAAAAGTACGTGCTTAGTAAGCTTAACCTCCATGGAAAAACTACCTATCATTAAAAGCGACCCTTATCTGGAGCCATATGAGGCTGCCATTATGGGTAGATATGAATATTTCAGAGACATGGAGCGCAGGTTATTGAAAGAAAATGGTTCTCTTTCTGACTTTGCC
Organism: Paludibacter sp.; assembly: GCA_028691965.1. GTDB lineage: Bacteria > Bacteroidota > Bacteroidia > Bacteroidales > Paludibacteraceae > Paludibacter. Next base: position 9,199 of record JAQUYE010000026.1, on the reverse strand, counting down.
TCCGGCTATCTTTACTTTGGATTACATCGCCTTACGGATGGCTGGGTTTTCCGGGAATGGGCACCCAATGCCACTGCTATTTACCTGATTGGTGATTTTAATAATTGGACCCGGCATCCCGACTATCAACTTAAAAAATTGCAGAATGGTATCTGGGAAGTTAAGCTACCTGAATTCGCGATGGCTCACACCCAGCTATACAAGTTGCTGGTCGAATGGGAAGGTGGTAGTGGTGAACGAATACCGGCATGGGCCAGAAGGGTTGTTCAGGACGAAACCACCAAAATTTTCAGTGCTCAGGTATGGAATCCAATTCGTCCTTATTCTTTTAAACATAAAATCTTTCGACCCACAACCGATCCGTTGCTGATTTACGAATGCCATATAGGTATGTCGGGCAGTGAAGAAAAGGTTTCTTCGTATACAGAATTCAGGATGAATGTGCTACCAAGAATCGTCAGGGCCGGATACAACTGTATCCAGATTATGGCTATTCAGGAACACCCATACTACGGATCGTTTGGCTATCATGTATCCAATTTCTTTGCTGCATCTTCCCGTTTCGGTACTCCTGAAGAACTGAAGCAACTGATTGACGAAGCTCACGACAATGGTGTAGCTGTAATAATGGACATTGTACATTCTCATGCCGTTAAAAACGAAGTGGAAGGATTAGGACGATTCGACGGAACTCCTTATCAGTATTTCCACGGTGGTGCACGCCGCGAACATCCAGCCTGGGATTCACTTTGTTTTGATTATGCAAAGCCTGCCGTTATTCATTTTCTCTTGTCAAATTGTAAATTCTGGCTTGAAGAATATAAATTTGACGGATTCCGTTTCGATGGCATCACTTCGATGTTGTACAGAAGCCACGGACTGGGAGAAGACTTTAATGATTATAGTGCCTACTATAATATTAACCAGGATGGTGACGCTATTTGTTACCTGACCCTTGCCAACAAGTTGATTCATGAAGTAAACCCTAATGCCATCACAATTGCTGAAGAAGTGAGCGGTATGCCGGGTCTGGCTGCAGCAGTTAACGACGGAGGAATAGGCTTTGATTACAGAATGGCCATGGGTATTCCCGACTTCTGGATTAAATATATCAAGGAGATCAGGGATGAAGATTGGAAAGCAGGACATATTTTCTGGGAGCTCACCAATCGACGCAGCGATGAGAAAACAATCAGCTATGCTGAAAGTCACGATCAGGCGCTGGTAGGTGATAAAACCATTATCTTCCGATTAATAGATGCCGAAATGTATTGGCATATGCAAAAAGGAGATTCAACGCTGACTGTTGACCGGGGTGTTGCCTTACACAAAATGATTCGTTTGATTACTGCAACAACCATCAATGGCGGATACCTTAACTTTATGGGGAATGAATTCGGACATCCCGAATGGATCGATTTCCCGAGAGAAGGTAACGGCTGGTCGCATAAATATGCCCGCAGGCAATGGGAACTTGTCGACAACGAACGATTCTTATACCACGACCTGGGTGTGTTCGACCGGGATATGATTCACTTCATCCGTAGTATTGATAACTTTAACCAACTTCCGGTTTATCAGATATGGGATAGGGAAGGTGATCAGGTAGTAGCCTTTGAACGGGGCGACTATGTCTTTGTATTTAACTTCAACGGACAAAAATCGTTTACCGACTATGGCATTCTTGCGGATCAAGGAGAATATACTACTGTATTCAACTCCGACCGTGGAACTTACGGAGGTTTTGACCGTATTGACGAGTCGATAGTTCATTTAACTATTCCAAAACCTCTACACGAAAGTGGCAAAGAATGGTTGATGTTATACCTGCCTTCCCGAACCGCTGTCATACTTAAAAAACAGAAATAAAAAACGGGGCATTGGTTGATATAACCTATGCCCCGTTTTTTTAAATGTAATACATTAAATCAGGTCTTTCGTTCGCTGCAGAATAGCTGCCGCTAGCTCTTCCATTTCCTGCGCTGTGAGCTCCACCGGCGAACGCTGAAAACTAAGATCCGACTCCTTATTAAGCGGAACCAGGTGAATATGTGCATGAGGCACTTCCATGCCCAATACAGCAATACCGACGCGTTTACAAGGCACCACCTCACGAATAGCAGTTGCTACCTTTTTGGCAAACACCATCATATCTGCCAGTTCGTCATCCGGTAAATCAAAGAGATAATCTACCTCTGATACCGGAACTACCAGCGTATGACCTTTAGTCATCGGCCGAATATCCAGAAAAGCGAAAAAACGATCGTTTTCGGCAACTTTGTAACAGGGAATCTCACCCTTGATAATCTTCGAGAAAATGGTCATAAGCACTTAGATTGAAATATCCATCACTTCAAATTCCATAAGTCCGGAAGGAACCTTTACTTCCGCTTTATCCCCTATCTTTTTCCCAAGCAAACCTTTGGCAATAGGAGTAGTTACCGATAGTTTACCTTCTTTGAGATTAGCCTCACTCTCCGAAACTATCATATATACCATCACCTGACCTGTTTTCAGGTTCTTTATTTTTACCTTATTAAGTATCTGAACTTCATCGGTACTGATTTTCGATTCATCAATCATCCGGGCTGATGCTACGGTTTCCTTCAACTGAGCTATTTTCATTTCAAGTAAACCCTGTGCTTCTTTTGCAGCATCATACTCAGCATTTTCTGATAAGTCGCCCTTATCGCGGGCTTCAGCAATTTGCTTTGAAATAGCGGGACGTTGCACTCTCTCTAATTCGTTGAGTTCCTCCATAAGTTTTCTGTACCCCTCCGCTGTCATGTAAGTCACTGCCATGATATTTCTCCTTTAAATAAATTAAGTTGGTAAAACAAAAAAGAATTCCGACACAGTTGCCGGAACTCTTGTTCAATAATGTTAAAAACGTACTGCAAATATACAGCTTCTTTTCTTAAGAAAAAAATTTAAACATTCTATTTAATATGTTTTGCAACAGACTTTTAATACTTTCTGTTGAATATCTCCGAGTAAATAAATGCACGCTTCACCTCTTCAGTTGTGTCCAATGTAATATGGATTTCAGGTTCCGGTTCTAAAAGTTCAACCTCGTGAGCTATCATAGAAGAATGCACTACCGTATGGACTGTCCTTTTAGCTTTTAACTTCATAAAGTCAGCAACGGTTTCATAACTTACCGGCACTTTCATTTCGTGCTTCTCCATGGGAGTATAAAAAGGCTTGGTAGTTATCTCGGATTCTGGTGTAAAAACAGTTTCGTACGAGGAAGGTGCTTCCTCAAAAGGTGAAGGATAGTCATCCGGATCAGGTATTACATCGTCCAGATCAGGCATACCATTCTCATCCGGTAGTTGATTTGCCTGTGGTTTCTTCTTCCGCAACAAACTGCTAAGTCCGGCTATAGCAATTGCTATTAAATAAATATAATCTCCAAAATCTTCCATGAATACAATCAATTAGATGATTTCACAAATATACGCAATGGAACCGAAAGAACAAACCACAAGGGATAAAATGTACAAAAAAAACAATGGGTAACTTCACAGCCACCCATTGCACATTTTAACCTAAACCTTAACTATGAAAAATTTATCTGTTTGTTTACGTTGCAAAGATATAGGTTCTGTTATTACATTCCAAACAATTTCTGCATCTTTTTCATCAAAAAGTAAATATTTAACAGTGCTAAATACACAAGAAGGCCGCGCATTCTAATAATCAATTACTTACATCTATACTTTTGATATTTTTTACTATTTGAAGTCATTTTAAAATATACTAATTCCATGTTTTAATATATGAATTGAATGAATTACCTTTGCACTATAACACTATATATTATACTAAGTTTATGGATTCAAAAACAAGCCCTGTCGCTTCACCGGACTCAAAATCTGCGCTGAACGACAAGAAACTCTTTATTGAAACCTACGGATGTCAGATGAACGTGGCCGACAGTGAAGTGGTGGCCTCGATTATGCAGATGGATGGTTTCGAACTAACTGAGCAAATCACTGATGCAGATGCAATCTTTGTAAATACCTGCTCGGTTCGCGATAACGCAGAACAAAAAATTGTGAATCGACTGAAGTATTATCACTCGTTGAAACGCAAAAAGAAAAACATGATTATCGGCGTTATCGGCTGTATGGCCGAACGCGTGAAGGATGAGCTAATTAACGACCATGGCGTGAACCTGGTCGTCGGTCCCGATGCTTACCTCGACATTCCAAACTTAATCAATTCTGTTGAACAGGGTGAGAAAGCGATCAATGTTGAGTTATCGAAGACTGAAACCTATCGCGATGTTATGCCTACCCGCATAGGAGCATCCATTTCGGGTTTCGTTTCCATTATGCGGGGATGCGATAAATTCTGCACCTATTGCATTGTTCCCTATACCCGCGGACGTGAGCGTAGTCGCGATGTGGAAAGTATTCTTAGCGAAATCAATGATCTTCGTTCGAAAAACTACAAGGAAGTAACCTTGCTGGGGCAGACTGTCAACTCCTACAAATTTGAAAAAGACGGACGCACCATCTTATTTCCCGAATTACTGAGTATTATTGCCGAAACTGCACCTGATATCCGCATTCGCTTTACTTCTCCCCATCCGAAAGACATGAACGATGAAACCCTGGAAGTAATGGCTAAGTATCCGAATATCTGTCGATTTATCCACCTGCCGGTGCAGTCGGGCAGCAATGAAGTACTGAAGCGAATGAACCGTAAATACACCCGGGAGTGGTACCTCGACCGGGTAGCTGCTATTCGTAGAATTATACCTGGCTGTGCAATCGGTACAGATATTTTTTGTGGTTTCTGTGGCGAGACTGAAGAAGAACACCAGGAATCGCTCGCACTAATGCGCGAAGTACAGTTCGACCAGGCGTTCATGTTTAAATATTCCGAACGCCCCGGTACCCTTGCTGCAAAACGCATGAATGATGATGTACCCGAAGAAGTTAAGGTACGCCGCCTCAACGAGATCATTGCTGTTCAGAACGAATGCTCATCGCTTAGTAACCAACGTGACATCGGTCAGGAATACGAAGTACTGGTCGAAGGTTTCTCTAAACGATCAAAAGAACAGCTATTTGGACGTACCTCTCAGAACAAGGTAGTAATCTTTCCACGAGAAGGTCGACATATTGGAGAATTCATCCGGGTTAAGATAGTTTCAGCCTCGTCAGCTACATTATTTGGAGAAGTTATTTATTAAAGAATTATTTCCTTAATACATTGTTTCTTTCAACTAAAAAGCGTACTTTTGTGAGCGTTATTGAATGACCCGCCAACAATCGGTAAAGAGTAACTAGTAAATTAAATATCAAATAATTATAAACTAAAACAAAAATCTATGTGGTTAATTGATTCCTCCATCGGGAGAAAACTGATCATGGGGATTACCGGTGTTATGCTGGTTCTGTTCCTCTTGTTTCACAGTATCATGAATTTTGTTGCCATTATTAATCCTGAAGGCTATGATGCCATCAGTGCTTTTCTGGGAGCCAACTGGTATGCACTGATTGCAACAATGGGACTTGGACTGGGCTTCATTATTCATATTGTGTACGCTTTTTATCTTACAGTTCAGAATCGGATTGCACGCGGTAAAGACCGCTACGCGGTTACTTCCAAGCAGGAAGGCGTAAGCTGGGCTTCTCAAAACATGTTGATCCTGGGAGTTGTTATCCTTGGATTTCTTGTATTACACCTGGTTCAATTCTGGAGTAAAATGCAGTTAGTTGAGATTCTTCATATGAGCGGCGTTCATACACCCGAAAAAGATCTCTTACTGGCAACCAAAGGAGCTCATTGGGTAAAATACTATTTCAGCCAACCTGTTTATTCCATATTATATATAGTATGGCTGGTGGCATTATGGTACCACCTTACTCACGGTGTTTGGAGTTCGCTTCAATCACTCGGACTAAACAACAAAACATGGTATCCACGCATTAAGAGTATTTCCAATGTAGTAGCAACCATTATAATATTGTTGTTCATTGCTATTCCAGTTTGCGGATTACTCGAAATCGGACCGCTTTTCAGCGCTACATCAACCTATCACTCACTTCCAACTCTTTAAATTATGGCACAAACTAAAGCAACTTCTTCTGAAGCTCCCATTGTCGACGCTAAAATCCCGACTGGTCCTTTAGCTGAAAAGTGGACTAATTATAAGGCAAATCAGAAACTGGTGAACCCGGCCAACAAACGTCGTCTGGACATTATTGTGGTTGGAACCGGACTGGCAGGTGCTTCTGCAGCCGCTTCGCTGGCTGAACTCGGCTTCAATGTAATGAACTTTTGTATTCAGGACTCTCCTCGTCGTGCTCACTCTATTGCAGCACAGGGAGGTATAAATGCAGCAAAGAATTACCAAAACGATGGTGACTCCGTATACCGTCTGTTTTATGATACACTGAAGGGCGGCGACTATCGTGCCCGTGAAGCCAACGTGTATCGTCTTGCAGAAGTGTCGAACAGCATTATCGACCAATGTGTGGCACAGGGTGTTCCTTTTGCGCGCGAATATGGCGGTCTGCTCGATAACCGATCGTTTGGTGGTGCTCAGGTATCACGTACCTTCTATGCACGCGGTCAAACCGGTCAGCAACTTCTTCTGGGAGCTTACTCAGCACTTAGCCGGCAAGTAGGTAAAGGTACAGTTAAATTATATGCCCGTTACGAAATGCTCGATGTTATAATCATCGATGGTCGTGCCCGTGGTATTCTGGCCCGTAACCTGGTGACAGGTAAAGTAGAACGTTTTTCTGCTCATGCTGTAGTAATTGGCACCGGAGGTTATGGTAATGCATTCTTCCTTTCTACCAACGCTATGACATCTAATGGATCTGCAGCCTTGCAGATTTACAAGAAAGGGGCTTATTTTGCTAACCCCGCCTATGCACAGATACACCCTACCTGTATTCCGGTACATGGTGAGTCACAGTCAAAACTGACACTTATGTCGGAATCGTTGCGTAACGATGGTCGCATCTGGGTTCCAAAAACAAAAGAAGATGCCGAAGCTATCCGCAACGGTAAAAAGAAACCAACCGACCTGAAAGAAGACGAGCGGGATTATTTCCTTGAAAGAAGATACCCTGCCTTCGGCAACCTGGTTCCACGCGACGTTGCCTCACGTGCATCGAAAGAACGTTGTGACGCCGGCTATGGTGTTGGTGCAACCGGCTTAGCTGTTTACCTGGATTTTGAAGATTCTATCAAACGCCTGGGTGAAGATGTAGTTAAGGCACGTTATGGCAACTTGTTTGAAATGTACGAAAAAATTGTTGACGACAATCCATACAAAACTCCGATGATGATTTATCCTGCTATCCATTACACTATGGGTGGTATCTGGGTGGATTACGAACTACAAACTTCCATCAAAGGACTGTTCTGTATCGGTGAAGCTAACTTCTCCGACCATGGAGCCAACCGTCTGGGTGCATCTGCACTAATGCAGGGACTCGCAGATGGCTACTTCGTACTTCCGTATACTATCCAGAATTACCTGGCCGATCAAATTCAGGTTCCGCGCATTAGCACCGACCTGCCTGAGTTCGAAGAAGCTGAAAAGGCTATCAACGATAAGATCAACAAACTTCTTTCCATCCAGGGAAAACGCACAGTGGACTCAATCCACCGTGAACTTGGATTAGTTATGTGGGACTTTGTAGGTATGGGCCGCAACAAAGAAGGCCTGCAACACGCACTGGATCGCATTAAAGAAATCCGCAAAGAATTCTGGTCGAATGTATTCATCCCCGGAAAAGCTGCCGATGTGAACATTGAACTCGAAAAAGCATTGCGCGTTGCCGACTTTATCGAAATCGGTGAACTTATGGCACTCGATGCAATTCAACGTGAAGAATCCTGCGGTGGTCACTTCCGTGAAGAATTCCAGACAGAAGAAGGGGAAGCACTTCGCGACGATGACAAGTTCGCATTTGCTTCACTGTGGAAATTCATGGGTGAAGGAGCTGAACCTCAGATGATGAAGGAAATGCTTGAATATGAGTTCGTGCAACGTCAACAACGTAACTACAAAGCTTAATCAAAAATGGAAAAAACAATTAATATAACGCTTAAGGTATGGCGTCAGGCTGGTCCGAACGTAAAAGGTAAGTTTGAGACCTATAAATTAGACAAGGTTTCCGTCGACAGTTCGTTCCTCGAAATGATGGATATCCTCAACGAGAAATTGCTGAGCGACCGGAAAGAACCGGTAGTATTCGACCACGACTGTCGTGAAGGTATCTGTGGAATGTGTAGTCTGTATATCAACGGACATCCCCACGGAGTTGATTCAAACACTACTACCTGTCAGTTACACATGCGTCGTTTCAAAGATGGTGATACCATCACTGTAGAACCCTGGCGTTCGGCCGGATTCCCGGTTATCAAGGACTTGATGGTCGATCGTAGTGCTTTCGACAAAATCATCCAGGCAGGTGGTTATGTTTCAGTAAACACCGGTGGTATTCCGGATGCCAATGCTATTCCTATCCCAAGAGATCATGCTGAAGAAGCAATGGACGCTGCATCCTGTATTGGCTGCGGAGCTTGTGTAGCTGCATGTAAGAATGGCTCAGCCATGCTCTTTGTGGCTGCCAAGGTAAGTCAGCTGGCTCTCTTGCCACAGGGAAGAGTAGAAGGTGCTCGTCGTGCCAAAGCGATGGTAGCAAAGATGGACGAACTGGGCTTTGGTAACTGCTCCAACACCGGAGCTTGCGAGGTTGAATGTCCGAAATCGGTTTCTATCTCTCATATCGCTCGTCTGAACAGAGAGTTCCTTTCAGCTAAAATCAAAGACTAAGCTGACCCGACGACCAATTAGAATTTACTGAATAATTCCAAATCCGGCAAAATTAAGTGTCGGGTTTGGAATTTGGTTTTTTATTATTTGTTTCATTCTCATAAGCTTATCAAAAAGCGTTACAAAAAAAGATAAAGAAATACCCTTCATGTGGCGCAGGATATTCATCACAAAAATGATAGCTGCGATCCAACTCGTTGATGTTGAGCTTAATCGGGCTCTGATATTATTGAGATTGTAGCCTCGCTTGCCCTGACTGAATATTCCGGACTAAACTGAGCCACTCATTCCGAACCAAAGTGAGCCACCATTCCGGGTTAAAGTGAGCCATTTGTTAAGATTTTAGGTTGTTTTTTTGGTTTATGTTGTCGTTTGTTTGGGCTG
>JAQUYE010000025.1 GCA_028691965.1 Paludibacter sp. | reverse complement strand
AAACGGTAACCCTCAGTTCGCCCTTAAAAGTACGGGGCACCGTACAATGGCAGGGCTCATCGGATGCTGTTAACTGGTTTCCGCTTAGTCAGGATATGACTCAAACCGACCTGAAGGCGAACCTGCTGAGCATGACCGATAAGGAAATAGTTCTTTCGCCTGTTACACCTGCCTATTACAGATGCAGTGTGCAGGATTTTAACTGCGAACCGCTTTACAGTGATACCATAAAGGTGAATCCTTTCGGGACTACTCTCTACGACCAAACAGTAAATGTGGCTACTGAGGCTCTCACTGTTGCTGTCGATAGCATCGAAGTAACTCTCCCTGCCGGTTTGTACGATGCCGACTTCCGGCTCACCATCGTTAAAGTCGACACCCCTCCTGCAGCGCCTGATTCGGTACAGCTGGGCAGCGTGTATGATGTTACGGTAAGTTTTGCCAATACCTTCGATCTACCCCTGCTTGTGAAACTTAAAAACGTTGATAAGTCGTGGATTAACGATGCTGAGATCGACCGGCTGCGGGCTGTTTATTTTGATGACAAGACCTATCGGTGGATACCGTACGAAAGCGGACATATTACCTTAAAGGACAGTAGCTTGATTTTCGAAACCAACCATCTTACAAAACTGTCGTGGTACAAGGATAAGGAGTACTTGTACGGCTATACCGATGTGTTTGAGAAAGATAAAATCAAAGTCTTTTTCAAGGAGTCGGATGTGAAAATAATGGATGGTAAATACGGACTGGCGCAATCAAAGCAAAACTGGCATGTAGATGGTTATCCGTTGTATGTTCAGGACATTGCTCATTATTTAAACGAAGTAAGAACTGCCCTGAAAGGCGAACCTTATAAGCTGCCGGTACCTGATGCCGAATTCAGTGTGTTTGTCAGGAAGATGAAGGAAGATGACGGTACTGTTGGGTTACTTGGAATGCTCAACAGCTATATGACCATCAACAGGGATATAGCTACACCCGATAAACTGCGAAGTCTGGTTGCACATGAATTCATGCACTACATGCAGGATAAGTACATTGCCGCTCAACCGGGGAATGTGTTCTGGATGGAAGCAAACGGACATCTTACCGACAGAATGGTGTGGGATAAGAGTGTGCTACCGGTTTCGGAGTCGGAGCTGTATCTTGCGAATAGTCTGGGCTCTTCTTTTTCCATCTATAACTTTCTGAGATGGTCGTGGGACTATTGGGACGCCAGTATTCTAACGCAAAATAACTGGGGTAATATTAATTATTGTTACCTGGCGGGAACCTTCCTTCATTATATGCGTAGCTACAGGAGCGGGACTAAGCTCAACCCGGCAACCTTGCTGAAAGAGACAAGCTGGTTTGGTTCGTGGCGTAACTACCTGGATGGGTATATACGAACCCATTTGCAGTCGGACATAGGAACGGAATACGACAACTACGTGAGGTACATTTTAGGTGGATATGCTAAAAAGTTCACCATCCTGGATACTATTCCCGGCGAAAATCCATTTAAAGCGCTTCTGTCCATTTCAAGCCAAAAGAAACTAACGGAGAAGATTACCTACGATTTTGCGAAAGATGACGAAACGCCACAAGTTGCAAAACTCAGTTATAAAATTCCTTATTTAGCCACTAAAATTTTGTTTTTGTTCAACAAAACGCAAAAGAATGATGTGGTGGTCAGGTATAAGCCCCTGTTTGACAACAAGAAGGTTAAGGTGTATCATGGGACCTATAATATCAAAAAGCAACAGGTTAAGTACGTCGATATTTCCGACTCGACAAGTTACAGTCTGCTGCTGCAGGCACGTACGCCTGAATCGATGGATAGCCTGACTAATTTAGCCTTTTTGTTGGTTGTAAATACCAATAATCCCGGAGGCAGTTCCGGTTTACCTGCTGCTGATTTCGACGGAAAACAACCGGCTGCTGCCAGTGATTCAGAGGAAATTGACATGAACTTTGAATTAACAGCTACTCCGATACTCAATATAGAAAGGGTGGGGATGTTGCAGGTTTATTCCGGGAATGATATCTATCCCTATAGTTTTGATGATAACACTCAACAGCGTGTTTACCTGGGGCATCCTCATCCAGCTTATTTTGCTTCTGTAACAGGTTGGAGCTGGTATAGCGGTCACATCAGTTCATCGGATACGTTGCTTAATGATTCTACAATAAAGATTGAGAATGCTCATTATCTGATCGACGATATGGGCTTCATTATAGGTACTCCGACCCGCAAAGACAGTGTGGTTTACAAACAAACAATTTTGTACAACTGGATGGCAAACACATTAAAGGTTACCGAGGTGGAGACTCATTACTATGAAATGTATCCTTATTATATTTTTGAAAAGGACGAAAAAGATGAAATAATTGGTGAGAAGCTATATCAGATTGGTTATTTACAGAGTGTGACTAAGCGACAAAAGACCTATTATTTAAAGGACTTTATGATTTATCTGTTGCCGGATGTGCTGATAGATTTTTGGGCGGATGTTTATGGTAGTAATATAAAAATGTTTGAGACTTCGACTACTGCCGAAACCAAACAGGTAATTGAGAAAATTAGTGTCCATAACAGCCGGATAGATTACAACACCGATGGCAGTGTGAGTTCAACTTCGCAATCTAATTATACGGGAACCGATTATTCAAAACCGGGCTTAATATTACGAATGATTATCCATGAAGCAACCAAATGAAAGAAAAATTATAGCTCCGCTGGTGGCATTTATCCGGTAATTGACTGTATCTTTGATGGCTGCAAAATTTTTTAACAATGACAAGTATAGACTAGTTGTTGTATAATATAATGAATAAAGTAATAAAATCACTTCACTATCTACCTTCTATCCCGACTGCTTTATGGTTTGTGATGTTGGTGATAGTGGCTATGCTGCTTTTTCTTGGGAGAAATGTAGAACTGTTACATAGTGACACGCTTGAGGAGGTCCTGCCGGGTTTTTACTCGCATGTTTCAAATTTTACTCTGTCGGTGCTACTATATGGCACTTTCGGATATGTAGGTTTGTTGTTCGGGATGCCTTTCAGGTATCTTGTAAGTGCCGGTGTTGTAGTGATAGTTCTTAATATACTTACAGAACTTTTCCTGTCGGTTTTGAATACACCTGATTTAATAGATGCGTTGTACGGATCAGTAGGGGTTTTAATCACATTTGGATTTCTCATAATAGCAATGAAGTACGGATTACAAACTAATACATTATAAACCACACCATGAAAACCAAAAGCTTTTTCGAATTAAAAAAAGAGATTCAACTACAAACTAAAAAAGGGGTTGACTTTATTCTTTCGGCCGGAATTATCTGGCTAATAATTACGTTGATATGGACCCTTGATTATCCGGATTATACAAAAAGTGTGTTTACATTTATGGTGGGGGCCGGTATGTTGCCGCTCGCTTTTGGCTTATCGAAAATTATACATACAAACTGGAAAGTGAAAAACAACCCTCTTCAGCCGCTGGGATTGTGGTTAAACTTTGCACAACTGATTTATTTTCCTTTCTTGTTTTTTATTTTACTAAAGAGTCCTGGGTATTTTGTAATGACCTATGCCATTATTACCGGTGCACATTTATTCCCCTATGCCTGGCTGTACGATGAAGTGGGATATGCAGTCTGGGCAGTGCTGATTTCTATCGGTGCCTTACTCCTTGCCTTGTTCGTGCCGTCTGGCACCAGCTGGATGGTTCCTTTATACACTTCGGTTATGCTGTTGTTGTTAGCGGGATGGATCTATACGAGACAAAAAGGCGGGAAGCGACATCGGGACTAACTGCCCGTCAGCTGCCGATTCATTGCGCGTAGGTAGTAGTTGATACAATAAAGAATAAAATAAACAGCCCCTGATAAATCAATGCACTGCATTTTTTTATCAGGGGCTGATGGTACCCGGAGCCGGGATCGAACCGGCATGGAAGTGAATCCACTGGTGTTTGAGACCAGCGCGTCTACCAATTCCGCCATCCGGGCAATTGGAAGTGCAAAAGTAGTTTTTTTTTTGATTAGTGCAATGCTTCCCCTTAAATTTTTTACTAATTGCCTGTTGTTGCTTATACCGATTCATGCTCCTTTTAAGATTTAAGTTTATTTAACCTCAGGTGCTCAATGTTTTAAATTACTACTAATAAGTGGTATAAATACGATCAGTTTATTAAATCTCTTTAATTGGAGAATTATTTCTCTAATATATTATGTTATAAAACATATTATTAGTAATTTTGCACCCGAAATCAGGAGATATCCTGCCGAAAATGAACAAAAGTTGAATAAATAATCACTATACTATCTGAATATGAGCTTCAAAGAAGGTAACTGGAATGTGGCGGTTGACGTCCGCGACTTTGTGTTAAAGAATGTGACTCCTTATGATGGAGACGACTCGTTTTTGTGTGGCCCTACGCAACGCACCAACGACCTGTGGCAAATCTGCAAGGATGCCATCCGGGAAGAACGTTCAAACAATGGTGTGCGTGCCATTGATAATAAAAATGTCTCAACAATTACTTCTCACGGACCGGGTTATATCGATCAGCAAAAGGAATTAATTATCGGCCTGCAGACTGATATGCTGTTGAAACGCGCCATGAAGCCCTATGGCGGTTATTCGGTAGTTGAAAAAGCGTGTTCGGAACATGGAGTGGAGGTAGATCCTACTGTTAAAGATACCTTTACCAAGTATGTGAAAACTCATAACGATGGTGTGTTCGATGTATATACCAACGAGATTCGTACCTATCGTTCGTTGGGCATCCTGACCGGACTTCCTGATAATTACGCCCGTGGTCGTATTATCGGTGATTATCGCCGTGTGGCTCTCTATGGTATAAACAAACTGATTGAATTTAAAAAACAAGACCTGGCTTCATTGGAAGGTCCGATGACCGACGAGCGGATTCGTCTGCGTGAAGAGGTTTCGGAACAACTGAAAGCGTTGCATGATATCATCGAAATGGGTAAGTCGTACGGACTCGACCTTACCCGTCCAGCCGAAACCGCTCAGGAAGCTATTCAGTGGGTGTACATGGGTTACCTTGCTGCCGTGAAAGAGCAGGATGGTGCTGCCATGTCGCTCGGAAACGTATCTTCGTTCCTGGATATCTATATCCATAAAGATATTGCTGAAGGACGTATTACAGAGGAGTTTGCTCAGGAGATGATCGACCAGTTTGTAATGAAGCTGCGCATGGTGCGTCACCTGCGTATGGATGCCTACAACGAAATCTTCGCGGGTGATCCAACCTGGGTTACTGAATCAATTGGTGGATTAATGGCCGACGGTCGTCATAAAGTTACCAAAACTTCTTTCCGGTTTCTGCAGACACTCTATAACCTCGGCCCATCACCCGAGCCTAACATGACTGTGCTGTGGTCGGAGCAGTTGCCTGAAAACTTCAAGAAGTTCTGTGCAAAAGTATCGATCGATACTTCTTCTATTCAATATGAAAATGATGATTTGATGCAGGCTACACGCTGTAGCGATGATTATGGGATTGCCTGTTGTGTGTCTTTCCAGGAAATCGGAAAGCAGATTCAGTTCTTTGGTGCCCGTACCAACCTCGCTAAAACGCTCTTGCTGGCTCTCAATGAAGGTCGCTGTGAGCTGACAGGCAAGCAGGTGATTACCGGTGTACCTAAGCTGAAATCGGAGGTGTTGAATATTGATGAGGTGATGGAAGTGTTTCGCTATACCATGAAGGAAGTTGCCCGTGTGTATAATGAAACGATGAACATTATCCACTACATGCACGATAAGTATTACTACGAAAAAGCGCAGATGTCGCTTATCGATACCAATCCGAAGATCAACCTTGCCTATGGTGTGGCAGGACTCAGTATTGTAGCGGATTCGCTGTCGGCAATCAAATATGCTAAGGTAACTCCTGTACGTAACGAACAAGGTATCACTGTTGATTTCAGGATTGAAGGTGAATTCCCCTTCTATGGTAACGACGATGATCGTGTTGACCAGTTTGCAGTTGAAATTCCTTCGTATTTCAATCAATTGCTGGCGCAATTACCTACCTACAAGAATGCAGAGCCTACTATGTCGATTCTTACCATTACCTCGAATGTGGTGTATGGAAAGAAAACCGGTGCTACTCCCGACGGACGTGCACATGGTGTGCCTTTTGCTCCGGGTGCTAACCCGATGCACGGTCGCGACCACTCCGGTGCTATCGCTTCGTTGAGCTCGGTGTCGAAACTCGACTATACGAATGCACTCGACGGTATCTCAAATACCTTCTCTATCGTTCCTAAATCGCTGGGCCCGACGGATGATCAGCGTACCGAGAACCTGGTGTCGATCATTGACGGTTATTTTATTAAAGATGCTCATCACCTGAATGTGAATGTGCTCAACCGTGAGATGCTGGAAGATGCGATGGAGCATCCTGAAAACTATCCGCAGCTTACTATACGTGTGTCGGGATATGCAGTTAATTTCGTGCGACTGACACGTGCACAGCAGCTGGAGGTGATTTCCAGAAGTTTCTTTGAAACAATGTAATTCATGCTCAATATTCATTCGGTAGAATCGCTGGGAACGTTCGACGGACCGGGCATACGCCTGGTTCTGTTCCTGCAGGGCTGTAACTTCAAGTGCCTGTATTGTGCAAATCCTGATACCATCGAAGTAAAGGTGGCTAAGCCCATGTCGGTAGAAGAGATTGTTCAGATGGCTCGTAACCAGCGTCCTTATTTTGGTAAAAAAGGAGGGATCACTGTATCGGGTGGCGAACCGTTATTGCAGGCCAAAGAGCTGATTCCGCTGTTTAAGGCACTTAAGGAAGAGGGTTTTAATACCTGTATTGATACCAACGGGAGTGTGCTGACACCGGCAGTAAAAGAGCTGATGGAATATACCGACCTTGTACTGCTGGATATAAAGCAGATGGACGAGCAGGCGCATCAGGCACTTACCGCTGTTAAAAATCAGCTTACCCTTCGCTTTGCCTCCTTCCTGCATAGTATCAACAAGCCTGTATGGGTGCGTTACGTGCTGGTGCCGGGTTATTCGGATCAGGAGGAGCATTTGCATCGCCTGGCGCATTTTACCGAAGCAATGAATAATGTTCAGAAAATAGAAATACAGCCCTATCATAAGTTGGGGAAACACAAGTACGATGCACTGGGGTGGGAGTACCAGATGGAAGATGTGGAGATGAACACGCCCGACCAGTTGCACCGTGCACATACTATTCTGAGCAGTTATGGCAAAGAAGTAATAATCAACTAATACTCTTTTTTCAGATGAACTATCTGACTCCGAAAGAATTGGTTGCAAAGGCAACCGAAGGAGCCGTAAGCCGCTCCGAAACTTCTGTATCCAAAACCCTGGTCCTGGCATTCATGGCCGGAGCATACATTGCGCTGGGCGGTTTGCTGGCTGTGATGGTGGGTGGAGGGGTACCGGGAATAGCCGCATCGAATCCCGGAATCCAGAAATTCCTGATGGGTGCTGTCTTCCCGTTGGGTCTTATGCTGTGTGCTATCGCAGGTGCCGACTTATTTACAGGGAATACAGCCTATTTTATACCTCCGGTTATGTCGGGCCGACTCAAGGTCACCCAACTGATGCGTAACTGGTCGCTGGTGTACTTCGGGAATTTTATCGGAGCTTTATTTGTTGCCTACTTTATGACCTACCTGTCGGGTTTGTTTGACGCATCACCCTGGAACGACAGTATTCTCGGTATAGCGGAGGCAAAAACCGGAAATCCTTTTTACAAAACCTTTCTTAAGGGGATTGGTGCTAACTGGCTGGTGGCTCTGGCCATGTGGTTATCGTTCGCTTCGAAAGATGTGATTGGTAAGCTGGCAGCAATCTGGTTTCCTGTTATGGCCTTTGTGACGATGGGTTATGAGCACTCGGTAGCAAACATGTTTTTTATTCCTACAGCTATTTTTTACGGATCGCCCGTAAGCTGGTCTGAATTTCTTGTTTCTAATCTGCTTCCTGCTACGCTTGGTAATATTGTAGGGGGTGGCGGACTGGTCGGACTGCTTTACTGGTATGTGTACGACCGCTCCTGATCGGGGAGCAGTCGTTGTTTATAAGCTTATCTTACACGGCTTGTTGGCGGAGAAATTCTTCTCTTTTTCCTGCAAATACGTCGTATCGGTTGTACAGGCAGTCGAGCGGACCATTCATCAGTTTTATCTTTGCAGATGGTTTGAATCCGATGCGATCGAGAAGTCGCTCGTCGGAACTCATCACCCAGGCCGAACTTCCCTGAAACTTGTGCTTTAGGGTGCGGCCCAATGCCACATAGGTTGGTTCGAGATCCTCGGGGTTGAGACGCTCACCATAGGGTGGGTTGGTAACTATCAGGCATGACTCCGAGGGAGTCTCTAGTTCAGCAATATCGCACCGTTCGAGCGTAATGTACTTGCTTAGCCCGGCGCTACGTATGTTTTCGTCGGCTATCTTCAGTGCTTTCGCTGAAATATCGAATCCGTAAACTTTATGTGTAAATTCCCGTTCGCCGCTATCATCCTGATAGAGCTCGTCGAACAGGTCCTTGTCGAAGTCGTTCCACTGTTCGAACCCGAAGGAAGGGCGGTAGAGTCCCGGCGGGATATTCAGGGCAATCAGAGTTGCTTCAATAAGCAGAGTGCCTGAACCACAGAAAGGATCTATAAAGTCGGTGTTGCCATCCCAGCCTGCCAGCAGAAGCATTCCGGCTGCAAGTACCTCGCTGATGGGTGCTTCGGTCTGATTCGTGCGGTAACCACGCTTGTGAAGCGAGTCGCCTGAACTGTCGATCGACAAGGTACACTGGTCGTTGGAGATGTGCAGGTTAAACTGAAGCTGGGGATTGTCAACCTTCACCGAAGGTCGTTTGCCGGTAGTATCACGAAACCAGTCAACGATGGCATCCTTTACGCGGTAGGATGCAAAGCGTGAATGACGAATCTCATCGGAGAAGACCGTCGCATCAATAGCGAACGTATTCGTAACATCCATAAAGCCGGCCCAGTTGAGTTTGCGGCATTCCTCATAAATCTCATCCGGTTTCGAAGCCTTAAATTCGGCAATTGGTTTTAAGATACGGATAGCAGTGCGCAGGTGAAGATTAGCCTTGTAGAGAAGACGCTTGTCGCCCGTAAAAGCCACGGCGCGGCGCTGAATTTCCACATTGTTGGCACCAAGGTTTACAAGTTCGGTAGCCAGTACTTCTTCGAGACCTTTAAACGTTTTTGCAATATACAGTTCGTTCATGTTTTGTTTTATTTCTTTTGTACCAGTTTAGCGCCGGCAGGTACATCCTGGTCGACCCAGATATTACCGCCGATAACGGCTCCGTCGCCTACGGTAACCGGACCCAGAATTGTTGAGTTAGAATAGATAATCACATTGTTGCCGATTTTCGGATGGCGATCGATACCTTTTATAGGATTACCGCTTTCGTCAAGCGGAAAACTCCGGGCTCCGAGGGTAACACCCTGAAACATCTTTACATTGTTTCCGATGCGGGAAGTCTCGCCGATAACCACACCTGTTCCATGATCAATAGTGAAATAGTTGCCGATTTCAGCTCCCGGATGAATGTCGATTCCGGTTTCGGAATGCGCCATCTCGGTAATGATGCGGGGGATTAAGGGGACATTAAGTTGCAGCAAGCTATGTGCTATACGGTAGTTGCTGATGGCGCGGATGCCGGGATAGCAAAAGATAACTTCGCCGAAGCTTTTAGCGGCAGGGTCGCCGTTGAAAGATGCTACAATGTCGGTATAGAGCTTTTCCCGGATAAGCGGCAGCTGACCAAGAAACTGTTCGGTAATCCGGCGTGCCTGAATGTCGATCTCCATGCAAATCTCTTCTTCTGAAACTGCTTCGAAGCACAGTCCGGCTTTTATCTGCCGATTCAGGAGCAGTTGCAGTCGGTCGATGTTTACCCCGATATGATACATGACGGTGCGGGAGTTCACCCCTGCATCGCCAAAATAGCCGGGAAAGAGTACGGAGCGGCAAAGCTGTACTATCTCACTCAAAACAGGGACTGAAGGGAGCGGACTATCCTTCAGCTGATGATGGCAAACCTCTTTTATTGTGCCGGTATCAGCTAATTGCTGGACCAGGTCCAGTATTTTTTCTTTCTTCATTTTAATGAATGCTTGTTTTCCAGTTTTCTATTGCTTGAATTGCGTTTTCTAGTCGTTGTTCGCCGATTCCCCGAATCACTACGTAGGGTTTGCTGAGTAGTTCTATTTCGCGGCGGTACCATTCGAAGAAATACTCCCTGTCGTCGCCATGTTCGCGTACCGGATCAGGCTCCCACGGAAGGTCGGTGTCGCAAAGCAGGTACAAATCAAAAAAGCCTTTTATGAGCTGGTCGTCGACAAAGGAAGGTACCCGTTGGTAGGAGTACTCGAGCCATACCTTTGTAATGATAAGTTCGGTATCAAAAAAAACAAGGGAAGAGCTGGATTGGTTTTCGTACCTTGTTTCGGCGGCAATTTGAGTGTGTGCGATAGTGCATACGTCTTCATAGGTGTAGGGTCGGCCTAATTGTTCTACGTATTCGCGTGCATACTCATCGACCGCGGGAGCCTTATAATAGCGCGCCAGCGCTTTAGTAAGTGCCGACTTCCCCGTCGATTCAGGTCCGATGACTGCAATCTTATACATTAAATTACCTATATTTGCCAAAAAAAATCACTATCAATGCGCAAAGTTACGATAATTATTCTGCTTATTTGCATGATTGCCGGTCTCAATACTGAACTAAAGTCGCAAACCACCGAACTAAAATGGCTGCGATCAATCAATCACAGTGCCGAAGGTTTTAAGCCGGTGAGTCGTTTCCTTACCGGGTCGGCTGTACCTGTGAGCCTTGCTGTGCCGGTTCTTATGGGTGGTTACTCACTGATAAGTGGGGATAAGGAGTTGTTTAAAGATGCTTTTTATATTGCCTTTGCATCAGGTGTCAATCTGGGACTTACTCATGGGTTGAAGCCGGTCATTGCCCGTGAGCGCCCTTACGATGCATATCCCGGTGAGCTCGATTATTATGAACTACAGGATGATTTCAGTATGCCTTCGGGCCATACTTCCGGAGCCTTTGCAACAGCAACCGCCCTCAGTCTGAAGTACCCCCGCTGGTATGTAATTGCTCCCTCCTTTCTTTGGGCCGGTGCCGTAGGCTATTCGCGTATGCACCTGGGCGTACATTATCCCTCGGATGTATTGGCAGGCGCTGTGCTGGGAGCCGGTAGTGCCTGGCTAACCTGGAAAGTAAACGAATGGCTGTGGAGTAAGTACGACATAGAGGGATTCAAAATCATAAAAAGATGAAAAGCTGTTCAATAACATAAATTGCTCCCCTTCTGTTACAAACATATTTCCTACATTGCCGTTCGTTTTTCGTTAATCTATAAATTTATACATTTATGAAGGTATATCAGTCAAACGCTATTAAGAACATCTCATTACTGGGTAGTTCGGGCACTGGGAAAACCACTCTTGTAGAAGCGATGCTATACGAGAGTGGGGTTATAAAACGCAGAGGTTCAATTGATGCAAAGAACACTGTTTCTGATTATTTTCCGGTAGAAAAGGAGTATGGTTATTCTGTGTTTTCAACACTGATTCAAACAGAATGGCTGGATAAAAAGCTTAATTTTCTGGATTGTCCGGGCTCGGACGATTTCATTGGTGGAGTAGTGACCTCCCTGAATGTTACCGATACGGCCGTTATTCTGCTGAATGCACAGTATGGCGTAGAGGTAGGAACTAATAATCACTTTCGTTACACTGAAAAATTTAATAAACCTGCAATTTTTGTTGTAAATCAGTTGGACCATGAGAAGGCGGATTACGATCGTACCGTGGAGCAACTGAAAGAAAATTATGGTGGTAAGGTTGTTCTGATTCAGTATCCCGTTTCTGTAGGTCCGCAGTTTGATGCTGTGGTTGATGTGTTGAAGATGAAGATGTACCGCTGGAAAGCAGAAGGTGGAGAGCCTGAAGTGCTGGACATTCCTGCTGATCAACTTGAAAAGGCGCAGGAATTACATAACGCGCTGGTTGAGTCTGCGGCTGAACACGATGAAGCACTGATGGAGAAGTTCTTCGATCAGGGTTCGCTGGATGAAGAGGAAATGCGCATCGGTATTCGTGCCGGTTTGCTTCACCGCGATATGTTCCCTGTATTTTGCGTGGATGGTCACAGGGATATGGGCGTTCGCAGACTCATGGAGTTTCTTGGCAATGTAGTTCCCAACGTGAATGTAACACAAAAACCGAAAACAAAAACTGGTCAGGAAGTGACTGCTGATCCGGCAGCACCGACCAGCATCTATATATTTAAAACCAGTATTGAGCCACATATCGGCGAGGTGTCTTACTTCAAGGTAATGAGCGGAACACTCAAACCGGGTGATGATTTGCAAAACATTAACCGTAGTACGAAAGAGCGTATCAGCCAGCTTTTTGCTGTGGCCGGACAAGTACGTACTAATGTGGATATGCTGGTGGCCGGTGATATTGGTGCAACAGTAAAACTTAAAGATACCCGCACCGGTAATACTCTTAACGCCAAAGGCTGCGAGTATGATTTTGTAGATATCAGCTATCCTGCTCCTAAATACCGCCGGGCTATTAAAGCTGTTTCGGAAGCTGACGAGGAAAAGATGAGTGAAATTCTTACCCGTATGCACGAAGAAGATCCCACATGGATTGTGGAACAGTCGAAAGAATTAAAACAAACGATTTTACATGGTCAGGGTGAGTTCCACCTTCGTACCTTGAAATGGAGACTGGAAAACAATGATAAGATCATGATCGAGTTTAAGGAACCCAGGATCCCTTACCGTGAAACCATCACCAAAACCTCACGTGCCGACTATCGTCATAAGAAACAATCGGGTGGTGCCGGTCAGTTTGGTGAAGTACACATGATTGTTGAGCCGTTTGTTGAAGGAGGGCCTGTGCCGGAGATTTATCGTTTCGGTGGACAGGAATACAAGATTTCGGTACGTGACAAACAGGAAATAAACCTGGAATGGGGTGGTAAGGTAATCTTTATTAACTCAATTGTAGGTGGAGCTATTGACACCCGCTTCCTGCCGGCTATTATGAAAGGGGTAATGGATCGCATGGAACAGGGTCCGTTGACAGGTTCGTATGCCCGTGACGTACGGGTAATCGTTTATGATGGTAAGATGCACCCGGTCGACTCCAACGAAATTTCCTTCCGTCTTGCTGGTCGTAATGCATTTGCACAGGCTTTCAAGGAAGCAGGTCCGAAATTGTTAGAGCCTGTTTACGATTTGGAAGTGCTGGTTCCATCCGATCGTCTCGGTGATGTGATGAGTGATCTGCAGGGCCGTCGTGCATTGATTATGGGTATGTCGAGTGAAAAAGGCTTTGAAAAACTGATTGCCAAGGTGCCACTGAAAGAACTGGGTAGCTATTCCACATCCTTGAGTTCGCTATCGGGGGGACGTGCTTCTTTCACTATGAAATTTGCAGCCTATGAGCTGGTTCCATCTGATATTCAGGATAAACTGCTGAAAGAATACGAAGCAACTAAAAAGGAAGAAGAATAACTTCATTAGGTTGGAACATACAAACAGTCCCGGAATATACTTCCGGGACTGTTTTGTTTTACAAGGGTTTTTGTGCTACCAATATAAATTGGTCGTAATCGCTTAACTTCCCCGGAATGCGTTCGCGGGTAAGGGTGTTGTAAACGTAGTATTTGTTAACCCCGAAACCCACAGCCTCAAACTTTGTCTTTAGCTCTTCAGGATGAAAACCGGTGTGTGGAATAGGGTCAAAGTGATGAAAGGATCCGTCCTCAGGCATCAGATCACCAACCACAACATATCCACCGGGTTTTATAAGTCCTGCAATATGTGCAAGGGCTGTCTCCAGTGAGGGCAGATGGTGAAAAGCCATCACCGAAAACAATAAATCAATATCGTTTTGTTTGTATTCAAAAATCTCACCTTCAACAATGGTAACCTGCTCGTTACCGGTAAGCTTTGAACGGAGCACATTCAGCATTGCCACCGAAGTGTCTTCGGCAACTAAGCTATTGATCTCAGGCAATAGTTGCAATCCGGCCAGGCCGGTACCCGCTCCCAGTTCCAGTGCTTTCCAGCTGGCTTGTACATTAATGTTCAGTTTTAACTCGTTAATAAACCGGGTAGTCATATCGATTTTGGAGGGTTGGTCCCATTCGGCTGCACGTTCGGCAAAAGCATCTTTAATCATAACTTGTAATTGTTGTTTTTGAACTACTAACGCTATCTCCCGCAAATTGTTTGCTGTCTTGTACGTGCTTTAATTTTATTGTACTTTTGTGCATTTAACATTAAAATGTATCAATATGAACCGTTTATTAATTTTAATTAGTATGGCTGCAAGCTTGTTGGCCGTCGGATGTACCGGCTCCGGCGAGAAAGCCCTGATTGGTAAGCAAACCCCGGACCTTGGCGGAGGTAGAATGACACCAGAAATACTTTGGTCGTTTGGCAGAATCGGAAGTGTTCAGGTATCGCACGACGGAACCCGTATTTTATATCCTGTAAGTTATTACAGCATTCCTGAAAATAAGAGTAATGCCGAACTTTTTGTGATGAACGTTGATGGGTCAGACAAACAGCAGATTACGAAAACTGCTGAAGGTGAGGGTGCTGCACGGTGGATGAAGGATGGTGAACATATTGCTTTTCTTTCGTCTGAAAGTGGAAGTCGTCAGCTGTGGATCATGAAAGCAGATGGTACCGGTCGCCGGCAGATCACTGAACGTGAAGGAGGTATCTCCGACTTTGCGTTTTCTCCTGATGAAACGAAGCTGTTGTTCGTAGCTGACGTAAAAAACCGCGAAACGGTAAACGATATACACCCCGATCTTCCACTTGCGGATGCTCATATAGCTTCTGATCTTATGTATAAACACTGGGATGAATGGGTAACTACGGCACCACATCCTTATGTGGCTGACTTTGATGGTAAGGCGATAAGTAACGAGATAGATGTGCTGGCCGGCGAACCCTTTGAAAGTCCGGTGAAGCCTTTCGGTGGTATGGAACAATTGGCATGGACTCCTGATGGGAAGTACATAGCCTATTGCTCACGCAAGAAGATGGGCATGGACTACGCTGTTTCTACCAATACTGATATTTATCTTTACGAAGTAGCTACAGCTGTCACTGTGAATGCTACTGAAGGTATGATGGGGTATGATCTGAATCCGGTTATCTCGCCTGATGGTAAATGGATGGCCTGGGAAAGCATGGAGCGCGATGGCTATGAGGCCGACAAGCACCGGCTGTACGTAATGGAATTGGCGACAGGCGCTAAGCGCGATCTTTCGGTAAATTTTGATCAGAATGCTGAAGCACTCAGTTGGGCTGCCGATAGTAAAGCACTGTTTTTTGTAAGTGTGTGGCATGGTACTACACAGATATATAAGGTGGAACTGGAAAGTGGCCTGATTACAAAAGTAACAGAAGGCCAACACGATTACCGTTCTGTTCAACAGGCAGGAGACCGTCTGATTGCAGTGCGCGGATCAATGAGCCAGCCGCACGAAATCTATTCTGTCAATCCACTGTCGGGCGAAGCTACCGAGCTTTCGTTTGAAAATAAGGAACTGCTTTCATCCCTGGAGATGGGAAAGGTGGAAGAGCGCTGGATTACCACAACCGATAATCAACAGATGCTGGTATGGGTAGTCTATCCTCCGGGCTTTGATCCGGCTAAAAAATATCCGACTATACTTTATTGTCAGGGCGGACCGCAATCAGCCGTAAGTCAGTTCTGGTCGTACCGCTGGAACCTGCAAACCTTTGCTGCCAATGATTATATTATTGTAGCCCCTAACCGTCGCGGTCTTCCGGGTTTCGGACAAGCATGGAACGAGCAGATTAGCGGAGATTATGGCGGACAGAACATGAAGGATTATCTTTCGGCAATTGATGAATTGGCCAAAGAACCCTATGTTGATGAAACCCGTCTGGGTGCTGTGGGGGCCAGCTACGGAGGATTCTCTGTGTACTGGCTGGCAGGTCACCACGAAAAACGCTTCAAGGCTTTTATAGCCCATGCAGGGATTTTCAACCTGGAACAGCAATACCTGGAAACCGAAGAGATGTGGTTTGCCAATTGGGATATGGGCGGAGCGTACTGGGATAATTCGAATGCGACAGCACAAACTACCTTTGCTAACTCGCCTCACCGGTTTGTAGATAAATGGGATACCCCTATTTTGGTGGTACATGGCGAAAAGGATTACCGAATCCTTGCTTCGCAGGGGATGTCGGCCTTTAATGCAGCAGTGCTTCGTGGTGTTCCTGCTCAATTACTGGTATACCCGCAGGAAAACCACTGGATTCTAAAGCCACAGAACGGGATTTTGTGGCAGCGAACCTTTGCTTCATGGCTGGATAAATGGCTTAAATAGTTTTTTTACTACTCTTTGCAACAGAATGACAATAGATTTCATCTAAGAGTCAAATGTGGACAACCCTCTACGACGAACAGGAGCTGATTACTGCAGTTAAAAAAGGGGAGGCCAAAGCGCAGAAGTCTTTGTACGAGCGTTTTGCGCCGACCATGTTTGCCGTGTGCAGCCGTTATGCTCCTGATTCGGATACAGCAAGGGACTTGCTACAGGATGGTTTTGTGAAAGTGTTCACAAAAATTGATGCCTTTGCAGGTACCGGATCATTTGAGGGATGGATGAGAAGAGTCTTTGTCACCACTTGCCTGGAACACCTGCGTCAGAAACACGCACTTAAATTTGCAACTTCAATCGACGATCAGGTGGTTCAGGTAGCAGGTGACGAAGCTACGGTAGTGGAACAGCTCTCGGCCGATGAACTCATGCAGATGATAAACAGCTTGTCGGATGGTTATCGTACCGTATTTAATATGTATGCAATAGAAGGGTATTCACATGCTGAGATTGCAGAATTGTTGGGAGTAACTGAGGTAACCTCGCGTACACAGTACATGAGAGCCAGAAAGATTCTTCAGACAATGATTCAGAAAATAGCAGGAAATGGAAAATAAGAAGAACAACGAACAGGACGTGTTTGCGAAAGCTTTTCAGGAAAAGCTGGCCAACCATACCGTACCGGTCGACGCATCGGTATGGGAAGGAGTGCAGGCCGGACTGAAAGCTGCTGCTCCGTCGGTTGCCGGAGCCGGTGGCCCTGTGAAAGGAGCTAACCCTCCTTCGCGTCGCCTGTTTGCCTGGTGGATTCCTCTTTCAGCTGCAGCTTCTCTGGCTTTATTGCTTTCTCTTGGCTGGTATTTTATGGGAGGTGAATCCGGCGTACCGGAGATGGCTTCTAAAAACGAAATTACAACACCTAAAGAAAATAGCTCAACTACACTTGATTTCTCTGAGAAGGAAGTGGTAAAAGTACAATTAGCCTTATCGGATGCCGGTGATGCTGTTCCTGCGGTGAAAGCTAATGCTATAACTATCCATAGGAATGTTAATACGACTGCTGAAGTACAAGCACAAGAGAAAGAAGTTCTGGCAGATGTGGCAAATGTAGTGTTGACAGAGCAGGAGGAACCGTCAATTACAGAAATACAGGCTGAGGACGTTAAGCCGACGGTACAGGAAGAAGAGAAGACCACAAAGATACAAACGCTCAGGAAAGAAGGAAAAGACTGGACTGAACTACTTCCTGAACGAAAGAACCGGAAACCTTTACTGGCAGCAGGAGTTGGTTCAACAGTAAGTGGTGGTAATCCGGGAAGTTCGGGGTTGTACTACGAAACGATGTACGAGAATTTTTATAGTGCAGCCGACGGACCTTTACGTGCCAAAGCGCTTGTACCCGCCGATTTTCAGAATAAGGAATACCTGCCGCCTCTTTCATTAGGTGTCAGAATGCGTTTCCCTGTATCAGATGCCTGGTCGCTCGAAACCGGATTGCAATATACCTATCTGCAGACTACTATGTCGGATGAATCATGGACCGGCTATTCGGCTGATCTGAAACTTCATTACCTGGGTGTGCCTTTCGGGATGTCGGTAGCTCTTACATCTTCTCCGAAATGGGAGTTGTACCTCGCCGGAGGAGCAATGGTTGAGAAAGGGTTGTACTCGGTTTACAACGAGTACCGCGACTGGGGTAGTGCCGTGTTTAATACAACTGTAAGTTCAGGAGTCGATGGATGGCAGTGGTCGGTGTATACCCTTATAGGGGCAGGGTACAAGCTGGATAAACATATGATGCTTTACCTTGAACCACAGTTATCCTACTATTTTGATAATGATCAACCATTAAGCATACGAACCGAAATGCCTTTTATGCTTGGTCTCAGTGCAGGTTTGCGTATAACATTTTGAGAGAACCGCAAGGATAGTTTATAATCATACATATGAAAACGAGATTCTTTCCTTTGATTGTACTTTCATTGCTCGCATTCATGGGATGTGAACAACAAGTATCTGAAACGGTCACCTATGTGATCAACGAACCTATCGTGATGGAGGCTTCTGTATTTCGTAATTCAGTAAAAGTGAGCAAAGCACCTCATGAGCTGACCGGATATGGCAAGATGAGCTACTACAATGGCTACCTGTTCATGTCGGACCCTGAAAAGGGAATTCATATTATTGACAATCAGAATCCTTCTAACCCGCAACTGGTAGCTTACATAGAACTACTTGGGAATGCTGATTTATCGGTTCGGAATAATATCCTGTATGCCGATTCGTACGTAGATCTGGTGTGGTTTGATATAACCGATCCGGCTAATCCGGAGTTGAAAGGCAGATTGGAAAATGCCTTTATGGGTGTGCTGCCTGCTGTGACTAATACGAGTGCAATCGACCAAAAGTTGTGTGATGAGGAGCAACAAAACAATAAAATTATTGTAGGGTGGAAAGAAGTGACACGGACAGAGGAAGTCGAAGACTACTGGTCACGGGGAGGATTTTGGGGTTGGGTACGTAATGGATTAACCAGCCCGGGAGGAAAAGACTTTGTGGAAGCCGGTGCTGCTGCCAGCGGGAACAGTATCAACGGTTCAATGTCGCGATTCGTTATCTATAAGGACTATCTTTATTCGGTGATGCATTCGCAAATTATGATTTTTGATTTATCGGGAGCAGCGCCTGTTCAGGCTGCTGATAAGGTTTATACAAGCTGGGAGGTGGAGACCATTTTTAATTATGGAGATTATATGTACCTGGGTACACCCGGCGGGATGATTATCTATTCGGTAGAAGATCCTCTCAAACCTGAAGCACTCTCAGCTATTATGCATGTGTATGGATGTGACCCGGTGGTAGTAGAAGACGATGTAGCCTACGTGACCATTCATTCGGGTAATGCCTGCGGTCCGGATTCTGATGAACTGATTCTTATCGACGTAAAAGATAAGCGTAATCCCAAACAGATCATGTCTTACGACATGACATATCCAAAAGGCCTGGGGATTGATAATAAAACATTATTTGTGTGTGATGAAGGACTGAAGATTTTTGATGCAAACTATCCCCTGGATCTGTTGTCGCATCAATTGGCCCATTACACAGGTATGGCGGGTTACGATGTAATACCTTTTAATACTACCCTCATGATGATAGCTGAGGAAGGCATCTATCAATATGATTACTCGCAACTTAATGCTATCCGACAACTCAGTTTCTTACCTGTGAAGGCAGAATAGCTATAAAATTTGTTGTACTTTTCACTGCTGAGGCAAGGGTATTCTCTTGTCTCAGTTTTTTTTACTAATTTTGCCGCGCATAATATTTACTAAAATGAAGCGCATCCAGATTATCAACGGACCCAACCTGAACTTGTTGGGAAAGCGTGAGCCAGGAATCTATGGCCACCAGTCGTTCGAAGACTACCTGAAGGAAGTAAGAGCTGCATTTCCCGAACTGGAGATAGCCTGTTTTCAATCCAATTCGGAAGGTGCAATAATAGACAAATTGCACGAAACGGGATTTTCGGCCGACGGCATTGTTCTTAACGCGGGTGCATATACCCACACTTCGGTGGCAATAGCTGATGCAATCAGTGCTATCACAACGCCTGTTATAGAGGTTCATATCTCGAATGTTTTCAGTCGTGAGCCGTTCCGTCATCATTCCTGGTTATCACCCGTTTGTAAGGGTTGCATAGTTGGGTTCGGACTGGAATCCTATCGGCTGGCACTTCTTTCTTTTTTAGTTCCGTAACGTGTCGTACAACCAATAATTCAACAATGAGCAAGCAAACAAAAATTGTGGCCACCATCAGCGACAAGCGCTGTGATGTGGAATTTATACGTCAACTGTATATAGAAGGTATGAATGTTGTGCGGATGAACTCTGCACATCTCCAGGAGGAGGGATTTCATAGAATCATTAATAATGTAAGAGCCGTTAGTGCTCATATTGGAATCCTGATGGATACCAAAGGTCCGGAGGTTCGTACAACCGAAGCTAAGGATAATGCTATTGAAATTATGGCCGGAGATGTAATCCGGGTGAAAGGGGCTCCTGAACAGATTTCGACGCGCGAATGTGTGTGCGTTAGCTATCCGTTTTTTGTGCGTGATCTGAACGTAGGAGATGATATATTATTCGACGATGGAGAAATCGATCTTAAAGTAGAGGCTAAAGAAGAGGATTATCTGCTTTGTAAAGCCATGAACGATGGTGTGTTAGGAAGTCGTAAAAGTGTTAACGTCCCCGGTGTACGCATCAACCTTCCTTCGCTTACCGAGAAAGATAGAAAGAATATCATCTTTGCAATTGAAAATAATATCGATTTTATTGCTCATTCTTTTGTAAGGAGCAAACAGGACCTGATTGACATTCAGACAATATTGGATGAATACAATAGTCCGATCAAGATTATCTCGAAAATCGAAAATCAGGAAGGCGTTGATAATATTGATGAAATTCTCGAACATACCTACGGTATTATGATTGCCCGTGGTGACCTCGGTATCGAAGTAGCACAGGAGAAAATTCCGGGTATACAGCGTAAGCTGATTCGTAAATGTGTAAAAGCACGTAAACCGGTGATTGTTGCCACGCAAATGCTTCATACCATGATTAAGAATCCTCGTCCAACCCGTGCTGAGGTAACAGATGTGGCAAATGCAATCTATTACCGTACCGACGCCTTAATGTTAAGTGGTGAAACGGCATACGGAAAGTATCCTGTGGAAGCTGTTCGTACCATGGCTACGATTGCTAAAGAGGCAGAAAAGACTAAAATGTCGGAAAATGATATTCCGATCGAAATCAGCACTAATGACCTGACATCCTTCTTGTGTCATGCTGCTGTGGATACCAGTGTGAAATTAGGAACACAGGCTATACTAACAGATACATATAGTGGCCGTACTGCCGTTTACCTGGCAGCTTATCGTGGTCGGGTGCCTGTGCTGGCAATTTGCTACCACGAACGCTCTACCCGACAGTTGTCGCTTTCTTACGGAGTTATTCCTATTTATCAGGAGGGAAAGGGCAATACACAACAATATCTTATTGAAGCACTTCAGGAGTTGTTGAGAATGGGATGGGTGGATTATGATAGCATGATTTGTTACCTGAGTGGTAGTTTTGGTGAAGGATATGGAACAACCTTCCTGGAAGTTAACCAGATAGATAAGATCCTTGCATCACGCGATAAGTATTTACTCCCCAATTTTGAATAATAAAGAAGAGGCCTTTAAGGCCTCTTCTTCTATCTTAACGCTATTTAATACATGGCCGTTAAACTTTTGCCCTTGCCGGTTGTCTTTATAACCGGTATAAAAAATAATATTATTGTATGAAGCAGTTTTTTCTTGCATTTTTACTTTTACTGGTAACCCTTCCCGTGTTGTCGTTGCAAACAATCAGAGGTACCATCGTGGACGGAACCACTCAAAAACCTATCGACTTTGTTAATGTAGCATTATTTAAGTCTGAAGATACCCCCCCAACTACAGGAGTTGTTACGGATGAAAAAGGAAATTTTCTATTGCCGAATGTTCCTGCCGGTAAGTATTTTCTAAGAGTTAGTTTTGTAGGTTACAATACCCTTAATATCCCCCTTAATGTTTCTAATAACGAGCTGAATGTTGGTAAGATTAAACTGACAGAAGACTCTAAAACATTATCAGAAGTTCAGGTAATCGGACAGGGTACACAGATGCGATTTGAGATTGATAAAAAAGTGTTCTCTGTCGATCAGAACATTGCAGCAG
This sequence comes from Paludibacter sp., assembly GCA_028691965.1. Lineage (GTDB taxonomy): Bacteria > Bacteroidota > Bacteroidia > Bacteroidales > Paludibacteraceae > Paludibacter. The sequence goes on along the minus strand of JAQUYE010000025.1, from coordinate 13,899 downwards.
CCGGAGGTTCGGCTACCGAAGTTCTTCAGAATATACCTTCAGTCGACGTTGATAACGAAGGAAATGTGTCGTTGCGAAACAATGCAAGTGTTGAAGTTTGGATAAACGGTAAACCCTCGGGATTGACCGCCGACAATCGTGCACAAATTTTGCAGCAGATGCCTGCTGAAAGTATTGAGTCAATAGAAATTATGACGAATCCTTCAGCGAAATATAATCCTGAAGGTACTGCCGGTATTATCAACCTGGTAATGAAACGAAACCGGAAAGCCGGTTATTATGGAAGCGTATCTGCCGGTTCGATGTGGGCTATCGGTTCAAAGCCGGGTTTCAACTCGGGAGTAAACTTTAATTATAGTAGTGGACCCTTTGATGCCTATATTAATGTAGGCTATCGCGCCATGAACTTTAACGGGGGCGGATGGTCCGACCGCTACAACCTTGCAGGTGCCGATACACTAAGTCTGCTTAGTCAGGAAAGCCAAAGTACCCGCTCATTTAATGGCTTATTTACCCGTGCAGGTGTCGACTATCGCTTTCATGATAATCATACAATAGGTTTATCGGGATTTGGTATGATAGGGGGTGGCAGTGGATCGAATGATAATAGTTATCAGCTTAAGAATTTCCAAAACGGTCAGTTGCTGAGAGATTACTACAGGTTAACTACCGAGACGGGTACTCGTCCCGGAATGAATGTTGCGCTGGATTATAAATGGGACATCGACGATAATGGATCTAACCTGATGTCGAGCCTTGCTTATTCAACTCACAAACGCTCGGAAGTAGAAGACTATCTGCAGAAAGACCGTCTGGTGAATGATTCGGGCAGGGTAGAGCAGACTACCAATGGCAATAACCGGGAATGGGAGTTTAAATTAGATTACACGCAAAAATTCTCGGATGCAACCCGTCTGGAAGCCGGATGGCAATCGTCGGTAGAAGACCGCTTCGGTCCTTCTTCTGCTATCGATCGTTTAACGAACCTGCCAATTCATTCTTACTATAACGAGTTCGATTATAGCGAACAGATACACGGTGGTTACCTTACTTTCGGAAGCCGCTTTAATAAATTGAGTGTACAAGCGGGATTGAGAGGTGAGTATTTCTGGCGTCATCCGGTGAACACTGTTAAGGATGCTAACGGAAATCAGATGCAGTCGGATTACGAAGCAAAAGGCGATATGCAATGGTTTCCGAGTATGTTCCTGTCGTATTCTCTACCTGATAATAACGAATTACAGTTGAATATGACCCGTCGGGTAAACCGGCCCCGTGGACGTCAGATTAATCCTTTCCGCGATTTTTCTGATTCAACTAATATCTCTTATGGTAACCTGGAACTGGAACCGGAGTACACTTCAGCATTTGAACTTAATTATTTAAAGTCGTGGGATAATCATTCTTTATCGTCGACTCTCTACCATCGTTTTACTGATGATGTAATTCAACGGGTGAGCTATATCAACGGCCCAACCATGGAGAGTACGTTTATGAATGTGACTCAATCGCAAAGCACAGGATTGGAGTTGGTAGTTAAAAACAACTTGTTCCGCATTTTGAACCTGACTTCGTCGTTCAATTTCTATTATAATGCACTCGAGGCTTCTACCTATGTAAATCCCTACAACAGTTCGGTGGTAACTACCATCCCGGCACAGGAAAACTTTACCTGGAGCGGACGATTAATGGGTAATATTATTCTTGGTAAAAATACATTCGGACAGGTAACGGCCAACTATTCTGCTCCTCGACTGATTGCACAGGGGAAAGAATCTTCATCGTATGCTATTGATCTGGGGTTGAGACAAACCTTCCTGGATCGTAATCTGAGTGTGAACCTGATGGTGCGTGACTTACTGGATTCGCGCCGCAGAAGTTCTGTTACCTGGGGTGAAGGTTTCTATCAGCAGTCGGAAAGTTATTTCCACGGACGCATGGTGGGTATGACAGTTACCTATAACTTCGGAAATATGAAACCCAGGAAGACTCAACAACGGGAGGATAACGGAGGTATGGAAATGGATATGGAAGATTAATCTTCCATTCTCCTCCGGAATTCGGCACAAATAAGTGCAGTAGCTACTCCGACATTTAAAGATTCGGAACTTGGCTGTCCCGCAGGAAAGCTGGGAATCAGTAATTTACTGGTTACCAGCTTTTCAATTTCAGGAGAAATGCCGTTGCCTTCGTTTCCCATTATTAGTACACCATTCGGACTCAGGCTTTGTTCGTACATAGAACTACCATTCAGAAAGGTGCCATAGACCGGAACATCAATCAGGCTCTGAAGCAGGTTCGGCAAATCAACATAATGAATATTCACCCTTGCCATGGCACCCATGGTTGCCTGTATGGTTTTGGGATTGTACACATCGGCTGTGCCTGTTGAACAAAGAACATGGTGGATGCCAAACCAGTCGGCCACACGCAGGATAGTGCCCAGGTTGCCGGGATCCCGTACATTGTCCAACGCCAGAATTAGTTCTGTAGCTGTCGTGGCAGGGTCAAAGGTTGATTCTCTTTTCTCATATACCGCTAATATGCCCTGAGGCTGTTGCTGACCAGAGAGTTTAAGAAACGTTTTTTCGTCGGTTACATACCACTCGTCGGCTTCAGGAAGTGGATGAGAAGCTGCCCATGCTTCGGTGGCAACAAGTATCCGGCATTTGAACGCAGGATGAAGATCGCGGATAATGCGGATACCCTCAGCTACAAAACAGTGGTGTTCGTCGCGGTATTTCTTATGGGCGAGTGATTGAATAAAACCCGATTTATTCCTGGATATCATTTTTTAATCTTAATTATCAGCACAAAAGTACAAAAAATAGATTGATGCGGATGTCAAAATATCCCAGGAGTGTTATCTTTGTGCAAAATTTCAGTGATCAATCGGATGAAAAAGGCTTCGTTCCACCTTCTTAGTAGTAAATCCCTTACATACTTTATGATGCTCCCCTGGCTGTTGCTTTATGCCTGCAGTCCGGCTAAGTTCGTCCCTGAGGGAAAGTACCTGCTCAAAAGGGTTGAGGTGAAAAGTGATGCACGAGAGCTATCCAGAAATGAAATGAGCGATTATATCCAACAAACGCCGAATACCTATATACTGGGGGTTTTCAGGATGCAATTGGGTTTATATAATCTATCAGGTACCGACAGTACACGATTAAGTAGTCGATTCCTGCGGAGAATTGGTCAGCCTCCTGTAATTTACGAACCGTCTCTTACCGATGCTTCCGTCAATCAGTTGCTTAGTTTTCATAAGAACAAAGGCTATTTTAATGCAGCAGTATCTACAGAGGTTAAACGAAGCGGAAAACAAATTAAAGTAGTTTACAAGGTCGATGCCGGTGAACCTTACCGGATACATACCTACACTCCTGATATTCCAAACGATACCCTTGTTGCTGTGGCGGTTGATACACTCCGTTCGCTGGTGCAGCCAGGTGCTGTATTTGATGTTTACACCCTTGATAACGAACGGGAGCGAATTTCAAGGCGAATGCGTCGTGACGGATACTATAATTTCACGAGAGATCACCTGATGTACTCCGCTGATAGTTCTAATCATAAGGTGGATGTGTCGATTCAGCTTCGGGATTACCTGATGGCGAATCCTGATACCTTACCCTATACGATATTCAGAAGATATTCGATTAGTAAGGTTATCTTTCATGTTCATCCCTCTTCTTCGGCCACTTCGGGTGTGTTGCAGCCGGGCGAAATGGATACGATCACAAGCGGACAACATGTGCTGATTGGTCCGAAGAAACGAATTCTGACACTTAATTCTTTGTTGTCGGGAACCTATATTCGGCCCGGAGAGCGCTATTCAGATTCAGATGTGGAGAATACCTACTCCTCGCTTAATTCCTTACCACCGGTAAAATATACCGATATTAGTTTTACTGAATCAGCCCCCGATTCGCTTATTTGCAGGATTTCCATCACCGAAGCAAAATCGTTCACCCTTACCTCTCAGGCTGAAATTACCTTTACTGAGGGGTATTGGGGAGTAGCCGGGAATGTAGGGACAGTCCACCGAAACGTATTTAGCGGAGCTGAATCGCTTAGTCTGCAGGGTAGGTTGGCTCTTGAACGTCAGGGTGATGTGATTGCTCAGGAGTGGGGAGGACAGGTTGGTATTCGTGTGCCGCGCATCCTGCTTCCTGGTTATAAGCTTCCTGAACAGCGGGTTTTACAAGGTTCGACTGATTTCAGAACAACATTTAGTTACCAGTCCCGCCCGGGTGAGTTTTCTTCTACAAATGTGGGAGGGGGTGTGAAGTACAACTGGAATTCACGAAGGTTTAATCGCAGTCTTGACCTGGTCGACATCAGTTATGTGTATTTTCCCTACATATCTCCTGCCTTTCGCGATAGTTTTCTTACCACCGGCCTTTACAATAGGTTTAACTACGATGATTACCTGATCATGCGTATTAATTATTCAGCTTCATATACGGGTTACAATCCTAACCGACCCATGCGAAACTATATGTCGTATCGATATGGTGTGGAGACTGCTGGTAATATTTTGTATGGACTCGATAAGGCATTTGGTAGCCAGGTTGATACTGCCGGGAACTTCCGCATTTTTAATATCCGTTATTCTCAGTACGTACGTGGAGAAATTAATGCAACTTATCATCAGGTAATCAGTAAAAGTAAAAAACTGGTGTATCATGTAGGTGCAGGGGTGGCATATCCTTACGGGAATGCCGAAGTAATTCCCTTTGAACGGAGGTTTTATAGTGGCGGAGCCAACAGTGTAAGGGGGTGGAGCGAAAGCACCTTAGGTCCGGGGTCCTACCAGCGCTTTAATAGTTTGCGCAGGGACTACAACCAGCTGGGCGATGTAAAACTGGATCTAAACATGGAGTATCGCTCGAAAATGTTCTGGGTACTGGAAGGTGCACTATTTCTTGATGCAGGTAATATCTGGACTATACGTGATTATCCCAGTCAGCCGGGTGGATACTTTGAACTCACCAATTTTTGGAAGGAAATAGCCCTTGCCTATGGAGTTGGACTTCGCATGGATTTTAGCTTTTTGTTGTTCCGACTCGATTTTGGAATGAAATTATTTGATCCGGCCAGAATTAACACCCAAGCCTGGCGTACTCCTTCCTTCAAAGATATGGCTGTTCACATTGCCATTGGTTATCCTTTCTGATCCATTCTGAATGTCATGCGGTGATACGGAGTGCAGCCATGTCGTCGGATAGCTTCCCTATGCGCATTTGTAGGGTAAGCCTTGTTACGTTTCCAGTCGTATTCCGGATGAAGCAGGTCCAGCTGCTGCATCAGTTCATCACGGTGAGTTTTTGCCAATACCGAAGCGGCAGCAATTGACAGGTAACTACTATCTCCTCTTACGATGGTTTGATGAGGAATACCGGGATATTCCTTAAAACGATTTCCGTCGACCAAAATAAATTCCGGTTTGCATTCCAGAGCCTGAACAGCCCGGTGCATGGCCAGAATTGAAGCATTCAGTATATTAATTTCGTCGATCTCCCTGTTGTCGGCAATTCCGATAGCCCAGCTGATAGCTTCCCGCTCAATAATTACACGCAAACTGTCCCGTTGTCGCTCCGTGAGTTTTTTTGAATCGTTAAGGAGTTCGTTGTGAAAGCTATCAGGAAGAATAACGGCCGCAGCCACTACCGGTCCTGCAAGGCAACCCCGCCCGGCTTCATCACATCCGCATTCGATCAAATCAGTTGTAAACCGTAACTTCAGCATCGCTGGATGATTTATGTGAGAGGTCCTCCCAGAGTTCAGGAGCTAATTCTGTTACAGGTTCGTATAAGAGGGAGTTATCCTTTGATTCAGGATCAATTATGGAGAACTTGTGATCCAGGGCTGCGAGTACGTTGAGCAGAATGCTAATTACAAGCGCAACTTTTAATGCCCCGAATATACCTCCGACAAGTGTATTCAAAAAACCTAGTGAAAGTACATTTACTAACCCTTGTGTTAATTTACCTATCAATGTGAGTAGAATAGCAACAACGGCAAAAACAGCAATAAATCCGAGTGGCTGTGCTCCTGTTGGACTGATATCCAACAGGCTGATGAGTAATTCGCCAGCCAGCGGGCCCAGTAATTTCGCTATATAAATACCAAGTACTATAACCGCTAATCCAATAACTTCTTTTATAAGTCCTTTGAAAAGTCCTATTATTAAGCCGGTTAACACCGGAATAAGAATAATATAATCAAGCGAATTCATGTTTTTTTGTGCAAATATACATAATAAGTTTTTTGTGGCACAAGATTTGAAAAAAGAATGGCGTGCACGTATTTAATAATTTTCTGAAGTTGAATTTTTAAAACATAGAATTATGAAACGATATTTTGCAATCCTGTTAGTGATGGCTTTCGCAGCAAGTTCAACTCAACATGTATCAGCCCGAATCTCAGTAAACGTAAGTTACGGATATCATGAGTCGCTCGACTTACAAGCGGTGGCTACTGCTTTTTACCGTTCGGATGATATCCGGGAACTCGAATACTACCTGAACGATAATCGTTACAGGGTTTCCAACCTCGATATGAATAATGATGGATATATTGATTACCTGAGGGTAATGCAGTATTACGATTATAACGAACATGTAATCCAGATCCAGGCAGTATTAGGACGAAATTATTATCATACTGTTGCAACCATTTACGTTGGACGCGACCAGTACAACAATGAATTTGTTCAGATAGTAGGCGATGAATCAATTTACGGACGCGATTACGTTATTCAGCCGGTGTATCACCGTCGTCCGATTATCATTCGGTGGTTATGGAATCATCACTCTCATCACTATGTATCGCCCTATTACTGGGGATATTATCCGAGACATTACAAGGTTCGTCCTATCATTAACATTAACAATTATCACCGACATGTAAGGCGTTACGTGGATAATCGTAATCACTATAATCGGGTTGAAAACTATAACCGTCCCCCACATCGTACCAACAGAGGTCAGGTGGAACGCTCGAACGGTAATCAACGTTATAATGAAGTTCAACGTAAAGCCAACGGCGCAGAACGTAATTCGGTTAATGTAAGGGATATTAAGCGATCTGAAACCAGACAGCCGGTAAATCGTTCCTCAGAAATACGGTCAGCTGAACCTCGCCGCAACGAAACCCGCCAGTCGGAAGTTCGTCAGCCGGAAAACCGTCAGCCAGCAACTCCTCGTCAATCAGAAGTACGTCGGCCATCAGCTCCTCGTGAGCCAGCTAACCGGGCTCCTGAAGTACGTCAATCTGAATCCCGCCGCCAGGATATCAGCCGGTCTAACTCCGGTTCAGGTACTTCCCGTGAGAAAGTAAGGGCAGAACGTACTGCACCACAAAGGAGTTCTGCTTCTTCTTCCCGTCCTGCTCAACGAGCTAAAAGCAGTAGCAAGGCCAATGAGTCAAGATCAGAAAGAAGATAAAAACAAAAGTTGTTTAGTTATACACACCATGAGTGAATGCTCATGGTGTTTTTTTATGGATTAACCTAAAACTACCTTAACATTTATTCTTCCGGAATCAACATACTTTCTGCTTGTCCGTCGGGAAACAGGGTTGTGATGGGAATGTTAGGTTGCAGTTGCTGCACACTGGTAATACGAAGGCCGGCCTGACTGGTAATAGTGTACCCATACTTAAGCATTGCAGCAGGAGAATGACGTTCGATGGCCGACTGATATAATTTCAATTGGTTTTCATGCTGATTGAGCAGCACGTACAGTTTACTTTTCATTCGCATCTTTAGCTGTTCGAGTTCGACAAATTTGTCGCGACTTTTCTGATGGAGTGCGTTTTTAATTTTCCAGCGTATATCAGCTATTTTCTGTTGTTCCCTGGCGACAATGGAAGAGGCAAGGTTGCAAATTTCATGATGTAGGTCCACTACTTTTTCTTCCAGCTCCGATAGAGTGTCGGTCAGCAAGGCTGCGGCTGCCGTTGGGGTTTTTACCGAACTATGAACGACCATATCGACAATACTCAAGTCACGTTGATGACCTATTCCTGCGATGATTGGAAGTGGAAACTGGGCACAATTGAGGGCCAGCTCGTAATCATCAAAACAAGCCAGATCGGTACTTGCTCCCCCTCCGCGAATAAGTATAACCACATCAAACAATTCTATGTTGCTGAAAATCTCCTCCAGACATCCAATGATTGAACTGCTGGCCTGATCACCCTGCATGATGGCAGGAAATAATCGGGTGTAGAATGCAAAGTTGGAAGGATGCTGATGGAGCTGGTTCATAAAGTCCTCGTAGCCTGCAGCAGTAGCTGATGATATGATGGCAAGGCGTTGAGGAAGAAGCGGGAACTCTATGCTTTTGTTCATGTCCATTACGCCGTCCGACTCCAGCTGACGAATGATCTCCAAACGTCTTTTAGCCTGAGCACCCAGGGTAAAGGTAGGGTCGATATCTTTTATATTCAGACTGATACCATATAGTCCGTGATATTCAACGGTAGCTGCAATCAGTACACTTAAACCGGGTCGTAACTGTTGATTGGTGGATTCTTCAAAATAGGGCTTCAACAGACGAAAGGTTGATGCCCAAATTGATGCCTTAACCCGGGCTTTCAGCGTATCGTTGGTTTCGTCTTTCTCAATCAACTCCAGATAGCAATGCCCGTTCTTTTCCCTCAGTTCACTTATCTCGGCCCTTATCCATAAAGGTTCGTCAAAATTAACCTTAATAACCTTCTCGATGTGAGATGTGAGTTCGGAAAGACTGTAGTTTTTTTGCGACATACTTAATAGAGTGAAATTTTTCGGGTTAACTGCCCTTTCTCAGATCTGATGGTGAGGAGGTATATTCCGGGAGGCAGAAGATCAATATTTAATTCGGTTGTAGTAGAAGTAATGGATTTGCTGAGGATTACTTGTCCGGAAAGATTCAACAGGCTGCAACTCATCGCTGAGCTAAAATCATCTGCATGAAGGTGGAGGATACGATGTGCAGGATCCAGCTGTATGTTTACTCCCTCAATTGTAGACTTAAGTTGTTTCAGGTGAGTAGGTGCAAGTTCCGGTAAGGCTGCAAAATCAGGAATTCCATACCCCATTTGAGCTTGTGGTGAAGTTCGCAGGTTAGTTGTCAGGATGATTGAATGAATAAGTTCTTCTATGGAAAAGCTTTTTTTCTTCTCGTAAAGTAATTGAAGATAACAAGCTGTAAATCCGGCAATAACCGGCGATGCAAAAGAGGTGCCTCTTCCATAGCTGGTGATGCCTTCAGGAGTTATAATGCCGGTACTTCCCCCGTTAGCAACCATTTCAGGTTTTATCCTACCGTCGGATGCAGGGCCCCACGACGAAAAGCCCGAGGCGTTTCCGTTCGAGTCGACAGAGCCAACCGTAATTATACCATCTGCATCGGCAGGAGAACTGATGTACTTCCAGGGAAGATTTCCTGAATTACCTGCGCTGGTGCAAACAATAATTCCTTTTTTAGCGGCTATTCCGGCAGCAATGCTTGCTCTTGAGACCGTACCATTCATATCGGAATAACTGAAATTCATCCCTGCATCATCAAACTCAGTATATCCAAGTGATGAGTTGATTACATCCACACCGGCACTGTCGGCAAATTCGATTCCCCTTACCCAGAAGTCTGTTTCGAACAGGTATTCGGAAGGCACATGTTCCGTTTGAAGTAACCAATACGAAGCGTCGGGTGCTGAACCGGTGTAAACCTGGTTGTAATTTCCCGATAAACGTCCGGCCATTACAGATAATACACTTGAGCCGTGTGCATCTTCGAGGTAAACATCTTTGCCGGGGTCAACGATATTGACAGCGCCGATTAGTCGACCAGATGTGCGGAGAGAATCAAATGCCGGGTTAAGATTGACGTTTTTGAAGCCGCCATCCAGCACTCCGATAAGGATTCCCTTTCCGGTTGCTCCCTGTTCGTGAAGTTTGTTGCCATTTATCTGAACGGTGTGATTGGTTGCAAGGCCATAACTATCAGTACTGTGAGCCCATTTTGAACGCTGAGGTGCAGTGGGAGTTGCGTTCATCCGGCCTGTGAATTGGGTTTTAGTTACAAACGACAAGGACTGTATAGCCTGTATCCGGTTGCTGTCGGCTGTGTGAATAGTGACTCCGTTCAACCACTTTGATTGGGAGTGAATCTTTACGCCAGTTGCCTGAACCTGGTTAACATAGGATGGGTTAACAGGTAAGTCGAGCGAATCGACAGGGATTTGAAAGTGAGCCCTGCGGGCAATAGCCCCTGACGATAGATATGCTTCGGGTTGAAGTGTTGAGTAGGGACTATCGTGCTTGTCGGAGAATTGTACAAAGAAATAATAATCAATAGCCATCAGACTGCTGAGGAGGGTCTGGATAACAACTAAAAGAACTATTATTTCACATCGTTTCATGCCTGAAAAAACTAATATAGTGCAAAGATATAAAGTTTAGTCGTTTAGTATCAAAAAAATAATTAATTTTGTAACGAGTTCATAATGCACCAAACTTTTTAGTTAAATCGCTTGTTATGTTTACTCAAACAAATCAACTATTGAAAGTAAAACAATAAAATTTAAAGAAAATGGCAGATGATCCGGTAATTTGTACGTGTCTTGATCTGACACGCAGTGATATTATAGCAGGAATTAAAGAACATGGATGTAAAACTGTTGAAGATGTAGGCGACGCTATCGAAGCAGGCGCTGTATGTGGAAGCTGTATTGACGATATCCAGGAAATTTTGGATGAATTAAACGGTTAATCCAGCTTTTTTTGTGGTAATACCTCATCTTACCTCCGGAGATACCCGGAGGTTTTTTTGTGAAAAATATATGTATCTTTACTCCCCAAAAACTGAAAAAACGGAATCATGAGAACCACAATTATTGACTTATTCGGACAGAGTGTGCGCAAGTATGCGAATAATCCTTTCTTATGGGAAAAAACAAATTCAGAATTTAAACCAACTACCTACCTCGAAGTACAGGAACAGGTGATGCAGCTTGCGGCGGGACTGTTAAGTCTGGGAGTAAAGCCTGCTGCCAATATTGCTTTATTGTCGGAAGGGCGGAATGCATGGATTATTGCAGAATTAGCCTTGTTGCATGTTGCAGCTGCAAATGTTCCATTGTCGATCAAACTGGAAGAACGTAACGATTTATTATTCCGTCTTCAACATTCGGAATCGCAGTATATTATTGTATCAGGTGGTCAGTTACGCAAAATCCGTTCGGTTGCACCCGATTTGCCGGCCCTGAAAAAGATTATCATCATCGACGATCAGGAAGAATACCTTGAAAATGAAATTGCGATGAGTCAGTTGGTAACGGCGGGCAAGGAACTGTTGGCTACGCAGCCGACTGTCGTTCGGGAGCGTGCTTCCCTGGTTAAACCGGATGATCTGGCTACCATCAGTTATACTTCAGGTACAACTGCCGATCCGAAAGGAGTTATGCTTACCCATCGTAACTATACAGCTAATGTGGAACAAGCCCTTACCGTGGTAACTATCCCTTCTACCTATCGTACATTAATTATACTTCCACTGGATCATTGTTTTGCACATGTAGCTGGTTTTTACAGTTTTATGGCATGTGGAGCCAGTGTTGGTACGGTGCAAAGTGGTAAGACAGGAATGGAAACGCTTAAGAATATCCCGCTTAACATCCGGGAGTTGAAACCTGATTTGCTGTTAAGTGTACCTTCGCTGGCCAAAAGTTTCCGGAAAAATATTGAAAGCTCTATCCGCTCAAAAGGCAAAGTAACCACCTGGTTGTTTTATACAGCCTTGTCGATGGCGTATTCCTATAACAAGGAAGGATTCAATAAAGGGGGAGGGTTACAGATGGTAAAGAAGCCTTTGCTGGCATTATTCGATAAGCTTCTTTTTAGTAAAGTGCGGGAAGCTTTCGGCGGAAATCTTAAATTCTTTATCGGAGGAGGGGCTTTATTGGATATTGAGTTACAACGTTTCTTTTATGCAATAGGTATACCGATGCTACAAGGGTATGGGTTGAGTGAGGCAACCCCTATCATATCCGCCAACGGGCTCAACCTTCATAAACTTGGTTCATCGGGTAGTCTGGTGAGCCCGATGGAACTTCGAATTGAGGATAACGACGGGAAACAGCTTCCGTTGATGGAAAAGGGAGAAATTGTGATCAAAGGCGAAAACGTTATGGCCGGCTATTACAAGAATGAAAAATCTACTGCAGATACAGTACGGGAAGGGTGGTTGCATACCGGCGACATGGGGTACATGGATAAAGATGGGTTTTTATATGTAGTAGGCAGGTTTAAAAGTCTGCTGATTTCTCACGACGGTGAGAAGTATAGTCCTGAGGGAATTGAAGAAGCGCTCTCTGATAATTCGCGATTTATTGATCAGGTAGTGTTGCATAACAATCAGAAACCCTACACGGTTGCATTATTTATTGTAAATAAGGAGATGTTGAAAGCCTATGTACACCATAAAAAGCCACATCTCGACTGGAATACTACTGAAGCCAAAGAACTTGCTCTTACAAAAATTCAACGTGAATTGAATGAGTACCGCAAGGGTGGAAAACACGAAGGACTCTTTCCGGAACGGTGGTTGCCTGCAGCTATCGCAGTCAGTTGTGATCCGTTTACTGAGAAGAACGGTTTGGTAAACAGTACGATGAAGGTGATTAGAGGAAAAGTGGAGGAACGTTACGCTGATCGATTGGAAGGTTTGTACCAGCCTGCTGCCAAGGATATTATTAATCCGGAGAATTTGGCTGCCTTGAGTTAATATGCAGGATTACCATGACATACTGAAGCAATACTGGGGTTATGACGAGTTTCGTTCCCTGCAGGGTGATATTATTAAAAGTGTTGCTGCAGGTCGCGATACCTTAGGTTTGATGCCTACCGGTGGTGGTAAGTCGCTCACTTTCCAGGTGCCGGCCATGGTCATGGAGGGAATCTGCATTGTTGTAACACCCTTAATTGCCCTGATGAAAGATCAGGTTCAGAATCTGCATCGGATTGGGATTAAGGCTGCGGCTATTTATACAGGGATGACCCGCGACGAGATTCTTCTAACCCTTGACAATAGTGTGTTTGGTGCATATAAGTTTCTGTATGTTTCTCCTGAACGACTGGCGACGAAGCTATTTATGGAGAAGGTGATTCAGATGCAGGTTTGTCTGCTGGCTGTAGATGAGTCGCATTGTATCTCGCAATGGGGATACGACTTTCGTCCATCTTACCTGAGGATAGCTGATGTGCGCAGGTTACTGCCTGAGGTGCCTGTTCTGGCGTTGACTGCAACTGCTACTCCTGAAGTAGTGGAGGATATTCAGGAGCGCCTGGGATTCAGGGAGAAAAATGTTTTCAGAAAGAGTTTCGACCGTCCTAATCTTGCTTATGTTGTTCGCACGGCAGAAAACAAGGAAGAACAATTGGTTCATATTCTGACCAAGGTACAGGGTTCGTCGGTAGTCTATGTGCGTAATCGAAAGCGTACAAAGGAGATCGCTGATATGTTGAATCAAAACGGAATATCAGCTGAACACTATCATGCCGGATTAACCAATGCTACCAGGGATGCACGTCAGAAACGCTGGAAAGCAAATCAGACGCGGGTAATTGTATCGACCAATGCATTCGGGATGGGGATAGATAAAGCTGATGTACGTACGGTTTTACACATGGACCTTCCCGATTCACTCGAAGCCTATTTTCAGGGAGCAGGACGTGCCGGACGCGATGAGGCTAAAGCGTGGGCAATAATATTGTATAACAAAACAGACGAAGTAAAGCTAAAAAAGCGGGTAGCCGACACATTCCCTGATAAAGAGGTTGTGCGGAAGGTGTACGATGCCCTGGGAAATTACTATCAGGTAGCAGAGGGATTTGGATTGGAAGTAACTTTT
>JAQUYE010000024.1 GCA_028691965.1 Paludibacter sp. | reverse complement strand
CCGCAGTAAAAAGCACTACCTGAATGCTCTCAGCTACGATAGCGAAGACGAGATAACTCATTTATACCTCTATTACAATTACCTCCATACCGGTCATCTCCTTGCCGCACGACTTCATGCAGGTAAATTAAGCGAACCCACCCGATCGTATAATCAGGTAAAAGCCTTTCATGCCTTGTACAGCATGGATGCAGAGTATAGTTTTAAACGCCCGGAGTTGTTTTTTCGGGAAAACGACCTTCGTGAAGATGCCCATTTCCGTCGCATAGGTCTTCTAACACTACCTACTTACCGACTATCGCTCTATCAGTCATTGTCGGGCTTCCAACAAGAATACGACTATGGCAACAACACCAATCAGCTCGAATACAGCGCCTTTCTAAGCTGGCAAGCAACCAGCACGCTCAACTTTACCGGGGGATATCGTTATGTGGGGACACGCTCAGTAGTGCACCCTGACACCTTTTATACTCCGGGCAATAGTTTTTCAGCTAAACTAAATTATAACTGGCACCGATTCGACCTGGCAGGTAGCTATCATCATTTTACAACTGATTATTTACAGGTCAATCAGTGGGGTATCCACCTTGGAACCGGATTCTCAGGCCGATTGCCGGTGTATCTTAAAAGTTCGCTCTACAGGATGAACGAAACCGGTACCGATTATAATACACTGGAAGAATACAATTACCCGCACATTGTTTTCAATCAAACAGCAGGTGTAGGATTTCTGAAAGGGCGGTTGTGGATAGAAGGATCGACGACATGGGGTGATCAGCGGTACTTTGTGGCCAATGACGGACTCTATTTTTATAATTCACTTGTTCCTGTTGTAGTTAAGACAGGAGGATCGATCACTGCCTATCTGATGAAGAACCTGGCACTTACTTTGCACTATGGGGTAGAAAAAAAACACCTCGTAATGTGGGATGAATATTATAAACAACACGGAATAACAGGGGGAATCCAATGGAAAATGTAAAAAAAATTATCTTCGGTATGCTATTACTGATTACCGGAACTCTGGTAGCTCAGTCGACCACCAACTGGCAAAATGCGTTTTACAACAGCTACGAGGCAGAAACAAATGGTAAATACGCCCAGGCAATCAATGAGCTGATGCCGGTATATAAAGTCGACGATTACTTTATTAACCTGCGACTGGGATGGTTGTATTACCTGGCCCGACAACAAGTTAAATCGGAAAAGTTTTACCGCATGGCTATTCGCCTGAAACCTTATTCGATCGAAGCACGTTTCGGACTTGTTAAGCCCCTGAGTGCAACGTCCAACTGGGACCAGGTAAAACTGCAGTACCAGGAGATATTAAAGATCGATCCTCAAAATACCGTTGCCAGCTACTGGCTGGGAGTTATCCATTACAACCGCAAAGAGTACATGGCGGCTGCAAGACTTTTCGAGAAGGTTGTCAACCTCTATCCGCTCGACTACGACTCTGTAATTATGCTGGCATGGACAAAACTCAACCTCGGTAAAACAGCTGAAGCACGAATACTTTTTCAGCATGCTCTCACATTACGGAAAAACGACGAATCGGCGCTTAGTGGATTAAAACTGCTTAAATAAGTCCCCTAAACTATCTTTTTGAGTGGTCTTTTTTGTTTCTATTTTACTTTTTAGCATATAAAAGTAATTATTTCGAACCATTTGATTTTTTTATTCCTTTAAAATAGTCTATCTTTGCGGTCAGAACAACTAATAAAACACCGATAAAGATTATGTTTCCAGTATCAGATCGTTTAGCAGCTCTTTCCCCATCGGAAACGCTAGCAATGTCGCAAAAGAGTAACGAGTTGAAAGCTCAGGGTATCGATGTAATTAATCTGAGTGTAGGAGAACCCGATTTCTTCACACCCGATCATATAAAAGAAGCAGCCAAACAGGCCATATTCGACAACTATTCTTTCTATTCGCCGGTACCGGGTTACCCGGCTTTACGTAATGCTATCGTTACCAAGTTAAAGAACGAGAACGGGCTGGACTACAAGGCCGATCAGATTGTATGTTCCAATGGAGCCAAGCAATCGGTATGTAATGTATTATTAGCTATTATAAGCAAAGGTGATGAAGTAATTATACCTGCACCATTTTGGGTAAGTTACCCGGAAATGGTTACCCTGGCCGACGGAACTTCTGTAATTGTGTCAGCAGGAATAGAACAAGACTTTAAGATTACTCCTGCTCAGTTGGAAGCTGCTATTACTCCGCGTACAAAAGCTATTATCCTGTGTTCCCCTTCCAATCCTACTGGTAGTGTTTACAGCCGGGAAGAATTAAAGGGCCTGGCTGATGTACTTGCCAACCATCCTGATATTTATATTCTTTCGGATGAAATTTACGAACATATTAACTACCTGGGAACTCACGAAAGTATCGCTCAGTTTGAAAATGTACGCGAGCGTGTAGTGATTATCAACGGAGTATCGAAAGCCTATGCAATGACCGGTTGGAGAATTGGTTGGATTGCTGCTCCAAAATGGATCGCATCGGCGTGCAACACTCTTCAGGGACAATATACTTCAGGACCTAACTCCGTTGCGCAAAAAGCAGCCGAAGCAGCCTATACCGGCACTCAGGCACCAGTAAAAGAAATGAAAGAAGCCTTCGAACGCCGTAAAAACCTGGTAGTGAAATTAGCAAGAGACATCGAGGGACTAAAAGTTGCCGATCCTCAGGGTGCTTTTTATATTTTCCCCGACGCTTCTGCATTTATTGGCAAATCATACAAAGGAAAGAAAATTGAAAACTCTGGTGATCTTGCCTTGTACCTTCTCGAAGTAGGGCATGTGGCTTGTGTAGGAGGAGGTGCTTTTGGCGCTCCTAACTGCATCCGGATGTCGTATGCAACGTCGGATGAGAATCTTGTGAAAGCATTTGCCCGTATCAAAGAGGCGCTTTCTCAACTCGTATAAATCTATCCTGAAATACCCGCAGCAGCCTCTTTTTATAACTAAGAAGAGGCTGTTTTTGCTACCTATGACCGATTATTTGCTTATCACTTAGCGAATCCATCCTGTTTTTTACTGCTATTCTGCCTTTTTGCATTGAAATTAGAGGAAAAACAATATATTTGCATATAAAGTTGTTACTATGAATCCACTAAGCACCTATCTTAAACTTGGCACGGGAACTGCTACAGATCCGAAACGGGTGGCAACTATACGGCTTTTTAACGTCCTTGCTCTGATAGGGAGTATCTTGCATTTAATTTATTTTTTTATGCTTGTTTTTTTAGGACAGGCCACAACCGGAATTGTAAACTTAGTGTTTATAGTATGGTTTAGTTTTGTACCTGTTTTAAACTACTTAAACCATCATAAAGCAGCTATCATAACCGGTAATCTGGCTTTTGCCCCAATGGCACTTAGTCTGGCATTCATTTATGGAGGCACACTTCATGTTGAGGATTTCATCTTTATAGGATTAGTACTTACCTTTTTTTCCTTTGTGAATGTACGCAAACAAATATTCTTCACCCTGTATAACCTTACATCCTATGTACTAATAACCATTTTCCGTCACAAAGAACTATTTACACCACCCTCTGAAACTTTGATGCGCTATGAGCTGCTGTTCAGGATGTCGGATTTGATAGTAGTACTGGGAACATTTTCAATAGTGCTTTATGCTGTAAACAAATTGTACCGTAAACAGGAAGAATCGCTACAAACCAGTGCACGCGAACTTAAACGGAATTCACTGCAGGTAGAGAAATTATTAGCGGAGGCAAAGCAGGCAAACGACACCAAGCTTAAACTACTGAAAGTGATTTCGCACGACCTGAGAGCTCCTTTTACCGGATTACTGGGATTAACCGAGTTGATGGAAAAGCAATATGAGAGTTACAGCAAGGTAGAGATGAAGGAAATGTTGCGACTCTTGTCGGATAGTTCGAAAAACACCCTCGTATTAATTGAAAATCTGGTACAATGGTCAAAACTGCATTCCGAAACACTCCGGATGGACCGTAAAAACCTTTTCCTGAATTCAATTGTAAAGCAGAATATTAATATTTATTCTACAATGGCCCTTAAAAAGCAACTTACCATTGTAAATGAGATTGACAGTTTTCAGATGGTAAATGCTGATGAGAATATGCTGATGCTGATTATCCGCAATTTACTTAACAACGCTATAAAGTACACCCACGAAGAGGGGGAAATTCGTCTGTCAGCCGTACCTAAACGAAGGTATGTTACCATAACGATAGCCGACACAGGTGTCGGCATGACTCCTGAACAAATTAATTCTGTCCTGCACAACAACAGGAGTACCAGTCAGGATGGTACACTGGGCGAGAAAGGGAGTGGACTCGGTCTGATCTTATGCAAGGAATTTGTCGAAAAGCACAACTGCCGGATGACAATTACCAGTACGCCCGGCAAATTTACCTCTATCAGCTTCACGATGCCTGTTGCAAAGCCGGAAGAAACGCCGGCTATTTAAAAAAAAGTTAGTAAACATCAGTACTATGGACAAATTAAAAGAAGCTACAATCAGCGCTTTTGAGAAAGCATTAATTAAGGGTGATAAAGCCGGTTGTTCAATCATACTCCGGGATTTAATGAAAAGTAAAACAGACTACAAAGCGATTTACGAACAGCTGTTGAAACCAAGCATGTACGAGGTGGGTGATTTATGGGAGAAGCATCAGCTGAGTGTTGCCACCGAACACATGGCAGCAGCTATTGTTGAGAACCTTCTTTCAGAGATGTATTTATACATGAAGCCCGATAAACTGACCGGCAAGAAAGCTGTTATTGCCTGTGTACCGGGCGAATACCATCAAATCGGGGTAAAAATGGTAAGCGACCTTTTGGAGAATAAAGGGTGGGAAAGCTATTTTTTGGGTGCAAATGTACCGGTTAAAGACCTTATCAGCTTTGCTAGCGGAATTCAACCCACATTGATTGCCATATCCATGAGTTTGCATTTTAACCTTCCCGCTCTGGTCGACATGATTAATCAACTTCGGGCACAATTCCCCGAAACGCCTGTTCTTGTGGGAGGTCAGGGATTCCGCAAAGGTGGCAACGAAATAAGTTCATCCTACAAAAACCTGTACTTTGCGGCCGATTTATACGAACTGGAAGAATACCTTAACAACGAAAAACTGTGAAAGAATCATCAACGATATTATCAGCCTGGTTCGACGAGATACAACAGTCACTTGTAAGAACAAATGCCTTTTGTATCGCAATTTTCACGCTGGAGGGGAAGCTCCTGTTCAGCAATGATGCCTTTGGCTTGCTTATTAAGAACGACCCCATTGAGAGTTTTGTCAACCCTCATTTTGATGACCTGTGTAATCTTACCAAACAAGTCAATCCTATCTTTACGGGCACTCTGACTTTAGGCGACAATTACTCCATTAATACCTCCATAGAGGCAAAAGTCTACTACCGGAATAATCAGCTGTTGATTGCCGGAGGTGTGGATGTATCTCAGCTACTGGAGTATAATATGATGATGCACCGTTTAAACGGCGAGAATACCCTCATGCAACGGGAATTAATCAAAAAGACACATTTAATAGAACAGATGGTTGATGAATTGAAGGCATCCAACGACGAGTTAGCCAGGGTAAACTCCGGTTACACCATCATCAACAAACAACTATCAGAATCAAATGAGAAAATCAGCAAATTAAACAAAAACCTCACGAAGAATAATGAACAACTAAACGAGTTGAATGCTACGAAAGATAAGTTATTCTCGCTGATAGCGCATGATCTGCGCAACCCGTTTAACTCGCTCATAGGATTCAGCGATATTTTAAAAGCAAATGCCGCTCTTTATTCTGCTGATGAAATTACTGAATTTGCCGGCGAAATGGCCAGCGCTGCCAAACAAGCTTATCAGCTGGTTGAAAACCTTCTCGACTGGTCAAAAATTCACAGAGGAATTGTTCAACCCAACCAGACACATGTACCAGTACACGAATTACTGGAAGAAATTCAGTATCTTTCGATGAAACAGGCACAACTTAAAAACATCAGCTTAGGCATTGAAACTAACGCATCTGATATCAGCTTTGTAGATAAGGAAATGACTAAAATGGCATTACGCAACCTGGTTTCAAATGCACTTAAATTCACCCCCGAAAACGGGAAAGTCACAGTCAGGGTTCAAACCGAAGCTACTTCTGTCCATTTTTCAGTTACCGACACCGGTGTAGGAATTGAACCCGAACATCTTGAAAACTTATTTCGGATCGATAATAAACACAAAACGTCCGGTACTAACGGAGAGAAAGGTTCGGGATTGGGATTAGTTCTCTGTAAAGAATTCGTAGAGAAACAAGGCGGTAACATCTGGGTAACAAGTACCCCCGGGAAAGGAAGCGAATTTCATTTTTCGATACCACAACCTGTTAACAAGCAATCTAACCTTAAGAAAAAATGACAAAACTAAAATTTGAGTACCGTATCTCTCTTGCTTACCTGCTCATCGGTTCAACCTGGATTTTACTGTCCGATAAGGTAATTGCACTCGGACCTAATGCATCGGCTGAGAGTATCAGTTTAATGCAGACCATCAAAGGGTGGTTTTATGTAATAACAACCTCGTTAATACTGTTGTTTTTTGTACGGAAGCACCTCGGGCGACTTAGAACTGCAGAAGCTGAATTGGAAAAGCATAAAAATCACCTGACTGAAATGGTACAGGATAAGACGAGGGAACTTGATGCTGCCATCATTCAGTTACAATCAACGAACCAACTACTAAACAGCAGGAATGAGCTAATTGACCAGCAAAACCGGGATCTGAGTAAGGCATTCAACGAACTCCGTTCCACGCAGGCTCAACTTGCTCAAACCGACCGGATGATGGCGGTTGGTATTTTGACGACAGGAATTGCTCATGAGTTAAATACTCCACTGCGAGCTATCGAATCGGGGGCCATACTAATAGAACAAAAGCTGGCAGAAGAGCCAATTATAAAGACGGATATTACCGACCAACTTGAAACAATTACGCAACAGACAAAGCGAATAGCAACTATTGTCAGCGGAATGAACCAGTTAAGTGGTAGCAGCCATTCCAGCTTTGAAAAATGCAGTGTGCATGCTATTATTGACAATTGTATTGCGATCCTTAATTATCACATAACCGGACGTATCAACATTGAGACTGACTACTGCGGTGATGAGTTACTTGTTCTCGGAAATCCGGGGCAGTTACATCAGGCCCTGATCAGCATACTTATCAATGCAGTTCAGGCTATAGACAAGGAAGGGACCATAAGCATTCAGACAGCTGTAAAAGACGAAGATATCTGTATTTGCATCAGCGATACAGGCTGTGGAATAGACGAGAGTAATCTTGCCCATGTAATGGATCCTTTTTATACCACTAAAGAACCCGGAAAAGGAACCGGACTTGGCTTGTCAATAAGCTTTACAATCCTGAAGAACCACCAGGGAAACCTGAAAATAGAATCGAACCTCAACAAGGGTACAACTGTTATTATTACATTACCACTTTTAAACCAGGAATAATGGAAAAGAAAACTATTTTATACGTAGATGATGAATCGCTGAATTTACTTCTTTTTAAAATGAATTTCGAAAAGCAGTATACCGTCATAACCTGCGAATCAGGCAAGGAAGGATTGGAAGTGCTACGTACCAACAAGGACATTAAGGTAGTGATCAGCGATATGAAAATGCCACAAATGAACGGGACTGAGTTTATTGCCAGTGCTAAGGAACTTGCCGAACACCTAAATTATTACATCCTTACCGGATTTGAGATTTCGGATGAGATTCAGCATGCACTCGACAAGGGTTTAATACGCAGGTACTTTCAAAAACCTTTTAATGTAAAAGAAATTACCCAGGAGATAGAAGAAGTTACTGCCAATTAACAGCTCAGGATATACCCATCAAAAGAGGGCTGTACTGAATTTTTCAGTACAGCCCTCTTTTTGAATATAGTAAAAAGAATTACTCAGCAGCAGCCTCTGTAGCAGGAGCAGCAGTTTCGGCAGGAGCAGCAGCAGCCACTTCCTTCTTAACACTACTACGACGGGTACGGGCAGCTTTCTTAGCAGTCTTTTCTTTCAGCATATTTTCATTGTAATCAACCAGCTCGATAATACACATTTCAGCATTATCACCCAGACGGAATCCGGTACGAAGAATGCGGGTATAACCACCGGGACGGTTTTCGATTTTCTGAGCAATATTCTGGAACAGTTCAGTTACAGCTTCCTTGTTCTGCAAATTACTAAATACTACACGACGTGAGTTAGTAGTATCATCTTTGGCTTTCGTCAAAAGAGGTTCTACATAAACGCGCAGTGCTTTGGCCTTTGCCAGGGTAGTAGCAATTCTCTTGTGCTGGATAAGTGAAATTGCCATGTTAGCCAGCATTGACTTTCTGTGTGCCGTTTTACGGCCTAAATGATTGAATTTCTTATTATGTCTCATTTCTTTTAGTCTTTATCTATTTTATACTTGGCAACGTCCATTCCGAAAGACAGGTTCAAGCTTTCCAGTTTTTCGTCCAGTTCAGTAAGCGATTTCTTACCAAAATTGCGGAACTTTAACAGATCGTGACGGTGATATCCTGCCAACTGGCCCAGAGTTTCAACATCAGCAGCCTTGAGGCAGTTCAGTGCACGCACTGAAAGATCCAGGTCGGTTAATTTTGTTTTCAGAAGTTGACGCATATGCAGGTATTCTTCATCAAACTCATCGGCAGTTTCTGTTTCAACCACTTCAAGCGATATTTTCTCGTCAGAGAAAAGCATAAAATGATGAATCAGAATCTTTGCTGCTTCCTTCAGAGCATCTTTCGGGTGAATAGAGCCATCGGTATCAATATCGAGAACCAGTTTCTCGTAATTTGTTACCTGCTCAACACGGAAATTATCTACTGCATATTTTACATTCCGTATAGGAGTAAAAATGGCATCAATAGGAATAACTCCCAATTCTCCGGAAAGCGATTTATTTTCTTCAGCAGGAAGATAGCCACGACCTTTGTTAACCGTAATATCAATCTGGAAGCTGGCAGTAGAATCCATCTCACAAATAATATGATTGGTATTCAATACTTCGAAGCCTGTAAAATACTTTCCAATATCACCAGCTTTCAACATGGTGGTACCGGTAACATTGATGGTTACCTTTTCGCTTTCTACATCCTCAACAACCTGCTTAAAGCGAACTTGTTTCAGATTCAGAATAATATTAGTAACATCATCAATTACACCCGGAATAGTTGAGTACTCATGGTCAATACCTTCAATTTTGATGGCAGTAATTGCGAAACCTTCCAATGAAGACAGAAGAATGCGGCGCAAAGCATTACCTATTGTAATACCGTAACCGGGCTCCAGCGGGCGGAATTCAAATTTTCCGTGAAAATTGTCCGCTTCCAACATGATTACCTTATCGGGTTTTTGAAATGCTAATATAGCCATGGTTTCACTGTTTTATTGTTTTGAGTACAACTCAACGATTAATTGTTCTTTTATGTTTTCAGGAATATCCTCACGTTCGGGAATATGCAGGTAAGTACCCGACATAGAAGATGCATTCCATTCAATCCATGGATATTTAGTATGATTGAAACCATTGAGGGCTTCGTTAACAACAATCATGGATTTATCTTTTTCGCGAACAGCAATCACCTGACCTGGTTTTACCTGAAAAGAAGGTATATTAACCACTTTACCGTTGACAGTAATGTGACGGTGATTTACAAGCTGACGGGCACCGGCACGTGTTGGTGAAAGTCCCATACGGAATACAACATTGTCGAGACGTGACTCCAGCAACTGCAGAAGGATAACCCCGGTAACACCCGGATTACTCTTAGCTTTTTCGTACATGATACGGAATTGTTTTTCCAATATCCCGTAAGTATATTTTGCTTTTTGTTTTTCGCGCAACTGAATACCATATTCAGATGATTTTTTGCGGCGGTTGTTGCCATGCTGTCCGGGAGGATAGTTCTTTTTCGCTAACACCTTGTCAGGACCGAAAATAGCTTCTCCAAACTTACGGGCAATTCTTGATTTGGGTCCAATATATTTTGCCATTGTTTTTTATTTTATTTTTTAAACTTAGCGGATGAGGGAGTGCCCCGGCACTGTCACCCAGTGATACAAATACCTGAATTATACTCTTCTGCGTTTAGGTGGACGACATCCGTTATGTGGAAGTGGAGTAACGTCGATGATTTCGGTTACTTCAATACCTGCACCGTGAACGGTACGCATAGCAGACTCACGACCGTTACCCGGTCCTTTAACGTACGCTTTTACTTTGCGTAAACCCAAATCAAACGCCACCTTAGCGCAATCCTGAGCAGCCATCTGTGCTGCATAAGGAGTATTTTTCTTGGATCCGCGGAATCCCATTTTACCGGCCGATGACCATGAGATTACCTGACCGTCGCCATTGGTAAGGGTCACGATAACATTGTTGAAAGAGGAGTGAACGTGTAATTGTCCAACACCGTCAACCTTTACTACCCTTTTCTTGGCTGCAACTGTTTTCTTTGCCATATCTTTTTCTTTTTTTTAAGCTAAACTAAAATTCGCTACAGTTAAACCTTATTTCGTTGCTTTCTTCTTGTTAGCAACTGTTTTCTTCTTACCTTTACGAGTACGGGCATTGTTTTTCGTACTTTGTCCTCTCAGAGGGAGTCCGATACGGTGGCGAATACCACGGTAGCAACCAATGTCCATCAATCGCTTGATATTGGTTTGTACTTCCGAACGTAAATCACCTTCTACCTTAAAACCGGCACCGATAATTTCGCGGATTTTAGCTGCTTGGTCGTCAGTCCAGTCCTTAACCTTGATGTTGATATCAACATCTGCCTGTTCTAAAATCTTTTTTGCACTACTGCGACCTATTCCGTAGATATAAGTCAATCCAACTTCCCCTCGTTTGTTCTGGGGTAAATCTACTCCGACAATTCTTATAGCCATAAACTATTTCTTTTGTAAAATAAAATTACTTAACCCTGACGTTGTTTAAACTTCGGGTTCTTTTTGTTAATTACATACAAGCGTCCTTTTCTGCGAACGATTTTGCAATCTTCGCTGCGCTTTTTTACTGAAGCTCTTACTTTCATGTGAGTATAATTTTCTAATTATTTGTATCTGAACGATATTCTTCCTTTCGATAAATCATAAGGCGACATTTCCACCTTAACGCGGTCACCGGGCAAAATCTTTATGTAGTGCATCCGCATTTTACCGGAGATATGGGCAGTTAAAACGTGTCCATTTTCCAATTCTACGCGGAACATAGCATTCGATAATGCTTCAATGATCGTTCCGTCTTGTTCTATTGCTGTTTGTTTAGCCATACACAGTATACTTATTTTTTTAAAACTTCTTCAATGTATTCAAATGATGATAAAATATCTGCCTTTCCTTTTCGAACGGCTACCGAGTGCTCAAAATGAGCAGAAGGTAAGCGGTCGATAGTACGGGTTGTCCATCCGTCTTTTTCAAAGATCAACTGGCGTTTGCCCAGGTTAATCATCGGTTCGATAGCAATGGTCATTCCGCTTTTCAACATGATACCATTTCCTCTGCGACCGTAGTTGGGTACCTCAGGTGACTCATGCAGATCCCGTCCGACACCGTGACCGATCATCTCGCGTACTACCGAATAACCATGGTTTTCACAGTGTGACTGGATAGCATATCCGACGTCCCCTAATCGTTTACCTTCCACTGCCTGCTCTATCCCCAGGTACAGCGATTCTTTGGTAACCTTTAGTAAGTTTTTAACTTCAGGACTCACCTCACCTACTTCAAAAGTATAGGCCGAATCACCATGAAAGCCGTTGATGTATGCACCACAGTCGACAGAAATGATATCTCCGTCGCGGAGTATAACTTCATCTGAGGGAATACCATGTACCACCTGTTCGTTAACAGAGGTGCAGATAGATTTCGGGAAACCGCCGTATCCCAGGAAACCGGGCACGGCACCGTTGTCGCGAATGAACTCTTCTGCAATTTTATCAAGTGTTGCCGTACTTACACCGGGAGCAATTAATTTTGCAACTTCTGCAAGCGTACGGGCAACCAATTGATTACTGATACGAAGCAATTCAATCTCTTCGTCAGTTTTTAAAAAAATCATCTGCTTCCTGAATTAATAAGCCGAAACATTACCGGTACGTCCTTTAATACGTCCCGTTTTTAGCAATCCGTCGTAGTGACGCATCAACAAGTGACTCTCGATTTGCTGCAGCGTATCCAATACTACACCAACAAGAATGAGCAGTGATGTTCCACCAAAGAACTGAGCAAACTCCATATTAACTCCCATAAGAGAAGCAAAAGCCGGAAGGATAGCTACGATAGCCAGGAAAATAGATCCGGGCAAGGTAATCCTTGACATTACTTCATCGAGGAATTCAGCAGTATGTTTACCCGGTTTGCATCCCGGTATAAAGCCATTGTTACGTTTCAGGTCTTCCGCCATTTGTGTCGGATTGATAGTTATCGCCGTATAGAAATAGGTAAACAGTATAATTAACATTGCAAATACAAAGTTATACCAGAACCCGTTATTATCCATAAAAGCACCCACAAAACTGTTTACACTTTCCGAATTTGCAAATCCGGCCAGCGTAAGGGGGATAAACATAATTGCCTGAGCAAAGATGATAGGCATAACCCCTGCAGCATTGATTTTTAATGGAATATACTGACGAACACCGCCGTATTGTTTGTTACCTACCACACGCTTGGCATACTGTACGGTAATTTTACGCGTACCCTGAACCAGCATGATGGAAGCTCCGATAACCACTAACAGCATAATAATTTCCAGCAGGAACATTACTAATCCACCACCGGCATCGGTCCAACGGGAAGCGAATTCCTTGATAACCGCACCGGGAAAACGGGCGATAATACCGATAAGAATGATGAACGAGATTCCGTTACCAATACCTTTATCCGTAATACGTTCACCCAGCCACATTACAAACATGGATCCACCGGTAAGAATAAGGGTGGATGAAATAGTAAACCAAATTCCGGAAGGTAATGCTGAACCTGCCTGTGCAAGCTGAACACCGAGATTAATCAGGTACGAAGGACCCTGGAACAGCAAAATAATTACTGTAAGGTAACGCGTAATCTGATTCATTTTACGACGACCACTTTCGCCTTCGCGTTGCATCTTCTGGAAATAAGGTACCAGGATCGACAGCAACTGTACAGCGATAGAAGCAGAGATATAAGGCATAATACCCAGAGCGAATACCGACGCATTAGCGAAGGCTCCACCTGAGAACATGTTCAGCAGGGCCATAAGGCCACCACTGGTCTGTGCTTCGAGTGCGGTTAACGAAGAAGGATCAATACCCGGAAGAACGATAAACGATCCGAAGCGGTAAATCAACACAAACAACAAGGTTGTTATGAGTCGACCGCGGAGGTCTTCAATCTTCCAGATATTTTTAATTGTCTCTATGAGCTTTTTCATGTGTAAATCTTTTTAGATCACTCCTGTGGTCAATCCCAGGAAGTTATAATTTGACTACTGTTCCGCCTGCAGCTACGATAGCTTCTTCGGCCGATTTAGAGAAGGCATTAGCTTCTACATCCAGCTTACGTGTAAGAACACCATTAGCCAGAACCTTCACTTTATCCATTTTACCAATAAAGCCATGCTGACGCATTTCGTCAAGTCCGATTTTAGTCAGATCAGCAGAAGCTGCAAGGGTTTCGAGTGTATCTAAATTAATGGGTTTGTATACCACTTTATTCAAACTCTTGAAACCGAATTTAGGAAGACGACGCTGAATAGGCATCTGACCACCTTCAAAACCAACTTTTCTGGAATAACCTGAACGGGATTTCGCTCCTTTATGACCGCGGGTTGAAGTACCGCCTAAACCTGAACCACTACCCCGGCCAACTCTCTTACGGGTTTTTACGGATCCGGGTGCAGGGGTTAAATTACTTAAATTCATATCTTATTTTTTAAAAAGATTCGATGATTGTTACTCAATAATTTTCACTAAATGGTTCACCTTTGCTACCATTCCCAGAATCTGCGGAGTAGCTTCGTGTTCAACGACGGCGTTCATTTTTCTCAAACCTAATGCTTCTAAAGTCAGTTTTTGATCTCTAGGACATTTAATTTTACTTCTTACTTGCTGTATCTTGATAGTTGCCATCATTCAAATTATTAACCGTTAAACACTGTGTCGAGCGAAACACCGCGGTTTTGAGCCACAGTATACGCATCGCGTAATTCTCCAAGAGCTTCAATAGTAGCCTTTACAAGGTTGTGAGGGTTCGACGAGCCTTTTGATTTGGCAAGTACGTCGGTTACACCAACACTTTCGAGCACGGCACGCATAGCACCCCCTGCTTTCACCCCGGTACCCGGCGATGCCGGTTTAAGGAACACCTGAGCACCACCGAACTTAGCATATTGTTCGTGAGGAATGGTACCATTCAACACCGGAACTTTAATCAGGTTCTTTTTGGCAGCTTCAGTACCTTTAGCAATGGCAGCAGTTACCTCACCGGCTTTGCCTAATCCCCATCCTACGATACCATCTTCGTTACCAACTACAACAATGGCAGAAAAGCTGAAGGTACGACCCCCTTTTGTTACCTTAGTAACACGGTTTACCGCAACTAATCTGTCCTTTAATTCCAAATCATTGGTTGTTTTAACTTTATTCATATCTGTTGTCTTACCTGATTAAAATTTAAGTCCGGCTTCGCGGGCAGCATCAGCCAGTTGTTTAACTCTTCCATGATATAAATAACCGTTACGATCGAATACCACTTCTGAAATACCTGCTTCAACTGCAGCTTTCGCTACCATTGAACCAACCAGAGCAGCTTGTTCTTTCTTAGTCATTTTATCTTTGATTCCCAATGAGGATGCAGATGCAAGCGTTTTACCAGCTACATCATCGATACATTGTGCATATATTTGCGTATTACTACGAAAAACAGTCAATCTTGGTTTCAGAGCTGTGCCCGAAATTTTATGACGGATATGCGCTTTTATTCTTTGTCTTCTATCTGTATTTGCCATTTTCTTATACAAGTTTACGTGAATTATTTACCTTTACCTGCTGATTTACCAGCTTTACGACGAATAACTTCACCCGCAAACTTAATACCCTTACCTTTATAAGGTTCTGGTTTACGGAATGAACGGATCTTAGCGCAAACCTGACCGATCAGTTGTTTGTCAGCACTTTCCAGAATAATAATAGGATTCTGGTTACGTTCTGATTTGGTTTCAACTTTGATTTCAGCGGGTAATCCCAGGTAAGTTGTATGGGTAAATCCGAGCGAAAGCTCGAGAATCTGACCATTGTTGCTGGCACGATAACCAACCCCAACCAATTCAAGGACTTTCTTATAGCCTTCAGATACACCGATTATCATGTTATTAACTAACGAACGGTAAAGTCCGTGCATGGAGCGGTTTTCTTTTTCATCATCCGGACGGAGTACGAAAATCTGATCACCTTCCACTTTTACAGTGATATTCGGGTTGACATCCTGATTTAAAGTTCCCTTAGGACCTTTTACAGTTACTACGTTGTTCTCGACAGACACTGTTACGCCTGCGGGAATTGTTATGGGTAATTTTCCTATTCTTGACATGCTTCTTTCCTCCTAATTAATAAACATAACATAATACTTCACCACCTACTTTTTCAGCAGCGGCTTGTTTATTTGTCATCACACCTTTCGAAGTTGAAAGAATGGCAATACCCAGACCGTTCAACACACGGGGCATTTCCTTGATGCCAGTGTACTGACGGAGACCAGGAGTAGAAACACGGATAAGTTTCTTAATAGAACTCACCTTGTTTACCGGGTCGTACTTCAGAGCGATTTTAATCGTTCCCTGAGGACCATCCTGGATAAATTTGTAATTAAGGATAAAACCCTGTTCGTGAAGAATACGGGTTAGCTCCTTTTTTAAGTTGGAAGCGGGGATTTCCACCACACGGTGGTTAGCTTTGATAGCATTCCGCAACCGGGTTAAATAATCTGCTATTGGATCTGTCATAAAAATTGTTTTTTAAATTGATCCCGACTGCCGGGACAATATTTATTAACTCAAATATTTTTTTTGTATCGGATAAGCTGAAAAAGAACGAAGGATACCTGAAAAATCAGATCTCCTTTATTCTTAAACTTTATTACCAGCTTGCTTTTTTTACTCCCGGGATCAGCCCTTTGGAAGCCATTTCACGGAACTGAATACGTGAAATACCGAACTGACGCATATATCCTTTCGGACGACCGGTGATTTTGCAACGGTTGTGCAGACGGATAGGCGAGGAGTTTCTCGGCAGTGTCTGAAGAGCATCGTAATTGCCTTCAGCTAAGAAATTCGCACGTTTTTCAGCATACTTCGCGATCAGTTTGGCTCTTTTAACCTCGCGGGCTTTCATTGATTCTTTTGCCATTGTATCTCTGTATTAGTTTTTCTTAAATGGTAAACCGAACTCCTTGAGCAATGCAAAACCTTCCTCATCGGTAGGAGCAGTTGTTACAAATGTTATATTCATTCCTAATAAACGATTGATGTTATCAATGTTGATTTCAGGGAATATAATCTGTTCAGTAATTCCTAATGTATAATTTCCACGGCCATCGAGTTTATTCTCGATACCTTTAAAGTCGCGTACACGGGGAAGTGCAACACGTACCAGACGTTCCAGAAACTCGTACATTTTATCACCACGTAAGGTTACACGAACACCAATAGGCATTTTCTTACGGAGTTTAAAGTTAGAGATATCTTTTTTAGAGATTGTCTGTACTGCCTTCTGACCAGTGATGGTAGTCATTTCGTTGATAGCTACTTCGATAATTTTCTTATCAGCTACAGCGATACCTAATCCCTGATTCAGAACTATTTTCTCGAGTTTGGGTACCTGCATGATTGATTTGTAACCAAATTCAGTCATGAGTGCAGGAACTATACGTTCGTTGTAGTCTTGTTTTAAACTTGCTGTATTCATAGCTTAAATTTCCTCCCCTGTTTTTTTAGAAATACGCACTAATTTACCTTCAGCGTTCTTTTTCCGTCCTACGCGAACGGGTTTACCCCCTTCGGCCGGATTAAGATTCGAGAGATGAATGGGTGCTTCCTGTTTAACTATACCACCCTGAGGACTTTTCGCGTTAGGCTTGGTATGCTTGGATACCATATTTATACCTTCTACGATAGCACGGTTTTTATCTACAATGACTTCCAGTACGCGTCCGGTCTTGCCTTTGTCCTCTCCCGAGTTAACATAAACGGTATCACCTTTTTTGATATGTAATTTGTTCATTACTAATTTATTTTACGAAGATTAAAGCACTTCAGGTGCAAGTGATATGATTTTCATATTTGTAGCACGCAGTTCACGAGCTACCGGACCAAAAATACGGCTACCGCGGATTTCACCGGCGTTATTGAGCAGTACGCAGGCATTATCATCAAAACGGATATATGAGCCATCGGCACGACGTACTTCTTTTTTAGTACGAACCACTACTGCTTTCGAAACAATACCTTTCTTTACTTCAGAAGCAGGCACAGTACTCTTAATCGCAACCACGATGATGTCACCCAGGCTGGCATAGCGCTTACCGGTTCCTCCTAACACACGGATACAGAGTGCTTCCTTGGCACCCGAGTTATCCGCTACTGTGAGTCTAGATTCTTGTTGTATCATAATTACTTAACTCTTTCGATAATTTCAATTAATCTCCATCTTTTCAACTTACTCAGCGGGCGAGTTTCCATGATACGAACGGTGTCACCAATGTTACATTCGTTCTTCTCGTCATGAGCATGATATTTTTTTGTCTTATTTACGAATTTACCGTAAATAGGGTGTTTTTCTTTCCACTTTACAGCTACAGTAATGGATTTTTCCATTTTGTTGCTGAAAACGACACCCGTTCTTTCTTTTCTTAAATTTCTTTCCATCAGAGTCCGATTTATTATTGATTAAATTCGCGCTGACGTAATTCTGTCGCAAGACGGGCAATAGTACGACGTACTTCTTTTATTTGCAACGGATTGTCCAGCGGAGAAATGGCATGATTCAGTTTCAACCGTACCAGCTGCTCACGCTGAGCATCCATACGTTCCAGAATCTCCTGGTTATTAAGTTCTTTAATTTCTCTTGTTTTCATTTTCCTTACGCATTTAATTGAGTGATGTCATAATCGCGTCGTATCACGAAGCGGGTTGTAACAGGTAATTTCTGAGCAGCCAGGCGTAAAGCTTCTTTGGCTATTTCGAAAGACACACCTTCCACTTCAATAATCATTCTACCAGGAGTAACGGGAGCAACGAATCCTTCCGGAGCACCTTTTCCCTTACCCATACGCACTTCAGCAGGCTTTTTTGTAATGGGTTTGTCTGGAAACACACGGATCCAAATCTGACCCTGACGTTGCATATAACGTGTAACAGCAATACGGGCAGCTTCAATCTGACGGCCGGTGAGCCATTTCGATTCCAGCGATTTGATACCGAAAGATCCGAACGCCAGTTGATTACCTCTTCCGGCATTTCCTTTCATGCGCCCTTTCTGCTGTCTCCTGAACTTTGTTTTTTTAGGTTGTAACATAATTTCCTTACTTCAAATTCATTAATAACAGTTTACTTTTTTCTCTTTCTGAATCCTTTACCGCCACGATCACCACGGTCGTTGTTTCCGAAACGGTCGTTTCCACCACGGCTGTTTTCCTTCGTTGCGCTGAAAGAGGGGGCGAGGTCTTTCTTTCCGTAAATTTCGCCACGACAGATCCATACTTTTACACCAACAATACCTACCTTGGTAAGCGCTTCAGCGTGAGCGTAGTCAATGTCGGCACGGAATGTATGCAGTGGAGTTCTTCCTTCCTTATACATTTCCGAGCGAGCCATTTCAGCTCCGTTCAAACGACCTGAAACCATGATCTTGATACCTTCTGCTCCAATACGCATGGTAGAAGCAATAGCCATCTTCACTGCACGACGGTAAGCAATTTTGCCTTCAATCTGACGGGCAACATTATTTGCTACAATCACTGCATCCAGTTCCGGACGTTTAATTTCAAAAATATTGATCTGAATTTCCTTATCGGTAATTTTCTTCAGCTCTTCTTTTAACTTGTCAACTTCCTGGCCACCTTTACCGATGATAATACCCGGACGGGCAGTACATACAGTAATAGTTACCAGTTTCAACGTACGTTCGATAACAATACGCGATACACTGGCCTTTGCAAGACGAGCATTCAGATATTTTCTGATTTTGCTGTCTTCGAGGATGGTGTCACCATAGTTGTTACCACCATACCAGTTTGAATCCCATCCCCGGATAATTCCGAGGCGGTTGCTAATTGGATTAGTCTTTTGTCCCATCGCGTATTAATTTTCGTTTTCGTTAGTATTCTTGGTATCCACAAAGATTGTTACGTGGTTCGAACGCTTACGAATCCGGTAACCACGTCCCTGAGGAGCGGTACGCAGACGTTTCAGCATAGTTGCTGAATCCACATAAATCTTACTTACATATAACGTAGCACTATCGGCTTTCTGCTCTGTCTTTTGTTCCCAGTTGGAAATAGCCGACTTGAGCAACTTCTCTAATCTGCCTGAAGCCTCTTTTGAGGAGAACTTCAGCACGCCAAGCGCCTTGTTCACTTCCATGCCACGGATCAGGTCTGCCATCAGACGCATTTTGCGTGGTGAGGTAGGAACATCATTCAGCTTAGCAAAATACAGCGATTTGTTCGCTTCTTTTCGTTTATCGGCTGATATTTTTTTTCTTGCACCCATTTTTACAAATATTTTTTCTGATTATTTCTTTTTACCACCGTGTCCACGGAAGTTACGTGTTGGTGAAAATTCACCTAGTTTGTGACCTACCATATTTTCGGTTACATAAACAGGAATGAATTTGTTTCCATTGTGAACTGCAATTGTATGACCTACAAAATCAGGTGAAATCATCGTAGCTCTCGACCATGTTTTCAGAACAGTCTTTTTACCGCTCTCATTCATAGCCAGTAATTTCTTTTCGAGCTTCACATTAATATAGGGTCCTTTTTTTAATGAACGTCTCATATTATTTACTTTCTTTTAGCTGTTATTTTTTCTTTCTTTCAATAATATACTGGCTCGAATGTTTTTTCTTAGCACGAGTCTTATAACCCTTAGCTAACAAGCCTTTACGAGAACGTGGATGACCTCCGGAAGCACGGCCTTCACCACCACCCATCGGGTGATCAACCGGGTTCATAGCCACACCACGAACGCGCGGACGACGACCCAACCAACGGGAACGTCCGGCTTTTCCTGATATTTCAAGAGCATGGTCAGAATTACCTACAGTACCAATAGTAGCCTTACAGGTTGCCAATACTTTACGCAACTCTCCCGAAGGAAGTTTGATAATTGCGTACTTGTCTTCACGTGAGTTCAGCTGAGCAAAAGTTCCTGCTGAGCGTACCATAGCAGCTCCCTGTCCGGGACGCAGCTCAATGTTATGAATAATCGTACCCAGCGGGATGTTCTGCAAAGGCATAGCATTACCTACTTCTGGTGCTGCAGTTTCTCCCGAAACTACAATCTGACCAACCTGCAATCCATTAGGTGCAAGAATGTATCTTTTTTCCCCGTCAGCATAGTACAACAAAGCAATACGAGCCGAGCGGTTCGGATCATATTCGATGCTTTTTACTGTAGCGGGAACACCGTCTTTATTACGCTTAAAGTCAATTACTCTGTATTTTCTCTTGTGACCGCCACCAAGTTGACGCATTGTCATCTTGCCATCATGGTTACGACCTCCGGATTTATAAATTCCGCCTTTCACAAGAGATTTCTCTGGTGCATCCGTGGTAATTGTTTCGAATGTACCAATAATCTTGTGTCGTTGCCCCGGTGTAGTGGGCCTTAATTTACGTACAGCCATTTTATTTATTATATATTGCTATAAAAATCAATTACTTCTCCTTCTTTCAATGTTACAATGGCTTTCTTGTAAGCCGAAGTCTGACCGTTAATAACTCCACTTTTAGTGAAACGGCTTTTCTTCTTCGGCGCAGCAATCATTGTATTTACCTCCAGCACAGTAACATTATAAAGGGCTTCTACTGCTTGCTTGATCTCAATCTTGTTGGCGCCTTTGTCGACTCTGAATCCATAGCGGTTCAGCTTCTCGCCTAACTGAGTCATCTTTTCAGTTACGATCGGTTTAATGATAATTCCCATTTTTTTGTCTCCTATGCTTTAAAAATTTGTTCTAATGCTGTTACAGCTTCTTCAGTAATAACAAGAGTTTTTGCATTAAGCACCTTGTAAGTGTTTAATTCAGAAACTGTTACGACATCTACCTTGGGTAAATTTCGAGCCGACAAATATACGTTTTTATTTCCGGATGCTAAAATAATTAAGGGTTTTTTATCAGCAACCTTCAAATTTTGTGTCAACGCGATCATTTCCTTCGTCTTCGGAGCTGCAAAATCAATCTGATCGATAACAGTTATCAACTCGCCTTTTGCTTTGTAGCTAAGGGCAGATTTACGTGCCAACTGTTTCAGTTTTTTATTCAGTTTGAAACTGTAATCGCGTGGAACCGGACCGAATACACGACCTCCACCAACACGTACCGGCGATTTGATATCACCCGGACGGGCTCCACCACCACCTTTCTGACGACCCAGCTTACGAGTCGAACCGGCCAATTCGCTACGACCTTTTGACTTGTGAGTACCCTGACGTTGATTTGCCAAATACTGCTTTACATCAAGATAAATAGCATGGTCGTTTGGCTCAATACCGAAAATGGTTTCGTTCAACGAAATCTTTCTTCCGGTGTCTTCTCCTTTAATATTTAATACACTTACTTCCATGATTATTTATTGATGATAACGATTGAACCTTTAGCACCCGGAACTGATCCCTTCACCAGAAGAAGATTGTGTTCGGGAATTACTTTTAACACTTGTAGGTTTTGTACTGTCACCTGATCACCTCCGGTACGTCCTGCCATGCGCATTCCCTTGAATACCCGTGAAGGATATGAAGATGCTCCTACAGAACCCGGTGCACGTAAACGGTTGTGCTGACCGTGAGTACTTTGTCCTACCCCACCAAAACCATGACGTTTTACAACGCCCTGATGTCCTTTACCCTTTGAAGTTCCGATCACGTCAACATAGGTGTCGGCTTCAAACATTTCAACGGTGATCTTGTCACCCAATTTGAATTCCTGCTCGAATTCATTGAACTCGGCCAAGTGTCTCTGTGGTGCTACTCCGGCAGCTTTGAAGTGACCTGACTCAGGCTTTGTAGTGTGTTTTTCCTTCTTTTCCTGGTAACCCACCTGCACAGCTTCGTAACCGTCGCTCTCTACCGTTTTAATTTGAGTAACTACACAAGGACCAGCTTCGATAACAGTGCACGGTACATTTTTACCGTCGGCACTGAAAACGGATGTCATTCCGATTTTTTTTCCTAATAATCCTGGCATTTCAATTAATTTTTATTTAAACTTTAATTTCTACTTCAACGCCGCTGGGCAATTCTAACTTCATCAAAGCATCCACAGTTTTAGCTGAGGAATTGTGAATGTCGATCAGTCGTTTATACGACGACAATTCGAACTGTTCACGTGATTTCTTGTTAACGAAAGTCGAGCGGTTAACGGTAAAGATTCTCTTGTGTGTAGGAAGAGGAATCGGTCCGCTTACATGTGCTCCGGTAGCCTTAACGGTTTTTACAATCTTTTCAGCTGATTTGTCGACCAGGCTGTGATCGTACGATTTTAATTTAATTCTGATTTTCTGACTCATGTCGTTTTTGAATGATTAATTTTATTGTTAGTAACCCCGGTTAAGAGTCATTCGCTAACCGGGGTTAATTTTTTTAGAGTAATTCTACGTGTCCTTTAGCTTCGGCAACAACTTCCTTAGCAATGGATGTAGATACTTCGGCATAGTGAGAGAACTCCATCGAAGAAGTAGCACGTCCGGAACTAATAGTACGAAGTGCAGTTACATATCCGAAGGTTTCAGCAAGTGGAACCTTGGCTTTAACGATACGTGCACCGGTACGGCTTGATTCCATTCCTTCAACCTGTCCACGACGCTTGTTAAGGTCGCCAATCACGTCACCCATACTTTCATCCGGAGTTACAACCTCCATCTTCATGATAGGCTCCAGTAATACCGGTTTTGCTTTAGCACAGGCGTTCTTAAATGCAATCGAAGCACAGATTTCAAATGAAAGCTGATCCGAGTCAACTGCGTGGAACGATCCGTCAAGTACAGTTACTTTTAGTTTATCCATCGGGAAGCCGGCCAACACACCATTCTTCATTGCATTTTGGAATCCTTTCTGGATAGATGGAATAAATTCCTTAGGGATATTACCACCCTTTACAACGTCTACGAATTGTAAGCCGCCTTCGAATTCAGCATCAGCCGGTTCAACGCGTACAATAATATCCGCAAACTTACCACGACCACCCGACTGTTTCTTGTACACTTCGCGTAATTCAACCGAGTTGGTAATCGCTTCCTTGTAGGATACCTGAGGACGACCCTGGTTACACTCTACCTTAAACTCACGTTTCAAACGGTCGATAATAATTTCCAGGTGAAGTTCACCCATTCCGGAAATGATAGTCTGACCTGATTGTTCCTGAGTATGAACTGTAAAGGTAGGATCTTCTTCTGCTAATTTTGATAAACCCATACCCAGTCGGTCGAGGTCTTTCTGTGTCTTAGGTTCAATGGAGATACCGATTACTGGAGCCGGGAAATCCATCGATTCGAGGGTAATAGGATGAGCTTCGTCGCACAATGTATCACCGGTACGGATGTCTTTGAATCCAACTCCGGCACCAATATCACCGGCTGAAATAGTATCAACAGGATTTTGTTTATTGGAATGCATCTGGAAGATACGTGAAATACGTTCTTTCTTTTCAGAGCGGGAGTTGTATACATAGGATCCGGCATCCAGTTTACCTGAATATACGCGGAAGAAACACAAACGGCCTACATAAGGGTCGGTTGCAATCTTAAATGCAAGAGCAGTCAATGGCTCTTTTGCATCCGGATGACGAACCACTTGTTTTTCGGTGTCGCGGGGATCTGTACCGATAATTTCGGGAGTATCCAGCGGACTTGGGAGATAAGCACAAACAGCATCAAGCATGGTTTGCACCCCTTTATTCTTGAATGAAGAACCACAAATCATCGGATTGATATCCATTGAAATGGTAGCCTTCCGGATAGCACGTCTGATTTCTTCTTCGGTAATAGTAGAAGGATCGTCGAAATACTTTTCCATTAACACATCATCGTGTTCAGCGATAACTTCAAGCATTTTATCTCTCCATTCCTTAGCTTCATCCAGCAGGTCAGCAGGGATTTCTTCAACGTCATATTGAGCACCCATGGTTTCATCATGCCATAGTAAGGCCTTCATTGTAACCAGGTCGACAACACCCCTGAATTTCTCTTCTGCTCCGATTGGAATCTGAATAGGACAAGGAGTAGCACCCAATACATCTTTAACCTGGCGAACCACTTCAAAGAAATCGGCACCCGAACGGTCCATCTTATTCACATAACCCAAACGGGGCACCTGATACTTGTCGGCCTGACGCCATACTGTTTCCGACTGTGGTTCAACACCACCAACGGCACAGAAAGCAGCGACAGCTCCGTCGAGAATACGTAATGAACGCTCTACCTCTACGGTAAAGTCAACGTGTCCCGGAGTATCAATCAAATTTATCTTATACTTTTCATCCTGGTAAGTCCAGGAAGTTGTAGTTGCAGCTGAGGTAATGGTAATACCACGCTCCTGCTCCTGTTCCATCCAGTCCATGGTGGCAGCACCATCGTGAACTTCCCCGATCTTGTGAGTCAGACCGGTGTAGAAGAGGATACGTTCCGAAGTGGTCGTTTTACCGGCATCGATATGCGCCATGATACCGATGTTTCTGTTGTAACTTAAATCTCCTTTAGCCATTTGCTATATTTCTTATTTATATCTTAAAAATTATGCTGCAATATTAGAATCTGAAGTGAGCGAATGCACGGTTAGCTTCAGCCATACGGTGCATATCTTCCTTGCGTTTGAAGGCACCACCCTGGTTGTTAAATGCATCAACAATCTCGGCAGCCAATTTATCAGCCATCGAGCGACCCCCGCGTTTACGGGCGTATAATATAAGATTCTTCATTGAAACTGATTCTTTCCGATCAGAACGGATTTCGGTGGGAACCTGGAATGTTGCACCTCCTACACGGCGGGATTTTACTTCCACAAGGGGAGTGATGTTCTCAAGGGCTTTTTTCCAGATATCGAGAGGGGCTTTTTCTTCGTTCGGCAGCTTGTTTTTAACTACCTCTAAGGAAGAGTAGAAAATGTCGTAGGCAGTCGATTTCTTGCCATCGTACATAAGGTGGTTTACAAATTTTGTAACCATCGACTCATTGAAAACGGGATCCGGTAAAATGATCCGTTTTTTTGGTTTCGATTTTCTCATTTTTTAATACAGTCTGTTGTTTTTTGGTTGCTTTTTAGTCTTACTTCAACAAGCTCCTCCGAGCCGTTTACTCAACCTTCATCTGCTACCCTAAAAACAAGTTGTTTTAACTTGATTTTTTAATTCTCTGCGAAAAAGAAGGTGGTTGGAAGATTTTTATTTCTTCTTTCCTGCTGCCGGAGCTGCTTGTCCTGGTTTCGGACGTTTAGTTCCGTACTTCGAACGACGTTGCTTACGACCGCTAACACCTGCAGTGTCAAGCGTTCCACGCACAATGTGATAACGTACTCCCGGAAGGTCTTTTACACGACCACCGCGAACCATCACAATCGAGTGTTCCTGCAAGTTGTGTCCTTCGCCCGGAATGTAAGCATTCACTTCCTTCTGGTTGGTCAAACGTACACGCGCTACTTTACGCATTGCAGAGTTTGGCTTCTTAGGAGTAGTGGTGTACACACGAACACAAACACCTCGCCGTTGCGGACATGAATCCAGCGCCGGAGACTTGCTCTTGTCGATCAGTTCTGCTCTTCCTTTTCTAACTAATTGTTGAATTGTAGGCATCTCAATTTTTGTTTTAAACTTTAACTACTTTATTTATATGATTTTGGTACATAGCCAAAACGGGCTGCAAAGTTACAAAAAGATTTTTATCTTGCAAACTCTTTTTCCCAAATTATTTCCTTTTCCCGGTTGAATAGCAGGATCATTCGTTTTCGGAGGACCGTGAATGATGGTTTCTAAACTGTTGAGGGGATAGTCCGACCTGTTTTTTGAACATGGTGGAAAATTGATTCGACGACGAATACTGAAGCTGGTAGGCAATCTCCTTGACCGAAAGGGCAGTCTCGGCAAGCAACTCTCTTGCCTTATCCATCCTTAATTCGTTCAGGTACCTGGCAGGCGAAATACCGGAATACTTTTTAAACTTTTTGCGAAATGTGGTGTAACTCAGGTTCATTTGCGAAGCAATTTCCTGCAGCGAAACTTCGCTGTTTACCTGCTCGTGCATCAGCATTTTCGCCCGCTCAACCTGTTGTTTTTCTCTTTTCTCAGCTACATTATTGCGGGTCTCGGCAATTACCAGTCCTAATATATGAAGCAAAATACCCGAAAGATACACCTGGGATGATTTTAGTCCGTTTCGCACCACATCAACCGAACGCTGGAACAAGCGCACGAGTTCTTCATTAAAGCCCGCGTCGACTACCTGATATTCGTTGATAAACAGCGTTTTTATAAGTTGATGATACAGGGCATCTGCTTCAAAACGGATGAAGTACTCTTTCCAATCGTACTGACTGTCGTGATAATACTGGTACTTTTGATTCGGCAGAATCATCAGCACATCACCCTTTTCGAGCCGGGTTTCTTCTTCATTTTCGAAACACACATAGCCAGTGCCATTCGTAATGTAAATCAGTTTAAACTCATCAGCAACCTTCCCTTTCTTAAAATGATACCGATGATCGCTTATCTTACTTTCGGGATTATCTCTGGCTTCCGACAAAATTGTTTTAACTCCGACGGAGTTGACGGATAAGCCAAAGTTCAACCGGTGGTCGTCCCGGATGGTGTATTCCGATTGTATCATTTTTCCGTCTTACTTAAATGATCCACCACTACCGAACAGGCTGCATCGCCGGTTATATTCAGCACGGTTCTGAGCATATCAAATACCCGGTCGAGCGCGTACAACAAAGGCAACCCTTCAATAGGAATACCTGCCGACACCAGCACTGCCACTACCAGCAAGGTAGGTCCCGGGACGCCAGCCTGACCGATGGAACCGATTGTAGAGGTTACTGCAATTGCAATGTATTGTGCCAGGGTAAGCTCAATTCCATACAACTGGGCAAAAAATAACGCTACAAGGGTATAATAAATTGCACTGCCGGTCATATTGATAGTTGCACCTAAGGGTACTACAAAGGAAGTAGTCTCCTTGCTTACCCCGAGCTTTTCCTCACAGGTTTTTAAGGTTACCGGAAGGGTTGCCAGCGACGAAGAAGTCGACAGAGCCACTAACTGCGGACGAAGCATTTCCTTAAAAAAGCGCGACAACTTAATCTTCGAAAAGAAATGAAGGGTCAGCGGATACATCACCAGGAATATAATCAGGGCTGCCAGAATATTAGCCCAAAACAGATTTGCTACTTTAAGCAATAGTTCGTAGCCAAACGAGCCGGTCGCGTCGGCCATTAATCCGAACACTCCGACAGGGGCCACCCACATCACTTTGCCGATACACCATATCAGGGCATCCAGCAAGGTGTTAAATGCGTTCACTACACTGTCTTTTTTGGAACCCGGCAGGGAACTGAGTCCGAATCCTAAAAACAAACCAAAAAAGATAATGTGAAGGATGTTGCCTTGTGCCAGCGACTGAACAGGATTCTCTGGAATTACCGATAGCAACATAGGCCAGAACTCCATTTTTTCGGCCTGGAGCGAATAATTCTCAGTGGGAATAAACGAACGAATTAGCTCTACCGGGATTCCCGCCCCGGGTTGAAGCCAGGCACCCACCAAAAAAGCCACACTAATAGCCGCCACTGTAGTAGCTACAATATATAATATAGCATTTATACCGATCCGACCGGCCGAATTGGTTGCTCCAAGCGAAGCCGAACCGCTTACAATCGACACAAACACCAGCGGTACCACCAGCATTTTAATCAGTTGAATAAACAAGGTACCCAGCGGAGCAAACATGGATGCCGACTCACCCATAAGGCGTCCGACCACTATACCCACTACCATTGCAACAAGGATATGGACACTTAAATCACCAGCAATTTTTTTAAACCTGAACGTTGAATTCATACCTGAATAGTTGTTGACGAGCGACGAAAATACAGCATGGTTGCCACCAGCACGATGCTGTTGAGCAGCAAAAGTACAAAAAATACCATAATACTATTATCGGTGCTTATAAAGTTGGAAAGCGAAAACAAAACCGACCCCGTTAAAACGAAGATAAACACCATTACATTCATATACGCGAGTAATTGTCCGGCCCGGCGACCGGCATCAGCCTGCTGAATAGTGGTAAGCCAGGGCACCTGGTAAAAACCACCCGCGAAAGCAATCAACATTACCGTTACAGCGAACCCCGACGCCGGCAAACTGAACAACGAAAGCACCAGGAATCCAAGGGTCATACCCGCACTTCCCATCAGAATCAGGGTTGCCTTACTGTAGCTTTTGAGCATAAGTCCGGCCACCCAGTTGCCTGCAATAATACCTACGGCAGTCATCGCCATCAGGATCCCGGTTACTGTATTTGGAAGTTTCAACACTCCCGACGAATGCAGCACAATATTCATTTGAAGCATCCCACCTGTCAGCCAAAAAAACGAAACCCCAAAAACGGCTTTATTTACATCTTTATAGGCAGCTGCCAGGCGATAGCTCGAAAAGAGGAAGCGCACAGGATTCAGGTGGACCTGTTGCGAAAGACCGGTTTCGGGGGGTTGCTCCTTAACTTTTAGCGTCAACACAGCTACAAATCCGACTGCAGCCATCAACAAGAAGAGCCCCACCAACAAGTATAGTTGATAATGATCACTCAACCACGCAGCTACTACTGTGCCTGTCAGTATTCCCAGAAAGGCCATCGCTTCAAACACCCCACTCCCTTTGGCACTTCCCTCTTTGCCCCCTATATCACGTATTAATCCATATTTTGAGGGAGAATACAAACAACTCTGAATACCCATTAAAAATACCGCTGCAATAGCGAGACTCAGCGATTCAACTGCAAATGAAAGTGCTGCCAGCAGCATTATCGGGAACTCCAGCAATTTGAACAAAAGGAATACCCGCTGTTTTGAATAACGAACAGCCCACCTGCCGCCCAGCGGAGATAAAATCAGATAAGGTATAATAAGCGCCGCCGAAACCAGAGCAATTAATTGCGATTGGGATAACCAGGCGGGCATCGACCAGCTAATCGCACTAAAAATGATAGCATGCTTTAAGAGGTTGTCGTTAAAAACACCGGCAAAGTTGCTAAGAAACAGTTTTCTCCACTCTTTATTCATACAGTTGATTATCGAATCGCAAAAGTACAATTTTAATACTTCAGCACAAAGCACCGAAAAAGCAGGTATCCAACAACCAATAATTCAGAGGAAAAACCACATATTAACAGTTATATGTTATATAACGCTAATCCAAGCGATTGAACTCCTTATATTTTGTTAATAATGAAGTCCGTTTACATTTTAACGTTTTAATAAGTTCTATATTTGTACAGCTAAGAGGCGTGCATCTTGTTCATTTTCATGCATTAAGTAGCAGGAAACATACGAACAGAACAACAAGTCTTAAGATTAAGCACTTTTACGGGCATGAAAAAAACTACGATAATTATTCTCATACTGTCGATGCTATTCACCTTTATCGGATTAATTCTGATCCAGGCACGCTACGTTATGGTAAACGCTGAAATGATTGAGAATCAATTCAATGAAAGCGTTAAGAGGAGTCTTTACCAAACAGTAAGATTAGTTGAAGAAAACGAAGCCTTAGAATATATGGCTCAGACTCTTGAAGGAAACGATTTTCACAAAAGCCCCAACAAGCTCTCCAACTTAGCTGAGATCAACAAAAGTCTTCAGATGGATACCATCACCCAGCGTTTAGAAGTTACCACTCAAAAAATTGAAAAACCTAAAATACGCATCTCGGCACATCATGGCAAAGCAACCATAGAAGAAACTTCCCGCTACCTGCAAAACAAATTCAGGGAAAACTTCTCACGAAGCAAAACCGTTCTCGACCAGGCTGTTTTCAGATGGTTGCGTGAAAAAGATCAGAAAGAGATCAGCGAACGGGTTAACTTCGCAGAGCTTAACTCCATAATTGAGAAATACTTACTAAGCAACGGAATCGACCTGCCTTTCTATTACAGTATAGTAGATAAATTCGGCAGCGAGATTTATACCTGTGATAAGGACTTTCACGAACTACACCGTGCTCACGGCAGAAACTTCTACACCCAAAAATTATTTCCTTCTGAAAGTTCGACCAAAGAAGCATTTATTGAAGTAACATTCCCGACTAAAAAAAACTACATAATTAGTTCGATGGGTCTGCTCTACCCCACTATTATACTAGTTGTGTTAATATTGCTCATCTTTATTGTCGCCATTATTGTTATTTTTAAACAAAAA
Source organism: Paludibacter sp. (assembly GCA_028691965.1). GTDB lineage: Bacteria > Bacteroidota > Bacteroidia > Bacteroidales > Paludibacteraceae > Paludibacter. The sequence goes on along the minus strand of JAQUYE010000024.1, from coordinate 5,369 downwards.
CAGTTGAACAATATTAAGAATGATTTTGTTAATAACATGACGCATGAGTTAAAAACTCCGATATCGAGTATCTCCCTGGCATCGCAAATGCTTCAGGACCCGGTAGTAGGTAAAACACCGGAGACACTTAAGCATATCTCCAAGGTGATACTGGATGAAACCGGAAGGCTTAGCCGTATGGTTGAGGAGGTATTAAAGCTATCGCTCTTTGAATCTGAAAAAGCGACTTACAAAATGCGGGAGATGAATGTAAACGAACTGATAAGTCATACCGCTGAAATCTTCTCCTTGAAAGTTGCCAACAGCGGAGGAAAATTAACTACCCTGTTAAAAGCAACCGACGATTTGGTGGTGGCCGACGAGGTTCATTTTACAAACGTTATTCATAACTTAATGGACAACGCCCTTAAGTATACGGATAAACCTTTACTGCTTAACCTGGAAACCTGGAATGATAAGGACAAATTATATATCAGTATAGAGGACAATGGTATTGGTATCCCCCGGGAAGATCTGAAACGGGTATTTGAAAAATTCTACCGGGTTCCTACAGGAAACAAACACAATGTAAAAGGCTTTGGACTAGGCCTGGCCTACGTCAAACGAATTATCAACGAACACAAAGGTACAATTAAGGTTGAAAGTGAATTAAACATAGGTACCAAATTTATTATAGCATTACCAACACTAAAAAGTTTCGATTATGAACGATGAAAAAGTAAAAATTTTATTATGCGAGGATGATGAAAACCTCGGCATGTTACTACGGGAATATTTACAGACCAAAGGGTATGATGCAGATCTTCAGCCAGACGGAGAAGCTGGTTATAAAGCATTCACAAAAAACAAATACGATTTATGTGTATTTGACGTAATGATGCCCAAAAAAGACGGTTTTGCACTTGCAGCTGACATTCGTAATATTAATTCCGAAGTTCCGATTATATTCCTGACTGCTAAATCAATGAAAGAAGATATCCTCCAGGGATTCAAGCTCGGAGCCGACGATTACCTTTCGAAACCGTTTAGCATGGAAGAATTACTCTCCCGCATTGAATCCATCCTGCGCAGGGTGAAAGGCAAAAAAGTAAAAGATGTGGTTGTCTTTAACATCGGAGGATTTATATTTGATGCCCAGAAACAGGTACTTACTTTTGATGGTGAAACAAAGAAACTTACTACAAAAGAATCTGAACTGCTACGCCTGTTGGCTTCAAACGCAAACAGTATCCTGGAAAGGAACTATGCTTTGAAGTCGATTTGGGAAGACGACAACTACTTCAACGCACGTAGCATGGATGTTTACATTACCAAGCTTCGTAAACTGCTAAAAGATGATCCTAATGTGGCTATCATAAATATCCACGGTAAAGGGTATAAACTGATTACACCTCAGGCAGGCGAATAAGAGGATCTCTACTTCATCTAAAGGGGAAAACACTGTTTGTGTTTTCCCCTTTTTTTGTCCTGACTCTGCATCAAGGAATCTACATTCGCAATGTAGACCAGCTACATTCGCAATGCAGGGCAGCTGCATTCGCAATGTAGACCAGCTACATTCGCAATGCAAGGCAGCTACATTCGCAATGCAGACCAGCTACATTCGCAATGTAGACCAGCTACATTCGCAATGCAGGTCGGCTACATTCGCAATGAAGGAGCTACATCGGCAATGCAGATCGGCTACATCGGCAATGCAGATCGGCTACATCGGCAATGCAGGTCGGCTACATTGCCGATGTAGCCGGAATTACCTTATAGCTAACTGGAAGTAATAAAGGATAGAATAGCCGGAAAGCTCCTGTCAGTGGGTTTTAATTGAACCGGTTTGCTAGTTCGTCCTGACTGATAATTACCATTATTGTTTTACCATCGGGGGTATGGTTATGAACAGGACAAGCAAAAAGCTCGTTGACCAGGTGCGCCATTTCTTCGGCCGACAGCTTACTGGTTGAGGGTATGGCCGAAGATTCAGCGAGTGATAATGCTATCTCCTCTCTGATTTTTTCCAGTGAATCACCGTATGCATTTTTCATGCGAACCATCATATCATGGATTAATGCCACCACCTTCTCTGAAGAACGAAGTCGGGAAGGAATGCCGTTGATTTGCAGCTCGTTCCGGTTTACAAGTTCCGAGTCAAACCCTACAGCCCGTAAATCGTCCTTTATCTGAACGTAAAACGGAACATCTTCGGGCATCAGCTCAATCACTTCAGGAAATAGTAGTTGCTGGGAGAAGCCCTTTCGCCTGGTAAGTTCTGTAAGGAACTCTTCAAAAAGCACACGTACATGCGCACGGTGCTGATCAATGATCATCATTCCTGATTTGACAGAGGTAAGGATATATCGCAGTTTAAGCTGGTAAAAACTACCCGAGGTCTCGTCGGATCCTGTCAGTTCCTGTTGAACTGATACCGGTGTTTCGGTACGATCCTCCTGTCGGAATAAAGTATCCCAATTTACCGGGGGACGGGAGTAGGCCATTCCTCCTCCGGCATTTTTAAAGGGATTGTACGACTCATTAAAGGTTGTTTGTGGAGTAATCACCGGAGTTCCCGGCTGCAAAACCGGTATCTCAGGTACATCGTCGCGGTCGAAGTCGATAGAAGGCACTATATTAAATTTGCCAAGCGACTCTTTCACAGCTGCAGAGAGGATCGACCAAATGGCCTGCTCATTCTCGAACTTAATCTCGGTCTTTGTAGGATGAATATTGATGTCGATCGTTTCGGGATCGACTTCAAAATAGATGAGGTAATGCGGGTTCTCACCGGGCTGAATAAGCTGACTATAAGCCATCATTACTGCCTTATGAAAATAGGGATGACGCATATAGCGACCATTCACAAAGAAAAACTGATGTGCCGACTTTTGAGCAAACTCAGGGCGACCGATAAAGCCATTGATCGATGCTAACGAGGTTTCGGTGGTAAGGTTTAAAAGCTGTGCACTCAGCTTACGGCGTGCATTGCCAAAAACATGATCGATACGGACTTTCAGGTTGGACACCGGCAGATTGAACACTTCATCATCCCCATCCAGGAAGAAAAATTCGACCTCGGGGTTTACTAACACGATCCTGTAGAACTCATTTAACAAATGAGTCTTCTCAACGCTATCGCTTTTTAAAAAACGCCGGCGGGCCGGTACATTAAAAAACAGGTTCTTAACCTGAATGGATGTACCTTTATCGCACTGCACCATTTCCTGACGAAAAATACGGCTACCTGCAATTTCGACAAAGGTGCCCAGATCCTGATCAGCCTGACGGGAACGGAGTTCCACCTGCGCCACAGCAGCGATGGAAGCCAGCGCTTCGCCTCTGAAACCCATGGTTCGAATATGAAACAAATCGCGGGCATCTGAAATTTTGGAAGTTGCATGCCGCTCGAAAGCCATACGGGCATCGGTATCGCTCATTCCTTTTCCGTTGTCGGAGATGGATATCAGCGTTCGTCCGGCATCCTTGATAACTACACGTATGGATGTAGCACCGGCATCCAGGGCATTCTCTACTAATTCTTTTAAAACCGAAGCCGGGCGCTGAATCACCTCACCTGCTGCAATCTGATTGGCCACTGCATCGGGTAGCAACCGAATTATATCACTCATTCATTCAATATTACCGCATAAGAAAATACATGATCGCCAACAAAATCAGGATAATTACAATGAGTCGTACATTCGACTGCATTACCGAACGGCGTTGCTGGTGGCGTTGATTTGCCATTTCGCGGAAAGTACCCCGTTTAATTCCCGGTGTGTATCCGTCGACACCTTCCTGTTTTTGGTTGGCATTCTTTTGCTCACGTTCTTTTTGAGCTTCCTTCTTAGGGTCGTAATAAATATACCTGTGCTTAAATTCAGAAGGTTTATGTAAATTAAAAAAGCCCATGATTAAATCGTTTAAATGGAAAAATTTAGCTGTATTCACCATCGTATGAAACAATGGCATCATTAACAAACTGACGAATTCGTGCTTCTTCGTCTTTCTTACAAATCAGAAGTACATTATCGGATTCGGCAATCAGATAACCCGACAAGCCCTCAACAACTGCCAGTTTGCCCTGTGGCAAGGCAACTATATTCTGGTCGCTCTCGTAGAACAGGGTATTACACTTCAGGGTAACATTCTGGTCTTTGTCCTTATCCGACATTTCATAGAGAGAACCCCAGGTCCCTAGATCAGTCCACCCGAAGTCGCTACACAACACATACACATTATCAGCTTTCTCCATAATTCCGTAGTCGATGGAGATATTCATACAGGTAGGATAAATTGAATTTATAAACTCCTGTTCTTTATCGGTATTGAAAAATGAACTACCGGCAGCGAAACGGGAATCTACTTCCGGCAACAGCGTTTTAAAAGCATGATCAATCGTTTTTAGATTCCAGAGGAAGATACCGGAATTCCAATAAAACTCTCCGGTTTCGAAGAATACCTGTGCCAGATCGGCATTGGGTTTTTCGGTAAAGGTTTTCACCTTACGTAAGGCACCCTCCCCTTCGTCGATCTGAATATACCCATAACCTGTTTCAGGGCGGCTGGGCTTAATACCCAGGGTAAGTAAACTTTCATTATTTTCAATAAAGTCCAGTCCGATAGTCAGCGTATCGATAAAATCATTTTCCTTAACGATTAAATGATCGGAAGGAGCAACGATAATATTTGCATTCGCGGTAAGCGCCTTGATACGATGAATAGCATAGGCGATACAGGGAGCTGTATTGCGACGATGAGGTTCGAGTAATACCTGACTTTCACTGATCTCAGGTAATTGCTCCAGTATCATGTCTTTGTATAACACATTAGAGACTATAAGGATATTTTCGGCAGGTACTACCCTACGAAAACGATCGAAGGTCATCTGTAATAATGATCGTCCGGTACCAAAGAAATCCAGAAATTGTTTAGGTCGGTTGTTTCTACTAAAAGGCCAGAAACGGCTTCCAACGCCACCTGCCATAATAATGCAAAAATTCTGATTCATGGTGTATCTATTTTTACTTCAACTTAGTTGTGTCGGTCTTGAAAAACAGCACTAAGATAGTGAGAAATGTTGGTTAAACAAATACCGGGATTGGAAGATTCACACTTCCGACCCCGGTATTAACAGTAGTATACATTTAAGAATCAGGCAGGATTGCCTTCTTCCATATCGATTACATTTCTGCGGGCATCAACCTTTTTATCGTACTCATCACGCGAGTAAACAATGATTTTGTCTAATTCACGCTGACCGGTACAGGCCGGTATAAGGTGTCCACAAATTACATTTTCCTTCAATCCTTCGAGGCGATCCACCTTTCCGTTGATAGCTGCATCGTTGAGCACTTTCGTAGTTTCCTGGAAAGAAGCTGCCG
>JAQUYE010000114.1 GCA_028691965.1 Paludibacter sp. | reverse complement strand
GTATTCTTCCTGGGTATCGTAGGGATTTCGTTTTCGAACAATCTGAATTTGTTCCTTCAATACATTGGCTTTGTATTTATAATTGTACTGGTTCATAATGCACTGGCCCTGGGTACGGGTTACGGAGTAGCTAGTCTTTTTAAACTGCCGGATGCTGACAGGCGAACACTGACCATCGAAACAGGGATACAGAATTCGGGACTCGGACTGATCCTGTTGTTTAATCCAAAGATATTCCCTCCTGAACTGCAGCTGGGAGGTATGCTGTTTATTACTGCCTGGTGGGGTATTTGGCATATCATTTCAGGCTTAATTATTGCTTCAAGATGGCATCGTAAACCCTATAAAGACTGATACTTATGTCGAATATCTGGGAGAATACACGCAGTTATCTGCTCCTTAAACGCTATATTGTATGGTCGTTTCGACAATATTATAGTAAAGTAGTGATTAAAGGTCAGGAGAATCTCCCTGATACAGGTCCCGTCATTTTTGCTCCCAATCATCTCAATGCCCTGATGGATGCACTGGCAGTACTAACACTCCCCCCTTTCCGGTTACCTAAAGTATTTCTGGCTCGTGCCGACATCTTCAAATTACCGAAAGCAGTAGTTAATTTCATTCGCTTTGCTAAAATTCTTCCAGCTTATCGGATACGCGACGGATACGACCAGCTCGACCGGAATAAGCATACCTTTGAAGATGCTGAAAAGGCCTTACTCAGCAATGCTTCCATTGGCATTATGCCCGAAGGTAATCAGGGTGAAGAGCGGAATATTCGTCCTTTAGTAAAAGGTATCTTCCGTATCGCTTTCGGAGCTCAGCAGAAAATGCCGCCGGGGAAATCAGTAAAGATCGTCCCGATAGGCTTCGAATACGGCGATATCATCGAATACCAGCGTAGTTTGGTAATCCGGATCGGTCACCCGATAGATGTTAGCGAATACATGCCTTTGTATACTGAGAACCAGGTGCAGGCTACCAACGAACTTAAAAGCACACTGCGCAATGCTCTTGAATCACTCACTGTACACCTTCCAACGGGCGACAACTACGAACTCTTCGACCGTGTAACAGAACTGGTGAGTCCTGCTTTGCAAGCGCCTCAAAAGAATGCATGGACTTTATTCAATGCCCGTCGCGAAGTGGCTGAGCGACTGCAAACCATTTCGAAGCACGAACCCGAAAAGCTTACTGAACTGCAAGAGCTGTATGCTCAGTATGAGAAGGTGGCCGACGAACTGCAACTTCCTCAGCGAAGAGCCGACCGCCCCTTTGTTCCTGAATCAGCTAAAGCGGTGATAAGGTTGAAAATCATCTTGCAGAGTATCCTTATGATTCCCGGCATGATAGCAAATTATCTTCCCTATACGTTAATCCGATCCATTCCCCGGATTGCCGGAATTAAATACAGCGGTTTCTATAGTTCGGTATTCTATGTGGCTGGTATTGTAGTACTGCCCTTGTACTACCTGCTGGCAGGTGGCTTGCTGGTAGGATTAACTGCACTTTCGTTCTGGAACCTGCTATGGATACTCCCGGCGTTCTACTTATCGGGAAAATTTTCGTTCCGTCTATACCAATCGGTCAGCAAGCTGTCCGACGACCTGCGTATGGTTCGTATTACGACTGAGAATGCCCATCGCTTCGATTCTTTAATGGCTATCCGACAAAAGATTATCGCTTTAATTGTATAAGTTACATTTTTGGCAATTTCAGTGAACATTATTTATGAAAACGGTGTTTGAGAATGCATAAATTAATTGTAAATTTGCACCATTATTGAAACAATCTATATAAATAACAATAAAATAATTATGAGTAACACAAAAAGAGTGTATACCTTCGGAAACGGAAAAGCTGAGGGTAGAGCTGACATGAAGAACCTCCTGGGTGGTAAGGGAGCGAATCTTGCCGAGATGAACCTCATTGGTGTTCCGGTACCTCCGGGATTTACCATCACTACGGATGTTTGTAACGAGTACTACACCCTTGGCAAAGATCAGGTGGTTGCATTGCTGAAACCGGAAGTAGAGAAAGCAATTGAACAGACTGAAGTGCTGATGAATTCAAAATTCGGAGATATTGAAAATCCTTTATTGGTTTCGGTTCGTTCGGGTGCCCGTGCTTCCATGCCGGGTATGATGGACACCATCCTCAACCTGGGTCTTAATGATGCAGTTGTGGAAGGTATGACCCGCAAAACAGGGAATCCCCGTTTTGTATGGGACTCTTACCGTCGTTTCGTTCAGATGTACGGCGACGTGGTACTGGGAATGAAACCGGTCAACAAAAACGATGCTGATCCTTTCGAAGTAATTATTGAGCACCTGAAAGAAGAAAAGGGTGTGGAACTGGATACCGACCTTACTGTGGAAGACCTGCAGGAACTGGTAAAACGCTTTAAAGCTGCTGTTAAAGAGCAAACCGGAAGCGACTTCCCTGAAGGTGCTTACGAGCAACTATGGGGTGCCATTTGTTCAGTATTCGACTCCTGGATGAACGATCGTGCTATTCTGTACCGTAAGATGGAAGGTATTCCTGCTGAATGGGGAACTGCCGTAAACGTACAGGCTATGGTATTCGGAAATATGGGTAGCACCTCAGCTACCGGTGTATGTTTCAGTCGTGACGCTGCAACCGGTGAAGACCAGTTTGTAGGTGAATACCTCATCAACGCTCAGGGTGAAGATGTGGTAGCTGGTATCCGTACTCCTCAGCAGATTACAAAAATTGGTTCGCAACGTTGGGCTGAACTTGCCGGTGTTTCGGAAGAAGACCGCATCACTAAGTTCCCTTCGATGGAAGAAGCAATGCCTGAAATTTATATTGAACTGGATACACTGCAGACTAAACTGGAAAACCATTACAAGGATATGCAGGATATGGAGTTCACCGTTCAGGAAGGCAAACTATGGTTCCTTCAGACCCGTAACGGTAAACGTACAGGTGCTGCCATGGTGAAAATCGCCATTGATATGCTTCACCAGGGTATGATCGACGAAAAGGCTGCCCTGCTGCGTATCGACCCTAACAAACTGGATGAATTACTCCACCCGATCTTCGACACTGCTGCTCTTAAGGCTGCAAAAGTAATTGCAAAAGGTCTTGCTGCATCTCCGGGTGCTGCCAGCGGTCGTATTGTATTCAATGCCGACGATGCTGCCGAATGGGCTGCCCGTAAGGAAAGAGTAATTATGGTACGTGTTGAAACATCTCCTGAAGACCTTGCAGGTATGGCTGCTGCTCAGGGTATTCTTACTGCCCGTGGCGGTATGACATCGCACGCGGCTGTTGTTGCCCGTGGTATGGGTAAATGCTGTGTTTCGGGTGCAGGTACTATTAAGATTGATTATGCCAACAAGGTAATGTCGGTCGACGGCCTGACCTTGAAAGAAGGAGATTATATTTCACTGAATGGTTCAACCGGTGATATCTACCTGGGAGAAGTGGGAACCAGGGAAGCTGAATTGGATGCCGACTTCGCTGAATTGATGGAAATCTCTGAAAAGTATACCCGCATGAGTGTTCGCACGAATGCTGACACTCCGGATGATGCCCGTCGTGCCCGCGGATTTGGTGCTAAAGGTATTGGCCTTTGCCGTACCGAACACATGTTCTTCGAAGGAGAACGTATCAAGGCTATGCGCGAAATGATTCTTTCTTCGACTGTTGAAGGTCGTAAGAGAGCCCTTGCAAAGATTCTTCCATTCCAACGTGCCGACTTTGAAGGTATCCTCGAAGCAATGGAAGGTTATGGTGTAACTATTCGTCTGCTCGATCCACCCTTACACGAATTCGTTCCTCATCAATTGGCTACTCAGAAAGAACTGGCCGACGAGATGGGCATCAGCCTGGATGCTGTTAAGCTGAAAGTGGCTGAACTGGAAGAATTCAACCCGATGCTGGGTCACCGTGGTTGTCGTTTAGGTATTACCTATCCGGAAATCACCGAAATGCAGGCACGTGCTATTATCGAAGCAGCTCTTAACCTGAAAGCTAAAGGCGTTGACGCCCGTCCTGAAATCATGGTTCCGCTTGTAGGTACTATCGCAGAGTTGAAAAACCAGGCTAATATTATCCGTAAGACAGCAGAAACTGTATTCGCTGAACGTAACGACCGCATCGATTACCAGGTGGGTACAATGATTGAAATTCCCCGTGCTGCACTGACAGCTGATCATATTGCTCAGGAAGCTGACTTCTTCTCGTTTGGTACAAACGACCTTACACAGATGACGCTTGGTTTCTCACGCGACGATGCCGGATCATTCCTGCCTGATTACCTCGATAAAGGTATCTTCAAAACAGATCCTTTCCAGGCTATTGATCAGAGTGGCGTTGGTCAGCTGGTGGAAATCGGTGTTCAGAAAGGTCGTCAGACTAAAAAGGACCTTAAGATTGGTATCTGTGGTGAACACGGAGGAGAACCTTCTTCAGTTGAATTCTGCCACCGTACAGGTCTTAACTACGTGAGCTGCTCACCTTTCCGTGTGCCTATCGCACGACTGGCTGCTGCACAGGCTGCTATTAAAGAAGCCTAATTAACGTATTAACTAATGAAAGCCTCCTGAGAATATCGGGAGGCTTTTTTTGTTGTATACAGTAGATTAACACATAAGTAAGTGCTTTTAACACCCAATTTTGTAATCTCTACATTGCAAAATACAAATAATATGACTACTTTTGCAACAAATTAGTTCCAATGGAATCGTTTTACAGAACCCATCAATACCTGGTTACCAATATTTATTCTCCTGTTCGTCGTCAATTGATGGATGAGATAGATTGGTCGCACCGTCTGATAGGTATAAAAGGAAGTCGCGGGGTTGGTAAAACGAGTTTCTTACTTCAATATGCCAGCGAACGTTTTGGAACCAATCCGGAATGCCTGTACATCAACTTCAATAATTTATATTTCTCTAATCATTCGCTCCTTGAATTTGCACAGGAGTTTTGTGAGCGGGGAGGTAAAACCCTGTTGATTGACCAAACCTTCAAGTACGAAAACTGGTCGGCCGAACTGCGGCAATGTTATGAGGCTTGTCCCGAACTTCACATTGTCTTTTCAGCTTCGTCGGTTATGCGATTGCTCGACGAGAACACCGACATTCAGGATATAGTTGCAGTATATAACCTGCGTGGGTTTTCATTTCGGGAATATGTAAACCTGAAAACCGGCCTGGAACTTCCCTCCTACCCGCTGAATGAATTACTGAAGAATCAGGACAAGATAGCTAATCAGATTCTGGCTAAGGTAAATCCCCTTGAATATTTCGGCAGGTACCTCGAACATGGATATTATCCTTTCTTTCTCGAGAACAGGATATTCTCGGAGAATCTGCTAAAGACAATGAATATGATGATGGAGGTGGATATATTGTTCATTAAACAAATTGAACTTAAATACCTCGCCAAGATCAGAAAATTATTATACCTTATTATGCACGCCGCACCGGCACCGGCCAATGTAAGTCAGCTGGCCATCGAAATACAGACTTCAAGGGCTACTGTTATGAATTACATTAAATACCTTAAAGATGCCCGGCTGTTAAACACTTTGTATAGTGAGGGTGATACCTACCCGAAGAAACCAAAAGTACTGTACGCACATAACACCAATTTGTTGCATGTGGTACTTCAACAGGGAGTGGACCGGGAAGTGGAACGCAAAACTTTCCTGTATAACACGCTTCATGCACAACATAAGGTAAATATCGGAAAACATGGCAGTGATTTCTGCCTGGATGGTTCTCTGAATATCAAATACGACAGTCAGTCGCAATACCGCCATAGCTCTAAAACCTGGTTTGCAGTCGACACCCTTAGTGTGGACCACAAACACGAGATTCCGCTGTGGCTACTGGGCTTTTTATACTAGCGATTAATTAATACACTATAATTTTTACACAATGGCGAAACAAAAAAAATTCTTAACCTGTGATGGTAATCAGGCCGCTGCACATATTGCATATATGTTCAGTGAAGTTGCTGCGATTTACCCCATCACACCGTCGTCAACAATGGCAGAATATGTTGATGAATGGACAACAGCCGGCCGGAAGAACATGTTCGGCGAGACTGTTCAGGTCCAGGAAATGCAATCGGAAGCCGGTGCTGCCGCTGCTATGCACGGTTCACTTCAGGCTGGTGCTCTTACAACAACCTTTACTGCTTCGCAGGGTTTGTTGCTCATGATTCCCAATATGTATAAAGTAGCCGGTGAATTACTCCCCGGTGTTTATCATGTATCGGCCCGAGCCCTGGCTTCGCATGCGCTTTCGATCTTCGGCGACCATCAGGATGTGATGGCAGTTCGTCAGACCGGATGTGCAATGTTTGCTACCGGTTCGGTTCAGGAAGTGATGGACCTGGCAGCTATTGCTCACCTTGCTTCTATTAAATCGCGTATTCCTTTCGTTCATTTCTTCGATGGTTTCCGTACTTCACACGAAATTCAAAAAGTAGAAGAAATTGACCAGGATGCTCTAATTGCTCTGTTTGACCAGAAAGCGCTCGCCGAATTCCGTGATCGCGCTCTGAATTCTGAATCTCCTGTTGCACGTGGTACAGCTCAGAACCCGGATATTTACTTCCAGGCTCGTGAGGCTTGTAATCCGTATTACGATGCAGTACCTGGTATTGTTGAACATTATCTCGACGAACTGGCAAAAATTACCGGTCGTAAGTATGGTTTGTTTGATTATTACGGTGCACCCGATGCCGACCGCGTAGTGGTGGCAATGGGATCGGCTACCGAAGCTATCCGTGAAGGTATTGACTTTTTGAATGAGAAAGGTGAGAAAGTAGGGTTAATCTCGGTACACCTGTATCGTCCGTTCTCTGCAAAACATTTCCTTTCTGTACTTCCTGCTACAGCAAAACGTATTTGTGTACTCGATCGTACTAAAGAACCGGGTGCAGGTGGCGAACCGCTGTACCTGGATGTTCGTGATGTATTGTACAATCAGGAAAATCATCCGATGGTAGTGGGTGGCCGTTATGGATTATCGTCGAAGGACTTTACTCCTGCTCAGGTACTGGCAGTGTACGAAAACCTTCGTCTGCCTAGTCCGCGCAATGGATTTACCGTTGGTATCGTTGATGATGTTACCTTTACTTCTATCCCTATGAAGGAAGAGATTCCGATGGGTGGCCCCGGTACTTTCGAAGCTAAATTCTATGGTCTGGGTGCTGATGGTACAGTAGGTGCCAACAAGAACTCGATTAAGATTATCGGTGACAATACGGATAAATACAGTCAGGCTTACTTCCAGTACGACTCGAAGAAGTCGGGTGGATTTACCTGTTCGCACCTTCGCTTTGGCGACTCTCCTATCCGTTCGACTTATTTGGTTACTACTCCCGACTTTGTTGCTTGTCACGTTCAGGCTTACCTGCGTTTATACGATGTAACTAAAGGGTTGAAGAAAAACGGTACCCTGCTGTTGAATACAGTATGGTCTCCGGAGGAAGTTCAAAAGAACCTC
>JAQUYE010000023.1 GCA_028691965.1 Paludibacter sp. | reverse complement strand
AATATCTTCCAGGTTATAGAGTGTTACATCCTTATAGTGGCTGATACGTTCATCAACATCCCTTGGAAATGCAAGGTCGAAGATGTGCATTGGCTTGTTCTCCGGAAATATAGAAGGCAAAATCACCGGGTAAGGTGCCGATGTTGCAGAGATGAGCACATCTGTATGCAAAAGCACATCCTGTAATTGATCGAAACCTACTATTCGGCATGAATACTTTTGAGCATAAGGAAGTGCCTTGTGATAGCTCCGGTTGGCAACGAAAAGTGTTTCAGCTCCTTTTTTCTGTAAAAACCGAATGGTGTCTTCGGTCAGTTTATTTACGCCAATCAAGGTTATACGGGTATCTGTCAGGTCAATTCCACTGGCAAGAAGGATTTCAACAGTAGCCTGTCCGTAGGATACCGCCCCCTTGCCTATTTCTGAACTGTTACGCACTAATTTGCCTACCCGTAATGCATGTTGAAATAAGCGGTGCAGGGAAGAAGAAAGTGAATAGCGTTGACGGGCTTTTTCGTAGGCGGCTTTCACCTGTCCCTGGATGGCCGATTCACCCGGTATACCTGATTCCAGACCGGCGACTACCCTGAAAAGATGCTTTACTGTTGCCGGTTCAATATCTCCCTCACCTCCGTAATACTCTATCCGGTTGCAGGTCTGCAATGCAACGACTGCCTCCTGAGCCGGAGGTTTGAGTTGCTGGAAGATGTTTTCACGATCCTGCAGTGTAGTAGTGCTATGATTGACTGAGTTGTAATATACCATCGTTAGCCAGTTTTTCAATTCTGTCGCGTACCGCGATCGACTGATACACATTTTGTGCATTCGACGAAACAGCTACGGTCAGTTGATTGTGTTTATAAATTGCCGGAGATACAAAATCACACAGCAGTGGAGCATCACAAACGCTGGTCAGGATTCCCAGTTCTTCAGCGTCTTTCTTTATGCGTGCATTTAGTTCGTGATCACCTGTACATACATATACCAGGAAATAATTGGCCAGGTCGGAGCTCTCATATTCCTTCCGGAGTAGCTCAAAGGGCATTTCGCACAGTTCAGGAGTAAATTCGGGCGACAAAACAGTTACATTCTGAGTCACGAATCGTAAAAGAATGGAAGCCTTATGGGTTGCTACTTTTCCTCCTCCGATAAGTAATATTTTTTTGCCTGTTACATTGATGGATACAGGCAGAAAGGTCATATCTTCCCGTTTCATTGTACCTTATGAAAAAGTTTACCTTCAGTCACTGCAGAAACATAACCCGCACGGATTACAAAGTCACCGAAATGCTCCCTTTTATTCCTGTTGGCCGCAAAATCCTCAAACAATGAATTAAGCGTAGTTAAAATTCCATCTTCATCAACCATTTCTTTGTATAGCTTATTGAGCCGGTTTCCACTGAAACCGGCGCCTAAGTACAGGTTGTACTTACCCGGTGCACGACCTACCAGCGCAATCTCACCCAGAAACGGGCGCCCACAACCATTCGGACAACCGGTCATTCGTATAGAAATCGGTTCATCTGATATACCGTGTTTTGCTAATAATTCTTCAATCTTATCGACCAGCAGAGGCAGGTATCGTTCAGCTTCAGCAAATGACAATCCGCAATAGGGTAGAGCGGCGCAAGCGATGGAGTGAAGGCGGAGTGGTGTATAACTATCTTTGTCTTTGATGCCATGCCGCTGTAATACCTCTTCAACTTTCTTTTTGTCGGACGGACTGATCTGTGCAATTACCAGGTTCTGATTTCCGGTAAGGATAAAAGTTCCTGTATGGAATTCGGCAATTTCACGTAGTGCACTTTTTGCTTTTATTCCTTTTGCATCTGTTAGTTTCCCTCCTTCTACAAAGAGTGTAAAATGCCAGTAGCCATCAGCCCCCTGATTCCATCCGTATTCGTCGCCCTGCGTTGTAAATTCAGCAGGTCGGGCTGGTTCGAGCAGGATGCCGTGTGTCCGCTTTATCTCATCACGAAAGTAATCCAACCCAAACTTGTCGATGGTGTATTTCAGTCTGGCCTGTTTACGATCGTTTCGGTTACCGTGATCCCGTTGAAATACAAGCACTGCTTCAGCTGCTTTTACTACTGCTTCAGCCGGAATATATCCCACAACATCGGCTACCCGGGGATAGGTGGCTGTGTTTCCGAAACTATAGCCCATTCCTCCACCGACAGAGAGATTGTAGCCCTTTAAAACACCGTTCTCCACTATGGCGATGAAGCCCAGATCGTTGGACAGTACATCCGTGTCGTTGCGTGGAGGGATGGCCATAGCTATTTTGAATTTTCTGGGAAGATAAGTCTTGCCGTAAATCGGTTCATTATCAGGAGTACCGCCTGCAATCAGCTCTTTATCCAGCCAGATCTCGTGGTAGGCACCTGTTTGAGGACTCAAATGTGCTGAAATCTGACGTGCATGTTCACTGACCTCCGCATGGACAGGCGATTCGTAGGGATTAGCCGACGACATCACATTGCGATTCACATCTCCACAAGCGGCAAGCGTATCCAGTAGGGTGTCGTTTATCTTGCGAATAGTTGTTTTCAGGTTTCTCTTTAATACAGCATGAAATTGAAAAGCCTGACGGGTGGTGAGTTTTAATTCTCCATCAGCATAGGTGTCGGATAAAGCGTCAATAGCCTTCCATTGTTCAGGACTGGTTACTCCTCCCGGAACACGGATTCGTATCAGGTAGCTGTACAGTGGCTCAAGCTTTTGTTTTAAACGTTCCTCATCGAGGTCCCTGTTTTGTTGTTGATATACCCCGTGAAACTTGATGAGTAACTGATCATCACTGTTGATGGAGCCGGTTAAGGGGTTGCTTAAACTTTCGTTAATAGTGTTGCGCAGGTAGTTGCTGGCTATTTTAAGGGCTTCAAAAGCCGGTAAGTTGGTTGAATCTTGTTTGCTCATAGCTTGTAAATTTAATTTTAATAAACATCGAGTTGTAAACGACGCTCGCGTTGCATCTGATCCAGCTCCTGTTGTGCCTGTTCGGGATCAAGTCCGCCGTATTGCTGAAGTAGTTCACTCAATGCGAGCTGTACATCAGCAGCCATTTTTCGCATATCACCGCATATGTATACATGGGCACCTTCACTTATCCAGTCGTATAGTTCTTTACCATTTTCAAGTAATCGATGCTGGACGTAGACGGGCTGATCACTATCACGTGAAAAAGCGACATCCATGCGGGTAAGTACGCCCGACTTAAGGTAGTGTTGCCACTCTGTCTGATAAAGAAATTCAGTCTCAAAATGACGGTTGCCAAAAAACAACCAGCTTTTACCGGCTTCAGGAGTAAGTTCGCGTTCTTGTATAAATGCTCTAAAGGGAGCTATACCGGTTCCTGCACCTATCATGATAATTGAAGTAGATGGATTCGCGGGTAAGCGGAAATTCGGATTGGATTCTATAAATACGGGTACGGTGTCGTTCTCAAGGAGTACCTCTGATAGGAATCCCGTACAGGTTCCGTTTTTAGTTCTTCTGTTGGATTGGTATTCCACTAATGCTACCGTAAGATGCAGTTCTCCCGGATAGGCCAGCGGACTGGATGCGATTGAATAGTAACGGGGTTGCAGTGGCTTTAGTAAATCGACTAATTGTTGTGCAGTTAGTTTCTCCGGATACGCCGACAATAAATCAACAAGATCACGACCGTATAGATATTCCTGAAGAGTTTTTGAATCAGTAAGGTGAGTGGCTGCCTTGCTGTCGGGGAAGAGCTGAACGTATTTTTTTAGTACATCAGGATTTAGTTTTCCAATCTCCAGCTGGTTTAAAAGGGCTTCTTTCAGAGGGATACGCTTTCCCTGCAGCTCTACTTCTGTCGCTCCGTCTAATCCTGTAGTTGATAGTGCTTCGTTCACAAGTGTTGTGGAGTTGACCGGTAAAATACCCACTGAATCTCCCGGTTCATACTTTAATCCATCTGCCTGCAATTCGATGTGTAAGGTAGTACGTTCCGACCCACGACCATGAAGGTTGATCTTCTCCAGTACGCCTGCATTGTAAGGATACTTTTTTGAATAGGGTTGTAGTACTGTAGCAGGCGAAATCGAAGCAGATTCGTTCAGTGGCAGAGTTGTGCTGCCGTCTGAGGGTTGTTTCAGGCTGTTCAATAACTCCTTTAGCCATTGTTCATCACTGGCTTTTAAATCTACATCACTACAGTTAATTTCTTTCAGACGTTTTGCACCCAGCTCGTTTAAGCGTGTGTCAACATCTTTTCCTGTCTTGCAGAAATGATAATAGGAAGAATCACCCAGGGCTAATACCGCATACTCCAGCTCATTAAGTTCCGGTGCACGTTTAGCATGCAGGTAGTCGTACATGGCCTTAGCCTGAAAAGGGGGGTCACCTTCACCATGAGTAGAGACAATTACCAACACCCGCTTTTCTTTTAGAATTGATCTGGGCGGATACGTTTCCATGTTTCTAACTGTGGCGTTAATTCCGGCATCAGTGGCCATTCGTTCTGCTAGTTTAGCTAAAGCAGCACCATTTCCGGTTCGTGAACCGTAAAGAATAGTAAGTTGTTGTGATGCTGCTTTTGTTGATTCGGGAGTGATATTCTCAGTTGTTGGCTCAGCGGCAATTGCTGTGCTTTTTGACTGACTTAACCCTTCAATATAGCCGGATATCCAGGTGAGTCCTTTTATATCCTGAGAGTTGACAAGTCTTGTAAACTGGTTGAATTGTTCCTCGTCAAATGGTTTATACATATTCAAATAAGTGTTGAGTGGTTGTGCTTATATTTCGTATTCAGGTCCGCCTTTTACTTTCCCTAATTTAATACGGTTCCACAGTCGTTCGTGAAAATAAAACAAGATTATTTTTGCAAAGAAATCGACCCCCATGATCGAGAAAGCAAACTTTAACTCCCCTGTAACTAAAAATGAGATTAAAAAGGTGGCCAGCGTTCCGGTAATACGGTACGATATTGATTTTAGCAAACTGCGGTAGTTTTTTTCTTTCATATGGGTTGTGTTATTTCTCGTTTGCAAAATTCTGCCTTTCTCGTAGTTTCTGCCATACACCAGCTACGGCATTTATATACCCACCTTATGGTATAAATCCGGTTTGGTATATCTAAAATCAGTGTCAGGGAGTTTTACTTGTTGAAAATTTTACTACTTTTGCGAAACAGTACTGTGCTGCCTTAAATGCTGAACTGTTTTGAAGTGCAGTGCTGAAACCCTGCTAATAAACTCTATCTTATGAAGAAAACTGCTTTGATTTCAGGAATTACCGGTCAGGATGGTGCATACCTGGCCGAATTACTACTTAAAAAAGGATATATTGTACACGGTATTAAACGCCGCTCCTCCCTGTTCAACACCGACCGTATCGACCATCTGTACCAGGATCCGCATGTGACCGACCGGAATCTGATTCTGCACTATGGCGATCTGACTGATTCGATGAACCTGACCCGCATTATACAGGAAACACAACCGGATGAGATTTATAATTTAGCGGCTATGAGCCATGTTAAGGTGAGTTTTGATACTCCCGAATATACGGCTAATGCTGATGGGATAGGTACCTTGCGTATTTTGGAAGCTGTACGCCTGTTAGGGTTGTCGGAGAAGACACGTATTTACCAGGCTTCAACATCCGAACTATATGGTCTTGTTCAGGAAATCCCTCAAAAAGAGACTACTCCCTTCTATCCCCGCT
The DNA here is from genome assembly GCA_028691965.1 of Paludibacter sp. GTDB lineage: Bacteria > Bacteroidota > Bacteroidia > Bacteroidales > Paludibacteraceae > Paludibacter. The sequence goes on along the minus strand of JAQUYE010000023.1, from coordinate 30,652 downwards.
CTCCCTATGCCGTTGCCAAATTATACGCCTACTGGATTACAGTCAACTACCGCGAAGCTTATAAGATGCACGCCAGTAACGGTATCCTGTTTAATCATGAGTCGCCCCTGCGTGGTGAGACCTTCGTAACCCGTAAGATTACCCGTGCTACTGCACGTATTGCTATGGGTATGCAAAAGACTATTTACCTGGGTAATATGTCGGCGAAACGTGACTGGGGGCATGCCAAGGATTATGTGAAGGCCATGTGGCTGATCTTACAACAGGACGAGCCCGATGATTATGTTATAGCAACCGGTATCACTACTGAAGTCAGGGAGTTTGTATCGCTGGCCTTTGCTGAATTGGGAATTTCAATCGGCTTCCGGGGCGAAGGAGTGGAAGAAAAAGGATATATTGATGATATTGACGAAAGCCGTTTTGTAACTGAGGTGGGGGCTGAGTTCCTTGAAAATCTTAAAAAAGTGGATTATCCCGTTGTGGAAGTTGATCCTGCTTATTTCCGTCCCACTGAAGTGGAATTGCTGATTGGGGATGCTACCAAGTCACGTACCCGCCTGGGCTGGGAACCGGAATATACCCTGGCTACACTCGTGGAAGATATGATGAAATCGGATGTGAAGTTAATGAAAAAAGAAACCTACCTCCGGGAGGGTGGTTTCAGAATTATGAATTATTTTGAATAAGATGGATACTACTTCAAAGATATACATTGCCGGTCATCTTGGAATGGTAGGGTCGGCAATTAAACGAAATTTGGAAGCCCGGGGTTTTACTAATTTTGTAACCCGTACTCAGCAGGAGTTAAACCTGCTGGTGGAAGCCGACGTAGCCCGCTTTTTTGAAACCGAGAAGCCCGACTATGTAGTGCTGGCCGCTGCTAAGGTAGGAGGTATTGTGGCCAACAATACCTACCGCGCCCAGTTTATTTACGAAAACCTGATGATACAGAATCATGTTATCCATCAGAGTTACCTGCACGGCGTTAAGAAGTTGCTCTTTTTAGGCTCTTCCTGTATCTATCCACGCCTGGCTCCCCAGCCTATTAAGGAAGAATACCTGTTGACCGGTCAGCTTGAGCCTACCAACGAACCCTATGCTATCGCCAAAATTGCAGGGATAAAGATGTGTGAAGCGTATCACGATCAGTATGGCTGCAATTTCATCTCCATAATGCCAACCAACCTGTATGGCCAGAACGATACGTATGATCTGGAGAAATCACATGTGTTGCCGGCACTTATTCGTAAAATGGTGTTAGGTAAGTACCTGATGGAAGGGGATTGGACTGCTATCCGCCGCGATCTGAATCGCCTGCCTGTTGAACATGTGAATGGAGAAAGTTCGGACGAAGCTATCCTGGCTATCCTGGAAAAATACGGTATTCACAAAGGGATTCCTTCTGCCGCTACTCCTGAACTGGCTGCGGCTATTCCCGTACAGGCATCTGTAATCTATGCTTCACAATCGGGTGATACCAGTCCTGAGGAAACGGTAAACATAACACTCTGGGGTACCGGTGAGCCCATGCGTGAATTCCTGCATGTCGACGATATGGCTGATGCTTCCGTTTACCTGCTTATGAACTATGATGCACCCGACTCAACACCGACGCATGTTAACGCGGGTTGCGGCGAAGATGTAACGATTCGTGAACTTGCTTCACTGGTGCAGGAGATTGTTGGCTACACAGGTCAGATTCACTGGGATAGCTCTAAGCCGGATGGTACTCCCCGTAAATTGTTAGACGTAAGTAAACTGAATCAGCTGGGCTGGAAACCAACTGTGAGTCTGGAAGAAGGGATACGACGGGTTGTAACGAATTATCTGAAGCAGGTAGAATAACTGTTTAGCAGTGCCCGGATAGTATAATTCCTACAAATTGCTTACTTTTGCACTTACAAGAAGAATATTCATGAATACAACTCATTCAGTACTTGTGACCGGAGGAGCGGGATTTATCGGATCAAACCTTTGTGAGTGCCTGCTTGAACAGGGTCACCGCGTAGTTTGTCTGGATAATTTTGCAACCGGTCATCATTCCAATATAGCCTCGTTCCTTTCTCATCCTTACTTCACCCTCCTGGAAGGCGATATTCGTTCGCTGGATACCTGCCGGAAGGCGACGGAGGGTATCGAATATGTGTTTCATCAGGCAGCCTTAGGCTCGGTTCCCCGTTCGATAAAGGATCCAGTGACGACCAACGAGGTCAATGTCACCGGATTCCTGAATCTGTTGGTGGCTGCCCGCGATGCAGGAGTGAAACGATTTATTTACGCAGCCAGCTCTTCTACCTACGGTGATTCGGCCACCCTTCCCAAGCGGGAGGAACTGATTGGTAAACCGCTGTCGCCTTATGCTATCACAAAATACGTGAACGAACTGTATGCCGATGTGTTTGCAAAGACATATGGTATGGAATGCATCGGTTTGCGCTACTTTAATGTGTTTGGTCGCCGGCAGGATCCCAATGGGGCCTATGCAGCTGTAATCCCCCTTTTCGTTAAGCAGTTATTATTACACGAGTCACCGCGTATTAATGGCGACGGGGAATACTCGCGCGACTTTACCTATATAGATAATGTGTTGCAGATGAACCTGCTGGCAATGTCGACTTCCAACCCGGAAGCGGTGAATACGGTCTATAATACGGCTTGCGGCGAACGAAACACCCTGAATCAGCTGGTAGACTGTCTGAAGGAAATCCTTGCTGAGACCGACCCTGCAATTGCCACCATCCCGCCGGTCTACGGTCCGGTGCGAACGGGTGATATCCCGCATTCGCTGGCAAGTATTGAAAAAGCGCGATTGCTGCTGGGATATAAGCCTGAGTTTTTTCTGAAGGAAGGATTACGGGAGGCCGTAAAGTGGTACAGGAATACTAGTAAATGATATATACTCTGAAAAAATGGATACTATAAAGATAGCTGTAATAGGGCTTGGATATGTGGGATTACCACTGGCACGGTTGTTTTCGACTCGTTATGCCACGGTGGGCTTTGATATCAATAAAAGCCGCGTGTCCGAATTGATGCAGGGGCATGACGCAACACTCGAAGTGGAAGATAAGCTCTTGAAAGAGGCTATCAGCAAAGGTTTTGTGTGTACCGACCAGCTGGATGCCATTCGGGATTGTAATTTCTACGTGGTAACTGTTCCAACCCCGGTGGATGTAAGTAACAATCCGGATCTTACACCATTATACAAAGCCAGCGAGACGATAGGTCGTGTTATCAGCAAAGGTGATATTGTCGTATACGAATCGACAGTCTATCCGGGTGTTACCGAAGACGAATGTATCCCTATTGTTGAAAAAGTTTCCGGACTGAAGTATAACCTTGATTTCTTTGCCGGTTATAGTCCGGAGCGTATTAATCCGGGCGATAAGGAGCATACCGTTGAAAAGATAAAAAAGGTAACTTCGGGTTCTACTCCCGAGATAGGGAAAAAGGTTGATGCTGTATATGCTTCAGTGATACAGGCAGGTACCCACCTTGCACCGTCAATAAAGGTAGCAGAGGCAGCTAAAGTGATCGAAAATTCGCAACGCGACATTAACATTGCCTTTGTCAATGAGTTGTCGAAGATCTTCAACCGCATGAAGATCGATACGCATGCAGTGCTCGAAGCTGCCGGAACGAAATGGAACTTTCTTCCTTTTAAACCGGGACTGGTAGGTGGTCATTGCATCGGGGTGGATCCCTATTACCTGGCGCAGGCTGCTCAACGTCTGGGCTATAACCCGGAAATTATACTTGCCGGTCGCCGCATGAACGATGGCATGGGCGAGTACGTTGCCAGTGAAGTAATCAAGCTGATGCTTAAGTCACGCATTTTGGTGGTGGATGCTGAGGTGCTCATTTTAGGCTTCACCTTCAAGGAAAACTGTCCCGATGTGCGCAATACAAAAGTGATTGATATTATAAAAGCATTAAAAGAATATTCCATTCGTCTTACCATCTACGACCCCTGGGCTAATCCGGAGGAGGTGATGCACGAATATGGAGTGGTAACAACACGCGAACTACCTGCCCGCCCCTATGATGCTGTAGTGCTGGCAGTGGCGCATGCTGCTTTCAACACCCTCGACATTCCTTCACTGTGCAAGGAGCAGTCGGTAGTGTACGACGTGAAAGGCTTTTTGCCGGAGAGCGACGGCCGATTATAAACTAAATGATAACCACTATGGAATTGAAACGTTTTATTCAAGAACTACCCAAAGCAGAACTTCACCTGCATATCGAAGGAACCTTCGAGCCTGAATTGATGTTCAAAATTGCAAACCGCAATGGTATTCCCCTGAAGTATGCTTCGGTGGAGGAACTTAAAAAGGCCTATCAGTTTGCCAACCTGCAGGAGTTCCTGGATATTTACTATGCCGGTGCCGGGGTGTTGTTGTACGAGCAGGACTTCTACGACCTTGCCAAAGCGTATTTCGATCGGGTGCATAGTCAGGGTGTGGTTCACGCTGAGATATTCTTTGACCCACAGACACATACCGACAGAGGAGTACGCTTCGAAACGGTAGTGAAGGGTATTTCCCGGGCTATGGATGCCGCCCGTAATGAGTATGGTTTCAGCTCCGGACTGATACTAAGCATCCTTCGTCACCTTTCGGAAGAGAGTGCCTTGCGTACCTTCGAGGAGGCAATGGCCTATAAAAAGTACTTTATCGGATTAGGCCTCGATTCGTCGGAGCTGGGTCATCCCCCGGTGAAGTTCCGCAGGGTGTTTGAGCGTGCCCGGCAGGAAGGTTTGAAAACCATGGCTCATGCCGGTGAGGAAGGTCCTCCGGCTTATGTGTGGGAAGCGCTTACTGAATTGGGTGTCGACAGAATCGACCACGGTAACCGCTCTATGGAAGACGATGCCCTGGTCGATGAGTTGGTACGACGCAGGATTGCCCTGACGGTATGTCCGCTTTCTAATCTTAAACTGCAGGTGGTAAAAGACCTGAGGAACCATCCCCTGAAACGTATGATGGAGCGGGGACTCCTGGTGACAGTCAATTCGGATGATCCGGCTTACTTCGGAGGTTATATGAACGAAAACTACGAAGCCATTGCCGAAGCCCTCGATTTGTCGGCCGACGAGTTGAAAAAGCTGGCCCTGAACGCCTTTACAGCCAGCTTTCTTCCGGAGGATGAAAAAGAATACTGGAAACAAAAAGTTCACACTGTGTTTCAATAATTATAGTATCTTTGCTTCTAATTGTATGTAAAACTCCTTAAACGAAAAATTTTATATCCCTGTTATGAATACGAGTAAACCTGCACCCGGCTCTGCTGCCGAACCTATGACTGAACCTGTTGAAGCTTTTCCCTACACCGCGCCTACGGATGAAATCCGTAAAAAGTACAAAGAGATTTTCGAACTTAAAAAACCACTGAAGGTGCCACTGCCCAAATTGGTATTTGATAAGCTGGTGGCGTTTGTTATTCTGACTTTCTGTCTGCCGGTGATCCTGATCCTGTTGCTGATTAATTTTGTTGAAGGTCTCCTTATTCCCGAAAACCGCGGTCCTCTCTTTTTTTACTATAATGCGGTAAGTGGTGGAAAGGTGTTTAAAAAGTGGAAAATCCGGTTAATCAAGGAAAAATACATTGATAAGGAACTTCAGGCTATTGGCGACTGGCACGCCTATCAGAAGGAATGGATGCCTGAAGCACGTACTCACCTGGGTGCTTTTGTAAAGAAATTCTACCTCGACGAGATTCCTCAGTTTTATATGGTACTCAAAGGCGATATGTCGCTGGTCGGTCCCCGCCCCCTGGCTATACACCATTATGAGCGCGACCTGGCGCAGGGTAATGTAACACGTATGCTTATTCGTGGTGGATTACTGGGCTACGGGCATGTTCGTAAGGGTACGCCCGACTTCGGGAAGCCGGAGTTTGAGTATGAATATGTTTATCGGTACCTGCATTATTCGCCGTTCCGGTTGTTGACGACCGACCTCTATGTGATTTGGCGTGGAGTGGTTGTTATGCTTAAGGGTGGCGGTCATTGAAAAGTTTTACTTAAGTTCAGGGTCTATGAAAGCGTTAAGCACGAAGGAAAAATCGGTTTTAATCAATATTGAATCGCATTACTACGGTACGATAGCCGAAATTGGTGGTGGACAGGAAACTGCCCGCCATTTGTTTCAGGCAGGGGGTGCCTCCAATACGGTAGCAAAATCCATCTCGGCTTACGATAAGCTTTTTAGTGATCATTTCTACAACGAAGGGAAGCCTTCGCGTTATGTGGCCGAAGAGCGTCTCCGGAGAATGGTAATGTCGGAGTACAATGAGCTGATTACCATTCTCGATGGTAAGAATCCCCAACGTTTCTTTGCGTTTGCCAATACTGTTGAGACCCTTAATTATTCAAAGACTAATCAGGGTAATGGTTGGCTGGGAATTGCCGTGGAAGGTACCAACCGCTATCAGCCCAACCTTATTTTCGTACATGTTAAGCTGCACGAAAATGATACTCTGCTGCAACAATATACACTGGGTACCCTGGGTGTAAACCTGATCTACGGAGGCTTGTTCCAGCTTGAAGATCCGCGGAACATACTGATGGGTTTACTGGATAACCTGGATACCGATCGGGTAGAAGTGGACTATATTTACACGGAAGGTCCGGATATGACCTGGGTCGACAACCGATTGCTGAATCTAATGCTGGTAAGCCAGAATATGACTCCTGCTATCATGTTCGATCCCTCCGGTAAAATTCAACAGCCGGGTGATCTGCTATACAAAAAGAATGTACTGCTCATTCGTGGCTATTTCCGCCCCATCAACAAACTGGGAATGGAATTTATCGAGGATAGTATGGAGATCTTTAAACGCGATGAGCATTACCGTCCCGATAACACCCTTGCTTTCTGCGAGATTTCACTGAATTACCTGATGCAGGATGAACAACTCAACGAAAAGGATTTTCTTCACCGGGTTGATTTGCTGAACCTGATGGGACAGTATGTAATGGTTTCCCGTTTCCAGCGGTATTACGAACTGGTTAAATATTTCCGTCAGTTCAAACTGATTAAGTTAAGGATGGTAGTGGGATTGCCTACTTTCATTCGCATTATGGATGCGTCGCAGTACGACAACCTGCGTGGCGGATTGTTGGAAGCAATGGGAGCCCTGTTTCAGGAAAACGTTAAGATGTACCTGTATCCCGCCCTCGATACGGTAGGGGAAGTGGTGTATCCTTCTGAGGAACTTTTTGATATGCCCGAGCGCCTCATTTGGGAATACCTTCGTTCCATCCATAAACTGATTATTCTCCGCAGTACTTCCCATGAAAACCTGAAGATACGAACCGAAGATATTTCGAGTTTAATAGAACAGGGTGCCGATACTGAACTGCGTACCATGCTACCCGAACCTGTCCTGAAGATGATTCAGGACGAAGGTCTGTTCGGGTATGGTACTAAACGGGATGCTTAATAGTTAAGCTCTTCTCCCTTTTCGATTGCCGGTATTCCTTTCATCATCCATTCAGGCTTTTTTTCTCCCTTCAGGTAATGGTTGAAGAAACCGAACATCCGGGTACTCAGGTCGATGCGGTTGGCCCAGTATTTCGCTTCAATATTATGATCCATCCCATTGTAATTGAGCATCCATACCGGTTTGCCAAGTCGGTATAGTGCCATAAAGTACTCAATGCCCTGGTACCATGGCACTGCTCCATCGTTGTCGTTGTGCATCATTAGCAAGGGGGTATTTACCCTGGGAGCGTGGAAAAGCGGTGAGTTTTCGATGTAGTGAAGAGGACGCTCCCACAAGGTACCACCAATCCGGCTTTGCGTGTTTTCGTACTGGAACATCCTGCTCATTCCCGTTCCCCAGCGGATTCCTCCGTAGGCGGAAGTCATGTTACTTACCGGTGCACCGGCCATAGCGGCTGCAAACAGATCAGTTTGAGTAATCAGATGTGCAATCTGGTAACCACCCCAGCTCTGACCTTGTAATCCCATTGCTTTCGCATTGATATAGCTTCGTGTGTTCAACAGGCTTTGTACGCCGCTTACAATGGCATCGTAGGCATTTTGCCCGGGGAATCCGGTTGTATAGTTAATATCAGGCACGAATACCAGGTATTCGTTGCTTGCATAGAAGGGGATGCTGATGATGGAGCGACTGGGTTGCGGATAATGGTAGCGGTGAAAGCTATCCGAACTCTTCTCGTAGAAGTACACCATCATAGGATACTTCTGCTTAGGATCAAAATTGTCGGGTTTGTAAAGTAACCCTCTCAGACTATCACCCGTGAACGAGGTCCAGCTTACCAGTTCCACAGTAGGCCATATCACCTCAGCTTGCCGGAGGTTGGTTGCCGAAAGTACCTTGCTCTCACTGAACTCAAGGTTGCTAAGTTCAATCTCCGGAAAGCGGTCGACTGTTTGCCGCGACCAGATCAGGGCATCGCTATTTGCTGCTTTGGTAATGTTACCCACTGCAAATGCTCCGCTTATTAGTGTGTCGGGTTGTAAAAGCGGTTGTTTAGCGGTTGTTCTGGTTGACTTTCCTGCCGGGACAGTAATCATTATGGAAGCATAGCCCTCATCGAATGTATCTTCATTGACCATCGAAAGCAGGATCTTTGAGTTGAGAGCTATCGAACTTGTTTTTTTATCGGTGGCTACATAGCGAAAGCGTATCTTGTTTTCGCGACCGTTGGTGAGTCTAACCGGCTCTGTATCACCCTTTGGGTCGGTCAGCCACAGATCATAGCGATCGTACAGGACGATATGCCTGTCGTTTTCGGTCCATCCGGCAACACCATAGGGTCGCGGATCATCGGGGGTATCGTGAAGTTCGTCGGTTAGCGATGCCCTTAGCATTGAACTAACCGGATATTGTTTTCCAGTTGACAGTTCGCGGGTATAATATTGCTGTTGGTCGTTGTCGAACCAGATGGCATACTTTCCATCAGGTGAGAGCTGCAGGTGCTGACCGCCAATGAGTAGTGTCGACCGCTTGCCGGTTGTCAGGTCAATGTGATAGTAATCGCTGAGCGCACGCGAACTCCAGGTAATGGTGCGTTCGTAGGGTTTTCTGTTGATCCCCAATGCCAGTTCGCCGTTATTCAGGTGTTGCAAACGAATGGTTTCCACAAGGGTATCGGCTAATTGTATCACCTTATCATCGGTAAAACGATACACCGCCAGGTAGGTTTGCTTCTTCTTTTGTGCCAGTTGTTTCAACTGACGGGGCATTATTATATCGTCGGTATGACTCCAGAGGTCCAGCCGGGGTTGCTCATCGTCGGTCAGACTATCCTTCGGTTCAGGATACTGTAAGGGTGCTGTTCCGAAAAAGAGCTTGCTGTCGTCGTCCGAAAAATACAGTGCTCCGTTTTCGGAAGGTCCCCATCCGGCAGGAAAAGCGGCTGTTAAACTGTCGGCCAGTAAGCGAAACCTGCTCGACTGATTAGTTGTAGCTCTTTTTGAGCGGTTGGTTTTGGTTGAGTTGCCGGATAGAGTGCCGGCAAACAGACTGTAGTTTTTTACCTTCGTCGTATCACGGCTGGCCAACCAAACCAGTTTTGATCCGGTCATATCGAAAGTAAGTTTACGAATATGAAGTGAATCGGTAAAGAGGGTATCGGCTGTCCCTTTTGCGGGGTCGATTACCAGTAACGAACGTTGTTTCAGCGTATCGCTTGCTGTAAGTAAGGCTACCGGGCTCCCTTTACGGGCAATGGCAACTGTATCGGCCTTTTCAAAGCTAAACTCTTGTCCGCTCACCGGATCTGTTATCACCAGTGTATAGGTGGGTTTTTTATTCTGCTTCGGACCTTCACGCAGGTAGCTTAGCCAGTTGCTGTTTTCTTCGGGAAGCTGAAAGGACCTGACACTGTCGATGCGCTGAAAGTGGCGGTTGGCAAAGGTATAGATTCCGATTGCCTCTTTTGGCATGTCTTCCTTTTTGGTTTTGGCAAGCTTAAGCGAGCGCAGACTATCCTCAGGGAGGCGAAGTTTTACCACTGCAAAGGCGGAGTTGGATGATAGCACTGCGCTGTGTGCATGGGGTAGTGTATCGCTGATGCCGGTCAGGGCATTATAGACGATCAGGTATCCATCACCCTTTTGTGCTTTTGTCTCGAATACCACTTTCGTACCATCGTTGCTGATCAGACTTTGTTCGATGCGTTGCCAGCCGGCAAAGTCGGAAATCTGAAGCGAACGTTTAGTAGTGGCGCCTGCAAGAAGAATCGAAAGTGTACATACAAGGGTGGTAAAGTAGCGTTGTGTCATAGTCTTTTAGTTGAATATTGACACAAAGATACATTTTTTCGCTTAAATTTCTCATGTCGGTCGACTGGCCGGAATGTATCCCGTAGCGTATACTTTTGTTCCGATGAGTGAAAACTGCCCACAATTGTGCAATTTTTGCCCACATTTATGCAATTTTAACCGGTAAAGCTGCTTTATCTTTGTGCCCATGATAACAAACCTCCTGATAGTGTTTTTTGTGATAGTTGTTGCGCTGCTGTTCAACGACAGATTAGCCCTTAGCTTTAGAGTAATCCCCGGTGTTGTTGCAGGGATTCTTTTGGTTGCTCCGGTTGCTATCAAGAATGTATGTGGTACTGATACCTGTTCCGGTTCCATCCTCGCCGGGTATATGCATCTTATAATCCGGATTTTGCTATCCTGTACTTCGCAACGTTCCGATTCATTCTCCGAGATCCATTTTCCCTCGCAGGTTTGCAACAGAACCTGAATCCGACCTTCCATTTATGAGTTGTATGGCTGCTGGCTGACCTCCCTCTGGTCAGCTTTTTTTTATTTCCTATAACCGAAAGCTCCCACTGCCTTAACCCTTTTGTCGTAACAATCAGGCGTTTTCGTTCCGCTCGTTATAGTCATGTTAGCTGTCACGCCACTTGTGATAGGCTTGCATATGTCATGTGACAAGTCTGCACATGTCATATGATGATCCCTAACATGTCATATGAGGGTTCGGTATATGTCATATGACGGTCTGTTACATGACATATGCGGGTTCGGTACATGACATATGAGGGTCTGTGACATGACATATGGCGGTTTATCATAAATGGTTGTTTTGTCAGACTGCCTGTAATTATTACAAGTAAGAATAGGAAACAAAAAAGGAGCAACTGCACGGTGCAATTGCTCCTTTTTTGGAACTCTCAAATCGTAAATTTACGATTTGAGAGTTCTCATATTGTAAAAAACAAGGTTGTTATGTTCACATAATCAGTTAGATAGTGTATCAGATAAGAATTCGCATCCTGGAGTAGTTGTCACGGAATTCTGTAGGGGTGACTCCCTTGCGTTTTTTAAATATCCTGTTAAAATTCGACAAATTTGTGAATCCGCATTCGTAACTTATCTCGGCAACAGTACGCGAAGTGTCTAATAATTGCCGGGAGGCGATGCCCAGTCGTAAGTCGTTGAGGTATTCGATGTAGTTTTTACCGGTACGTTTTTTCATAAAGCGACTGAAACTTACTTCCGACATGTTTACATGGGCTGCTACATCGCTCAGGTGAATGTCGTTCTGATAATTTTCGTGCAGGTAATTGATTACCTTTTGAATTCTACGACTTTCCGACGATTCGTCCTGATTGGCAAAGGTACTGCTGCAAAGGATCCGCGAATGCTTGTCGGTAGAGAGTTCATAAAGAATATTGATAAGTTCCATTACCGAGAAAAAGCCGTTTTCCTTACTACTCAGGTTGTAAAGCCGGTTACGTACACTTTCGATTACCGGACGCGAAAAAACAAGTCCTTTCTTGGCATTCTCAAGCATGATGGCTATTGGTCTGAACTGGCGTTTGCTTAACAGACTGTCCAGAAAATTATTATTGTGAAACTGAATAGTGATCTCGTGGATTTCGCAGGAGGCACAACTGTGGTTCATCCATGCATGTTCCAGGTGTTCGTTGCCGATAAGGCATAGTTCCAGATCATCAATCACTTCCATCGAATCGCCCACCACGCGTTGAGCTCCTTTCGCATTCTCAATAAAGTTAAGCTCGTATTCGGGATGTACGTGAACAGGATAGGTGAATTCGGATTTGGTGCGCTTGATAATCACAAAGCAATCTTCTGATGAAAGCGGTGTGACTTCACGGAACACATTACTTGGTACCATAAGCGTTATTTTTTATTCAACTTCCGAATGGCTGAGCGGCTAATAGAGCCCCATTCCTTAAGCTGTGATTGCTTCCATTTTCCTTCGCTTTTGGCAGCAGTAGTAAGCATGGAACAGGTCTCGTCTTTGTCGGATACCGACCAGACTACCCAGCTGATTTTGCGGTCTTCCATCCAGTCGACGAAAGCCTGCCACTCCTGATGATCAATAGGGCCATCACCTGTGGCTTCCATTCCGGCACATTCTGACACAAATATAGGAATTCCTTTTTGAATTGCTGCATCTGTACGATCGCGCAGCCATTGCTTGTGGGTGCCTGCATAGAAATGCATGGTATACATGATATTCGTCTGTCCCTGAATAGGATCTTCAGCAACCAGGTGAAGGTCCTGGTCCCAGTGTGGTGAACCCACCAGGATAAGATTGCTGGAATCGATGGCACGGATGGTACGAATCAGTTCTTCGGAATAGGCTTTCACTTCGGGCCATTCGAAATAGTCGGGTTCGTTGAAGATTTCGTAGATCACATTCGGGTAATCCTTGTACCTGGTAGCCATCTTTGTGAAGAAAGTGATCGCTTCGGCAGTATGAATTTTATGACTGTGGAAGTCAATGATGACGTATATTCCCTGACGGATAGCAGCATCCACCACTGTCGTTACACATTCTTCTCCAAATGAAGGGTTCTGCAGGTAACTGTTTTCCGGACCCACGCCCATGGCTGCCCTCACGACATTTATTTTCCAGTCCCTGGTCATCCAGCTTACAGCCCCCTCGTTGTAAAAGCGGGGCCAAAAGCAATGCCATCCGAAACTCGTACCCCGTAACATAAGGGGATCTCCGTGTTCGTTAACCAGTTGTGTTCCTTCCACGCGTAACTGTCCGTTTACAGCAACAGGTGATTTGCGGGGTGCTGCGGCGAGTATAGTTGCGCTGATCAGCAGGGCGATACTAAGAGAAATAAGGTTTTTCATCTGTATTGTTGTGTTTTTTAGTGAATACGGTGTATTAATTCAAAGCACATGCGACTGTTGTGATAGGGACATTTCCAGAATCCGGCTTTGTCGTTGGTAGTATCGGGTATTCCCCTGGCATCGGCAGCCCAGTACCATTCTCCTTTTTCCTGATCGATAATGTATTTTTTAATGTACTCCCAGTTGTTAAGGGCGTAGTTTGCGTAGCGTTCGTCGCCTGTAATCGCGTAGGCGGTGTAAAATCCAACCATTGCTTCGGCCTGTCCCCACCAGTCACGGTTAGTGTCGGTATGTCCGCTCAAGTTGTTATGTTCATTAATCAGTGATCCGTCGGCCTGTATCCCTTCGGCAGCAGCATTGGCAACTTTAACGGCACGTTCTTTTACCTGGTTGAGCAGGGCTGGGTCGCCCAGCACTTCGGCTGCTTCTACCAGCAACCAGGATGCTTCAATATCATGGCCGTACGAGATCAGGTCCGACTTGCAATTCCAGTCTTCATCAAAAAAAAGGTCAAGATGATGTGTTTGTGCATTCAGAATGCGATGCAGAAACAGTTCAATCAGGTTACGTAATTGCTGCCTGAGCTGTTCATCTTTCCAAACCCGGAAAAGATTGGTGTAGGCTTCCAGTATATGCAAATGCGTATTCATCGTTTTCTTTTCGTTGGCGTCTTTCGCACTGAGTCGCATATCATCAAGCAATTGCCAGTCGTTGCTATAGGCCTCCAGATAGCCGTTCTTTAGCTTGTCGAAACTGTGTGTTTCAATCAGGTAAAAGAGTTTTTTCGCACGTTCGAGGGCCTCCGCATCACCGGTAGCACGGTAGTATTCGGTAAAGGCATAGGCGAAGAAAGCCTGTGCATAGATTTGCTTCCTGGTATCAGCCGGTGTTCCGTCGGCTTTGAGTTCCCAGAAGGTGCCGCCATTAGTTTCATCCAGGAAATGTGTCCGTGCATAGTCGTAAGCACGTTGGGCATAAGGCAGGTATAAGGGATTCCCGAGGTGGATAACCGCCGATGAGAAGGTCCACAGAATCCGTGCGTTTAAGATGCCTCCCTTAGTGGCTTCCGACTTTACGATTCCTTTCCCGTCGATTCGTCCGAAGTAGCCACCCTGTTTTTCATCAGGCATATTCTCCATCCAAAAAGGAAGTATGTGGTGCAGTACTTCTTCACGAACTTCCTGCCGGAGGTTTAAAAGATTGTATTTCATTCGCTGTCAAAAATTTATTCCTGCCTTTCGGGCTTTTAATTCCTGTTTATAAATAAATGATTACTTCACTGGTACTTCCTTCAGGCATCATTGGTATCATAGCCTTGTCGTTGTTCAGCTTGATTTGCTCTCCGTTTACGGTGATCGACTGCACACCCTTCATTCTTCCATCTGGATTGAACACCTTAATATCATAGCTAGCTCCACGAAACCTCCTGCTTACGGTGTATTCTGTCCACTCCGGACTAATACAGGGATCGATGAGGAGTCCGTTGTAGGTAGGCTGTACCCCCAGGATATACTGTGAAATGGTATAGAAGTTCCATGCAGCAGTACCTGTAAGCCAGGAGTTTTTGGCTTCTCCGGGTTTAAAGGCATCCTTTCCGGCTATCATCTGCGAATACACATAGGGCTCTGTCTTGTGCAGGTCAGAGATGTGTTCGGTATAGGAGGGGCATATCTTACGGAAATACTCCCATGCACGATCGCCACGCCCCTGCACGGTCTCCCCGATCATTATCCAGGGGTTGTTGTGGCAGAAGATACCGGCGTTTTCCTTATAGCCGGGCGGGTAGGTGGAGATTTCACCGTACTCGATGTAGTAGCGGGTGAAGGCCGGGTTGTTGAGCACGATGCCGTGTTCGCAGTCCAGACGCTCCTTTACCGCATCCAGTGCTTTGGTTACCAGTCCCTGCTCCAGACCAATTCCCGCCATGGTACACCAGCCGTTGGATTCTATAAATATCTTTCCCTCTTCGTTTTCATTTGATCCTACCTTGTTGCCGTAGTAGTCGTAGGCGCGCAGGAACCATTCTCCGTCCCATCCATGTTCGAGAATAGCCTTTTCCATGGCTGCAACATGTTTCCGGGCCCGACTGGCTTCGGAGTGGCGGCCCAGGTGTTCACACAGCTCAGCGTAGTCGCGTCCGTAGACAACGAACAGACCGGCAATCATCACACTCTCGGCCTGAGAGCCTTCTGTCTTGTTTTCGGTAGTCTGGAAGCTTTCGTTCGGATCGTTCGAGAAGCAGTTCAGGTTCAGACAGTCGTTCCAGTCGGCACGCCCTATCAATGGCAGCGAGTGCGGTCCCAGGTTGTTAATCACATGGTCGAACGATACGCTCAGGTGATCAAACAGCGGCTTTTCGCTGCCGGGCTGGTTGTCGAACGGTACCGGCTCATCCAGGATACTGAAGTCGCCCGTCTCCTTTAAATAGGCTGTTGTTCCCAGTATCAGCCACATAGGGTCGTCGTTGAAGCCCTGACCAATTTCGTTGTTTCCCTTTTTGGTTAATGGCTGGTACTGGTGGTAGCAGCCACCATCGGGAAACTGTGTAGAGGCGATATCGATGATACGCTCGCGGGCCCGTTCGGGAATCTGATGCACAAAGCCTATCAGGTCCTGGTTAGAATCACGAAAGCCCATGCCTCGACCAATACCACTCTCGAAGAAAGAAGCTGACCGCGAGAAGCAGAAGGTGATCATGCACTGGTACTGGTTCCATATATTGACCATCCTGTCGAGCTTCTGCTCACCGGTGGTAACGGAGAAAACACTCAGCAAGCGATCCCAGTAGGCCCGTAGTTCGGCCAGTGCCTCAGCAACCTTCTGAGGAGTATCGAATCGCTCCAGGGTAGCTTTCGCTTTTGTCTTGTTGATTACATTCTTACTCTCCCATTTCTCGTGCTCTGCATTTTCCACATAGCCCAGCACGAAGATCAGCTCGCGCGATTCGCCGGGTGCCAACTCCACCTCTATGCAATGGGAGGCTATGGGCGACCAGCCATGCGCATGGGAGTTACGCGAAGCTCCCCCGAGTACTGTCTGTGGTTCGTCAAAGCCATTGTAGAGTCCGAAGAAACTCTCCCGGTCGGTGTCGTAACCTGCCAGGGGTGCATTCACTCCGTAGTAGGCATAATGATCACGGCGTTCCTTGTATTCTGTTTTATGATAGATCACCGATCCTTCTATTTCCACCTCACCGGTAGAGAAGTTACGCTGGAAGTTTTCCATGTCGGTAGCTGCATTCCACAGGGCCCATTCCACAAAAGAAAAGACCTTGAATGTTTTGCGCTCCCCACTGAGGTTCGTCAGACTAAGCTGCTGTACTTCAGCATGCGTCTTCAGGGGTACAAAGTACAGTGCTTCGGCCCTCAGTCCGTCTTTCTCTCCCCTGAGAAGGGTGTAGTTCATGCCATGGCGACATTCGTAACTGTCGAGTTCAGTCTTGCAGGGCTTCCAGCCCGGACTCCATACGGAGTTGCCATCGTTTATATAGAAATACTTTCCCCCCTGATCCATGGGTACATTATTGTACCGGTAGCGGGTGATGCGGCGGAACTTAGCATCTTTGTAAAAGGAATACCCACCCCCGGTATTGGATATCAGGCTGAAGAAGTCTTCGTTGCCCAGGTAATTGATCCAGGGCCAGGGAGTGCGTGGGTTAGTAATGACGTATTCACGTCGTTCATCATCGAAATGTCCGTAGTGCATAGACTGTTATATAAATAAGCGTTTAATCTTCGAGTTTGTCGTACCAGTTCTTTTTCAGGACAACAGTCCCTATCCCCACTATCATCATGGCGATGGCTGCCGGCCAGAATTGTTTTACTACCAGGTAGATAGGCGCAGCTACCAGGGCTGTCTGCCACAGGATCCCTACTCCCACATTGAGCATATCACGGCCAAAGGCAGTGTTTTTCTCAAAAGCCGGGTTCTCAGCCACAACCTGTGCGTGTATGGGTCCCCAGAATCCCCAGGGACGTGTTTTGCTGTAGAAATTCTTCAGCACCTGAACATCCGTTGGCGGTGCTGAATAGGTACCCCAGATACATCCTATCACCGAGAATACCAGAATAATGGGGAAGTAGTAGAGGGGTAGTACGGTATTGATTACCGGAACATAGGGCAGCAGCAGTGCGGGGATAAGTCCGCCCACCATTCCCCAGGCAAAGCCCTTGCTGTTGAAGCGCCACCAATGCCACTTGAGGATATTGGCTGCGATATAACTTCCGTACAGAGCACCTGTAACCCATTGAAGTACGCTGTTCACATTCTCGGCCAGCACTCCGAAGAGGATGCTTATGATCACAACCACTATTCCCACTATCATATTAGCCCGGTTCGACTGTTTAGCGGTAGCTTCGGGTTTGAGGTATTTGATATAGATATCATTGACTATATAGGCCTGTGCAGCGTTCAGTGTTCCGGCAAAGGTCGACATAAAAGCAGCCAGCAGTCCGGCTAATATAAGTCCTACCAAGCCCGCGGGTATCCAGGGATGTGCTATCACGGCCGGCAGTACCAGCTCAAAATCGACAGTACCGCTTACGGTGGTGATCTGATCCTTTATCTCGTCGAAGATAATCAGACCGATAACGGCAATACCGGCTATCATCAGGTAGCGCACAGGCATCAGGATGACGGATACAAAGCCGCTCATGAGCGAAGCTTCACGCGGTGATTTGGTAGAAAGAATCTTCTGCATATCGTAGGTGGGTGCCGGACCGGCTATGCTGGCCAGGATACCCTTCATGAGTACCATGCCGAAGAACAGCGAGAAGAGTTCGTAACCATCGTTGCGGATGGTGGTATTGAATTCAGCAAATTTACCTGTCCAGTCCAGTTCAAGGTGAGTGCCGAAGCCGGGTGAGAACCAACCTTCGGGCAGCAGGGCATTGAACTGAATAACATCCAGGTGTACCATGGCAATCACGGCAATGGCTATGGAGGCCAGGGTCATTATTACATACTGCGCCACATCGGCCCACACGATACTCATCATACCGCCCATCAGGGCATAGAATACGGCAAAGAGGGTGAAGGCAATACCCCATACATGAGGTACATAGCTGTCGGGCACAAAGCTCATTGCCGGGAAGAGGGTTTTAAGCGGCAGGAAAATCTCGATGAACTTACCCATCCCTATAAAACCGTAGGCCAGCATACTCAGGCAGACCAGGATGGCAAAGATGACAATAATCCAGTGGGAGGTTACGGCCCCCTTGTCCTTACCAAAGCGGAAGCCTATCCACTCAGCACCGGTGGTTACTCCCGAACGGCGCAGCCAGGCCGAGAGATACACCATCAGGAAGATCTGATTAAACACCGGCCATAGCCAGGGAATATAGATGCTTTTCAATCCGTATACCACCGTGATGGCTACCAGCCAGACGGTTCCCGAGATATCGAACATCCCTGAGGCATTGGACAATCCCAGCATATACCAGGGTATGGACTTCCCGCCCAGCAGGTAGGACTCCAGGTTACGCGAGGCGCGTTGCTTGAGGTAAAAGCCGATAAATATCAGCAAACCAAGGTAAAGAGCGATGATGATAAAATCGAGTGTCGTTAGCATGGTAGTGTATGTTCTGTGCGGTTTTATTTACGGATTGAATAGAATTATCGGTTAGCGTTTCGGGGTGAATTGCAACAGTACTACATCACGACCGGGTACTGTAAATACCGTTTGATATGATTTACGCTTAAACTTCAGCTCTTCTTTTGTCCACAGGTTGTTGATGGAATACCCTTTTCCGGCAGTGCTTAGCGTGCGGTCGGCATGGAGAGGGTCGGTAACACTGAAGTCGTCCCAGTTCATCGTAACTGTCTTGTTGATTTTTCCCCGGTTGAGCAGTGTCAATGCCCATTTCCCGTTACTTAGCGGTTTTAACCAGGTTTCAATACTGTCTTTTACTTCGTGACGAAAGCCCTGGATTCCTAAGCTGTCCTGGTTCACTGCAATTACTTCCTTGTTGCCAAGCACGTTCAGGGTCTCCTGACTCATGTCACGAAGGTCGTTACCAGCCATTAAAGGAGCTGCCAGCATAGCCCACATGGTGAAGTGTGCACGTTCTTCGTTGTTGGGCATTCCATTACCTACCTGAAGCATGTCGGGGTCGTTCCAGGTGCCCGGACCGGCATACTGTCGCAACCCGTCCTGTTTATCCAGGATCTGCATAGCTCCCCAGGCTGTCCAGGTTCCGTGACTGTACACACAGTCGTAGCAGTTATGTATATCGCCGGTGGTACGCCACAAATGACCTACTTCCTGTGCCCATAGCCAGGGTTTGTTGTCTCCCCATTCGCAGAGCGAGAATACAATCGGGCGACCGGCCTGACGAATTGCTTTACTCATGGTAGTATAGGCTCCCTGTGCATTCAGGTGTTCGGTGAAACACCAGTCGTACTTCAGGTAATCCACTCCCCATTTAGCATACATCAGGGCATCCTGGTATTCGTAGCCACGGCTTCCGGGGCGACCGCCACAGGTTTGATCGCCGGCACAGGAGTAGATACCAAACTTCAATCCTTTGGAGTGGATATAATCGGCTAATGCTTTAATGCCGGATGGGAAACGTTCCGGGTCGGCAACAATAAAGCCCAACGAATCGCGGCCAATCTGCCAGCAATCATCAATAACTATATATTCGTATCCGGCATCTTTTAATCCTGAAGCTACCATAGCATCGGCCGTTTCTTTGATTAATGTTTCGCTTACATCGCAGGCAAACTTGTTCCAGCTGTTCCATCCCATCGGAGGAGTAGGTGCGAGGCCTTCAAATTTTTGTGCGATTGTAAGGGTGCTTAACACAAGTAAGCCAATAAGTAGTACGTTTCTGTTTTTCATGTCTTTTAGTAAATTAATTATAGGATACATTTTTAACTCCTTTAATATTCTTATCAGGAGCCTTTTCGGTAAATAGTTGTTGCAGTTCTTCAGTGCTGAGCTTGTCGGTGGGATTAAACTCATCCGACTGCACGTAGTGAAGCAGTGCAGCATACAGTTGTCTGTTTTCCTTGTATTGCAGGTTGTTGCGAAGGTCACTCATACATACCAGCAAACTTCCTTTTCCTGCTTTTATTTCAAAGATAGTGGGTAAAAAGTGTACGCGTTCAACATTATCGATACTTTCAACTATAGGATGCAGTCGACCTGCGAAGTTGTTGGCAATTAGCGGACGAGCATTGCGAACGATGGGCCACCATTGCCAGTTGCTGTGTGATTGGGTTGGGAAACGACGAAACAGGGGATGCTGAGCGTTAATGAGTAATCCCATCGTTCCCGGCGAAACCGGTTTGTTAGCATTCTCCGAGATGGACTTAAACATAGAGTAATTCCAGTAATCGGAGGTGAACAGTCCACCGACGGTCTGGTCGGGGTAGGGATGTAAGGAATCAGGCATTAGTATAGCTCTTTTTCCGGCTTCCAGGTGCCGGATTAAGTGCTCATCAAGCTGTGTGAAAAGTGCAATTCCGCTGGAGGGTGAAAAAGGATTGCTCGCGGATAGAGGTTTCTCTGCCTTTTTCGGGTAAGCCCACAGAGAATAACTGTTACGGTATTCTGTTCCTTCAACGGAGAGTTTCAGTGTGTAGTGCTTTGCTTCCCGGGAATCAGGTAAGCTAATCTCAAGGGGATGAGCACTGCTGAGTTGTCCCGCCGGCGCAGTGATACGCAACTGTCCCTTTTTAATACAGCTAGAATCGTGCAGTTCCCATCGCAGTAGTGCATTCTCCAGAGAGCGATTACTTTGATTGGAGATCTGTAGTTCGGAGCTAAGCATTTCACCTGTATAGGCTGTGTAACTATCCGCCAGCCAGAGGGGAACTACATCGTTGTTCCACGAACGAAACTCTTCTTCTGAAATGACTCCCTTACTCTTCATATGTGAATTGAGAATGCCCACCAGGGCAGTTCCCTGTCCGGGAAAATCCTGAATGTCGAGTAGTTGATATCCGGCCAATTCCGGTGTGCGGCGCATCATTTCCAGGTCAGCTTTGTAGCAGAGCAGACTAAGAGCTGCTGCTGCATCGAAATAGCGGGAGTACTTTTCTTTTCCATGAACAGAATAATACCGTTCCAGGAATATTTCAAGATTACGTGCTTGCAGGATGCCGGTGTAGAGTTCAGGTTCCTTCGGATCGGGAAGCATCTGAAATTGTCCCGTTTCGTGAGCTATCACAGGTATAGAAGCACGGGAAGCTCCCTGCCGGAGGTTCATGCGTGTGTTGGGATACCGTGCATTCAGCAGTCCGCCATCTATCGCATCGGCAAAGGAGAAGGAAGAACGCACATGCGGTTCAAATTCAGGATCGTTATGCCCACCTACCCGGCAGGAGACCAGAAAATCCTCACCTTCCTGTTGTCCGCTCCATCCCAGGTGATAGTTCGATCCCAGGGTATAGAGTGGCCGGTCGTCGTAGGCCCTGAAGGCAGTAGTCAGTGCCTTCATGCCATCAATACTTCCCCATAATTCATTTCCGGTCGAAAAGAGCACGAACGAGGGGTGATTTCCGTATGCATCAAGCAGGGCGATGGCTTCACGTTGCAGAAAGGTGGAAACTGAATCTGAAGGATCGTCGGAAATCGTTCCCCAGTACGGCAGTTCGGGTTGCAGGTAAAAGCCCAGTTGATCAGCAGCTTCGAAGGCAGCACGCGGTGGACACCAGGAGTGAAAGCGCACATGGTTGAAACCATAGCGATGTAAAATGGTAAAATAGTCGAGCCATTCGCCTTTCGTCATCGGAGCGTACCCGGTCAATGGGAAAACACAGGCATCATGTCGGCCACGCAAAAATACAGGGCGCCCATTGATGGTGAAGTTTTTGCCACTGGCTGTGAATTCTCTGTATCCTAAACTAAGCGTTCGTTCGTCGTGCTGAGCATTTCCTGAGAATCCCACCTTCAGGGTATAAAGCTCCGGATGGTATTCGTCCCAGCTACCCGGAGTGTCACCCGGTTGCAGTTCACGCACCAGGTGGTTGGTGCCGGGTTGAAGAGTGACCGTTCCCGAAAAGCACTCAGCCTTGTCGACATGCATGGTAAGAACACCACTTACAGCAGATGGGTAGGGGTTTTCAAGCTGTAAAGTTACCGCGATCGACTTACGTGCAGGTTTCGGGTGTACTTTCACCCGACTGATATGCAACGGACTCTTTGCTTCCAACAGCAATTCTCCCAGCATCCCGTTCCAGTTGGTCTGCGTGTCATCGCTCCACATATGGGAGGATGCTATCGAAGCAGGCAGACCGCAGTCAGGGCCGTTATCCACCTGTATGGTTATAAAGTGGCGACCGGGAGTCAGTTGGTTGGTAAGGCGGTAATAGTGGGGTGATGAAATGAGCTGGTTTGATCCTGCCGGTTGACCGTCGATCCAGATGCGGGTAGGACGGGTGCGTTCTATGGTGAGGACAATTTCCCTGCCTGCCCATGATTCGGGGATATCAACTTCCCTTCCATAAAAGGCTTTGCCGTAGAAGGAATACTTACGCATCATGTGATGTGTCGATGAGCCTTCAGTAGTACGTTGGCCCTTATGTGCCTCATCCAGCGAAGCAGGGAGCTGAATTACATCGTCGAAACAGATGTTGGCTGTGTGAATGTCGGAGTGAGCAGTGTCCTGAATAAGCTTTAACTGCCACTTTCCGGCAAGTGATAGGGTGTCGCGTACAGAAAGTGGTGTGGCGGACACCAGGGTGCCCGCACTCATCACCATTCCTAAAACAATCATAAAACACTTACTCAACACCCTCTTCATAGCCAATAATCAATACCTGTTAACCACTGATTTGTTTTTCTTTACTAATTCTTTAATAGTCTCAACCGATGCAGCCGAACGATAACCATCCTGCGGAGTATTGATGACATAATCCAGTAGCTTGTCGATGGTCGAGGTAGCTACATGCATACGTGTGTCCGAAGAAGCGTAATAAATGAATACTTTACCATCATCATCGGCAATCCATCCGTTGGTAAATAGCACGTTCGAAACATCTCCCACCCGTTCTTCACCTTCGGGAGCCATAAAGTGACCTGCCGGCTCGGCAATCAGTTTGGAAGGATCTTCCAGATCGGTGAGGTAAAGATACAACACATACCGCAATCCTGCAGCACATCCGCGCACACCATGTGCAAGGTGCAGCCATCCTTTATCAGTCTTAATCGGATGCGGACCTTCGCCGTTTTTCATTTCCTTGATGGTGTGGTAAAAGCGCTGGTTGATGATCTTTTCGTTGGTAACCACCGCGTTGGTGATGTCGTCGATCAGGGCCCATCCGATTCCGCCACCACTGCCGGTATCTATAAATCCATCCTGGGGACGGGTATAGAGTGCGTAGTTGCCATTTACAAATTCGGGATGAAGTACCACGTTGCGTTGCTGACTGCGGGTTTTCAGATCCGGAAGTCGTTCCCAGTTTACTAAATCTTTCGTACGTGCAATACCTGCTGCCGCCACTGCTGATGATAAATCGCCGGGTGCTGCGTTCGGATCCTTACGTTCACTGCAGAACACACCGTAAATCCACCCGTCTTCGTGCGCTGTTAATCGCATATCGTACACATTGGTATCCGGTTCATCGGTCTCGGGCAGGGTGATGGGTTCGTCCCAAAAGCGGAAGTTGTCTATCCCGTTATCGCTCTCGGCTATCGCAAAAAAGGACTTGCGGTCGTTTCCTTCCACGCGAACCACCAGAACGTACCTGTCCTTCCATTTGATAGCACCTGAATTGAGGGTGGCATTAATGCCAATACGTTCCATCAGGTAGGGATTGGTAGCCGGATTAAAATCGTAGCGCCAGTGTAAAGGTGCATGAGCTCCGGTAAGAATGGGGTTAACATAACGGTCGTATATGCCATTACCACCGATCTGCTTTACATTTTTCTTCGACAGTAATGCTTCATGATCGGCTTTCAACCGCTGTAATGCTGTATCAAATTCGTTCATTGTTGTACTTTTTTACGGTTTTTGGATGCTTATATAGCTATAACTTGTTGATTTCTTATTTTCTAATTGAATGATATACAGACCATCCGTAAGATGGTGGGTGTTTAGTTGTAAAAGTCCGGTTCCCTGTCCCCGTAACAGTTCTGAATGGATTAGTTTTCCCTCCGGAGTGTAAATGCGGGTAGTAACATCACCGCTACCAACCTCGGCTAAGCGAATATTTACACAGTCGGATGCCGGATTGGGGTAGAGTAGCGGGGCACTACTATCCACTGGAATATCAGTAAGGGCTGAAGTTGAAGCAGCAATCAGTACTGCTGTTGTCGATAAAGGAGGTACAGTAATCGTGAAACCAGAATTCTCTACTGTAACTGTATTTTTGTTAAGAGCGTTCTGAGTGTGCGAAACAAAGGTTTCTGTGCCCGGAAGTGCTGCTAATTGCAGGCTTGTGTGAGATCCGTTACGTGCCTCAAAGCCGTTTAGGTTTACTTTTACAGTTTTTGAGGCATTCAGGTCACGGTTCACCACCATCAGGGTGATTGAGTCGTTGTCGGCCGAAACAGACGAGTAACCCGACACTGTACCTTCGTTGGTAGAAGTGGTCGGGAGGTTGAAAGGATGTGAATACCGGCTAAACAAATGCAACACCTCCCACATCCCGATTGTCCAATGCCAGGGAGTAAACAGTTCTATTTTGTTGTTGGCAAACGTACCCAGCATGGATGCATATAGAACCGCATTGACATTCGGTTTCTGAGAATTACTGCCGAATTCGCTCAGCCCGATGCCGATACCATGATTCGGACCGAAATGGGTTGTCAGCCAGCTTTCTATTCGTCCAAAAATATATTCTTTGTTTAGCGATGTGTCCCACCCTCCATTGATGGTTCTTAACCCATTGGCACCCGGATAGCTGTAATTTGTATCATAAAAAACACGGTGAAGCTGAACTAGCTCTGCATCGTTGCTTTCGCCCGGATACCAGTGTATATCCACTACATCGAGTACCCGTATTCCGGTCGCTTTTTCTTCGTCGGCAGCCCGTTTAATAAAATATTCGAGCCAACAATAATACTGATTGCCGATACGCAGGTTTTCGCCGGCATACTTGTACCATTGCCATTCGTTGGTAACCACCGGTCCGCATAGTTTGATACCGGGATACAGAGCCCGCGCTTTTTTGGCTACCGCGAAATAGTTGGTCATAAAAGCATCGGCCGAAAGCTGGGTGGGCATCACATCATCGTGAGTGCCATTCCATATGTCGGGTTCGTTGTCCATGCTCCAGTACCTGAAGTTCTCTTTAGTAAGACCTATACCTCCCTGTCCGAACCAATGCGTGAGAATGGCAGTGGTGGAGTCGGCCGGCCATTCTTTGGTATATAACTCCGGATTACCATTGGTAGTAGCTTTTGACCCTCCGGCCTGGTTTACTACTCCACCTCCCGCAAGGTTTTGGCTACATCCATCCCACCACCTGGATTGGTTGTACGCCCAGTCGTTGAAATTATAGTTTTTAGAGGAGGCAACACGTCCAAGCAGTTGGAATGCCCACATTACCTGCATACCCGGTGCTTCCTGTTCAACCATCTTCGAAACGGCGTCCCAATCGCGGTCGTACACATTGTTGTACCAGTCGGGGTGACTGGATATCTTTTTACGCCAGTTGTATTTCGTGGCATTATTACCCCCGTTTTCGCGGGCAAACCTCAATCCGGCTTCGGTGAATTTTTGGATGTCGGATGCTGCAGTAGCGGAGCCAAAGGTGTTTACAAAGCTGTTGTTACGTCCGTAAATATAGGGAGATATCGGTGTTTTATCTGCTGTGGCATTCACAGTCACAGTGATATCCTGTGCACCGGCAGACAGGGAGCACATGAGCAGGAGAAAAAGCGATAGTATAGTTTTAGTAACCATAGATTGTATTAAAATGGCTGTCCTTCGTTTTTCACATCCGAAGCCATCAGGATGTCATCTTTCTCAGTAAATTTTTTGAAGTCATCTGCTGCCGGATGTCCCGGATAGGGAACATAATGATGGTGTGCCATGGTGTAGGCATTGCGCCACAGTAATACATAGCTGAATGTAAAGTCCTTCATCGCCGGATAGAGTATTTCAGTGAAAAAAGTATCAATTACCACACCTTCCAACCCGGTCTCGGCCAGCACAGGGATTTTACCTTTCTTGCTTGCATACTCAGTTACAACCTTAAGACCTGCGCGAATGTCAGTAGTGTATTTGTCTTTTGAATCTGCTGCCCCGGGGTTGTAGAAATAAGTGTCGAATCCAACAATATCAACCCATTCGTCGCCGGGGTAACGACTTAAGAACTCTTCAGTGGTATGAATGCTTGCCGGAGAGAATCCGTAGAGGATATTATGAACGTTACGCTTATCCCGTAAGTGTCGTACGGTCATTCTGTACAGTTCGTTGTATTCTTCCTGGGTACATTGCTTGTTTCCCCACCAGAACCAACCGCCTGTATGTTCGTGATACATTCTGAAAATGACCGGTATCAGTTCGCCTTTACTGTCTTTGAGGTCCAGAAAGAAGTCGGCCACCTTGTCGAGGTAAGCAATAAATGCTGCGTGATGAATACCACCGGGCAGTATGCTGCTTACAACCGTATCCTGTTCGCAATCCCAGGCAGTATTACCCGTAGCGATATTATCCCCGTGCCAGCTGATGGTATTGATAGCTCCGCGTTCGTGCACTTCACGAATCATGCGTTTCATATCTGTGAAATAAATGGAATCCAGGTTGTAGTCGGCAGCAATTTCAATATGTCCGATTTCCCAGCCCGATACGGCAGGGTACTCGCCGGTGATGTCTTTCACATCCGATCGGTCTTTCTCACCGTACCATCCATGTCCGTATGCAGGATCATCCTGATGTCCGAACATAATTCCCTTTTCCATGAGGGACTTCATTCGTTCAAACAGGGCAACAGTCTGTGGTAAAGCACGAATGTCGGCAAGTACGGGGCGGTTACGTAACAGTGAATTGTATTTTTTGATTAGACCGACGGTGCTGTCGGTGTCGTAAACCGCATTTAATCCCTGTTCTTCCTGTGCTGGATCACCCAGGTAGTCATCTCCTTTCTGCCAGAATTCATGCGAAGGTCGCCCATAACCTGCCCACGACCAGAAATTACATCCGGCCATCACGTCTTTTTGGTTGGCTGCCTGTAGGATCTGTTCGAATACTGACTCGTAGTAGGCATCCCGAAGTGTTGTCGGCTGATCGGGAGTGTAAAGGTGTGTATCACGTGGGAAACCAAACTCCTCAAGTACAGCCGGTTTTTTCAGTCGGCGGGCTACTTCGAGATGTAGGTTCATATAGGCTTTCGTGCTGTCGATAGCATTCTGAAGGGTTCCCTGCATATCCTCAATGTCAATCCAACTCCAGTTTTTAGGCCAGATGTGGAAAGTTAGGTAATCGATGTTCGGGTCGGTATGGAGTTGTTCCCAAAGTGCTATGTCCTGTTCGCATCCATGTTTTCCTTCAGAGCCCAGACTCACCAGATGATTTGCATCAAGCGATTTGATATGAGCGGCCATTTCGGCGATCCACTTAGCAAAGGCTTCTTTGTTTTCGGCTGAAAAAGCACGGGGTTCGTTGCCTATTTGCCAGGAAAAGATAGTGGGATCGTCGGCGTATTTCTTTCCTGTATAGCTGTTTGTGCGGGTAATTACCTTCGTGATGTGGTTTTTGAGCATTTCGTGACATTCTTCACAGGAAGCGTATTGCTGAACATATTCCATGTAAGCCGGCCATCCGTCGATTGCCGGAATAGGGTTTTTGCCTTTACCGGCCCAGTTGAGATACTGGCCATAACCGCCCGACCACTCCCAGGAGTTGGTAAAATACAACACTGCTTTCATATTGCGTTTGCCCATCTCGGCCAATAAGAAATCAAGTCCGTCGAAGATAGTGTCGTTGTATACTCCGGGTGCTGTTTGCAGGGTAGGTTCTACTTTAGTAGCCACTCCATTTTCGCCATCGGCGCCAATCAGGATACGGAGATTATCGATTCCGTTGGAATTCATAAAGTCAAGTTCACGCAGCAGCCGGTCGCGGTCGCCACCTTCGCCGGTTGATCCGAGGATAGCTCCAAACCAGAAGTTGGTGCCCACATAATAAAAGGGTTGTCCGTTGATCATAAACTGATTATCACTTATGGTTACGTATTGAGTGTTGTTTTTTGCCGGACTGCAGGAGAGAAGCAGGAGTGCGGTCAGACTGATAAGTAGTCCTGTAAGAGTGCGTGTGTTCATTAGTTGCTTTGTTTTAGTGGATCAGGGGTACTAATTCAAACCTGGCTTTTTGATCACCGATACGAATTTCAAACTCACCGGGTTCGGCAATCGTTTTACTGTCGACCGTTACGAACGAAAGTTCCTTTTTAGTAAGCCGGAAGGTGACGGTTGTAGTTTCACCCGCTTGTAGTTCAACTTTCTCAAATCCTTTCAGGCGTTTCATGTCGGGTGCCAGCGATGCGTACAAATCGGAGAGGTAGAGCAATACTGCTTCTTTTCCTGCACGTTCACCATTGTTGGTAAGTTGAACGGATACTTCCAGTACATCATCTTCGTTGATACGAAGAGGAGTGGAGGGGTTGGTTGAAGGATTGCCGGCCGACTTAAGTGCTAAGTTGCTGTAGGTGAAGTTGGTGTAGCTCAGCCCATGTCCGAATTCGTACAGGGGAGCATAATCTGATTCGTAAGTATATACCCCTTCGGCCCTGGTTTGTTCTTCCGAGTACTTGTGGAAGTAATTGACCAGCGTATGTGGATAACGCGGATAGGTAAAGGGCAGCTTACCACTCGGGTTTACTTTGCCGAACAGAATATCAGCCAGGGCATCGGCGCCAAAGTTACCCGGCAGATAGGTCATCACAACGGCTGCCGCCTTGTCGGCCAGCTCATGCAAAATACGGGGGCGTCCCTGGTTTAAAATCAAAATCACCGGTTTGCCGGTTGCCAGTAAGGCACGTGCTAGTTTTAGCTGCAGGGGCGACAGTGATAAATCATGCGTATCTCCCGGTTTTTCGGTGTAAGAGTTTTCGCCTATACATACTAATACATAATCGGATTTACGGGCCTGTTTCACGGCGGCAGCGATATTCACTTCCTTTTCTTCCCAATATTTTCCGCTTTCCACATAGCTTACGCCGGGGATATAACTTACTGACCCATCATTAGTTGAAGCAGCCTGTTGCAGGGCTTCCACGATGGTGTTGTATTGCCGTGCGTACTGTTCGGTTTTGTCTCCCAGCCAGGAATACGACCAGCCACCGTTAAGGGCCCGCATCGAATTGGCATTCGGACCGGTGATAAGCAGTTTGCTGCCGGCTTTCAACGGCAGGATAGTAGTGTCGTTTTTTAATAAAGTGATGGCTTCGGTAGCAGTAAGGTATGCATCCCGTTCAAAAGCTTTCGAACCAAATTCAGGATAATCGGCCGGATTCTCGTAAGGTCGATCGAATAAGTTCAACTCCATTTTCATTCTCAGGATACGTCGCACTGCGTCATCAACACGTTCGATAGCAACTCCACCTTCGTTAACCAATTCGATCAGGTGATCACAAAAGTCGTAGTTATAGGGTATCATCGCCATATCAATACCGGCATTGATAGCCAGCCGTACAGCATCTTTCGAAGAAGTGGCGAATCGATCACGCCTGAACAGGTTTTCAATATCCATCCAGTCGGTTACAATGACTCCTTGAAAGCCCAGCTCTTCTTTTAAGAGTTCGGTAAGGTGATAGTGACTTGCATGAACAGGTATTCCGTTTATTAAACCAGAGTTCACCATTATGGATCCAACTCCTGCTTCAACAGCTGCCTGAAAGGAGGGCAGGTGATATTCACGTAATACATTGTCGGGAATAAAAGCCGGTGTACGGTCCTTGCCGGTAACAGGTACTGAATAACCAAGGAAGTGTTTGGCGCAGGCCATGATGTTTTTCGGTCCTATCGAAGAGGAATCATTCCCCTGATAGCCTTTTACCATTTCGACACCAAGGGCCGATGCCAGGTAGGGATCTTCTCCGAAGGTTTCCCACAGGCGGGGCCAGCGAACATCCGTTCCCAGGTCCAGTACAGGTGAGAACGTCCATGGCAGCGAACCGGCACGGGTTTCGTAAGCCGTAATTTCAGCAGCGCGACGCACCAGGGCACGGTTAAAGCTTGCTGCCTGAGCAATCTGCTGAGGGAAAAGCGTAGCCTTGTCGGTGTAGTTCGCGCCGTGAATGGCATCGACACCTACTACGAGTGGTATTTTCAATCGGGTGTGTTGGGTGTACGACTGCAGAGTCTTCACTGCTTCATGCCAATTGTTGATGTTTTGTGGCGAGTTGTTCCAGGTGTTAAGTACGGAGCCGATTTTATAGTCGACTATGCCTTTGCGCATCATCGAGTCGTTCAGTTTCCACGATTGCTGATCCATCAGTATGTCGATGGTTACCTGAGCCATCTGACCAACCTTTTCTTCGAGGGTCATCGACTGTAGTAATTGCTCTACACGTTCGTCGTGTTTACCTGCAAAAAGGAATGTTGTCACAACAGTTAAAACTAAGATTGAAATACCTTTCTTCATTTCTCAACAACTTAT
>JAQUYE010000113.1 GCA_028691965.1 Paludibacter sp. | reverse complement strand
GTAGGTAGAAGAAGCTTTGTTTTGGAGTAAATACCCCTTACCCACTTCTAAGGAGGCGGTATTAGATGTGATTTGGACATATGCAGGCACTGTTAAGTTTTCGTCAAAGTAACCAATGTTATTAGTTCCTTCAGGATCAAACGTACCGCTAAGTGCAGTAGCAACAGGACTTGAAACGTACCACCACTGGCGCGCTGAGTTATCGGCACTACCGGTTAAATATAGCTGAACGATGTTAGAACCACTCATTCCTCCAACTGTTCCTTCGGTAATGATAGTTCCGGAACCGTATACAGCATCAGCTAAAACAAATAACATGTTATTATTTGTTAAATCACCGTTTATTGTCAGCGACTTGCCGGGATTAACAGTAATTGTTCCAATTGTCATTTCATTAGTTACTGAACCAACTGCTACATCGGAGCTAATAGTCACAGCTCCATTAATTACCACATTATCGGTACTGGTCGGTACAGTACCCGAATTCCAAAGAAATGGCATATTCCAGTCACCCGGTCCGTTAAAGGTAATTAAAGATGTTCTTTCACTAATTTCATTTGAAGCTTCGGATGTTACATTAGTGTTTTTTGCAACAACAGAATAGAAGTATTCAGTATCAGGATTTAGTCCGGTAATTACTTTTGAAGTGGTTCCGGTGACAGTGAAAGGAGAACCGGAGATGGGGGAAGCTATACTGGTAGTCATGGTATGAGAACCGAGATTTGTAATATAATCCTTCGCATTACTTGTCCATTCTGCTGCATCATACACAGCTTTTGGAGCAGCAACAGATTCATTTCTGATTAATGTAAGGTCAGTACCCCAACTGTCCACTTGGTTAAACACACCAACCTCATCAATCTGAACACCATTTTTAAACAATGCAACAGCATCATTGCCGTTATAATTAACGGCCCCACTACTAGTTTGCAAGTCGGTAACTGCAAGAATTTCCGTGCTACTTGAATTTGATCCGGATACATAGGCTATAACATACACATCATTATTAGCTAAAGTGCCTGTCAACACCAATTCAGAACCATAATCACCTGTACCGTTTGCTTGCTTTTTCAATGAATAAGCACTCAAATCAACTACACTTCCGGTACCATTGAATATTTCAATTGCCTTATTATAAGATGACCCTTCAATATATTCAGAGATAAACAAATCAGTTGGTAGAGTTTTTGGGGTTTTAGTGTACACACTTACTTCATACTCAGTAGCGCCACTTACAGCATTCCAATTAGCAGTCATTCCATTCAAAGAAACGTCACTTGCTGCAGTCGCAACAGGAGCATCCAGTGGAGCCCAGGTAGCAGTACCGGATAAGGTACGGGTAACCGAAGTAGCTCCGGCACTACTCACGGTCAATGTGGCTGCATGTGATCCGGCTGCAGTTGGTGAATAAGTTATTGTTACTGTTTGATTTGTTACTGTTCCATCAGTATGTGACAAGGTAGTTGGTGAAGCTGAAAACAGCGATTCATCAGTTCCGGAAATATCAATAGAAATTGCTTCGGTCAGATTCAATCCATTTATAGTAATTGTTTCAGTGTCTGTTGCTTCTGTAACTGCAGAAAGAGCAGGCACTTCAGCTTCAGCAATTGAAACGAAAGGAGTTGAAATTGGTGTGTTGCTGAAATCATTGATTGTTCTGGGAATTAACTGAGCGGTGGTATTATACATCAGTACGACCCCGGTAATATCCTGAGGAAGTGAAGGAATTGCAGCTCCGATATAGGGTAAATCAGTATAATGGGTACGTAATACACCCGAATTAGTACCATCGGAAAGAGTATAATTAGTAGATACAGCGAAATATCCGGTTTCAGCAATAGTTACATTGGTCACTTTTACTAACTGACCAACAAAGTCATCCAAGGTCGAAAGTGTAGCCGTTGCAGGCGTTATGGTATTTCCAGTAGAAGTAGCTGTACCTGGATCAGTTACCGGAATAAACTGTAACATACCGGTATTTAGATTTAGTGTCCCAATGATGCCGGTAATACCATCTCCTATGTTGTAAGTACTTGTTATATTTCCAGAGTTATCGTCAATCAAAATTCCGCCAGTTGCATCCTGAAGGTATTTTACGTTTCGGTAGGCAGTTTGATAGGTTAACACAGCCTCGCCGGTTAATCTGTAAAAGCCCGTTGTATTTGCTCTTAAATCAGCTATTGTAGCTACATTAGTTGGGAAAGTGTAGGTAGCACTTGTTATTGTACTTGGCTCATAACCTGTTGCGTAAGCTATAGCTTTAAGTGTTGTTGTTGAACTTATAGAAATGGCAGAGGTATATTCTGTTTTGGTAGCATCCGGATCAGAGCCATCTGTAGTATAATAAATGGTAGCCCCCGGAGTAGTGGATGATATTTCAACTGTTTGTGAAGAATAATAATTGCCGGAAGATGGAGTAAATGTAGGAGGTGTAGCTAACGGTAAACTAATACCATATATATTTACGTCATCTATTGTAATTCTGGAACCGGAAACAGTACCCGGAATGAGTTGAAATTTTAATCTCAGGTTTTCATATTCTCCCGTAGCACTTATAGTATAGGTATACTCTGCAGCACTTGTAGCCAGTGTAAATGTTTCAGCTCCTGTATAGTTTGTTCCACCGTCGGTTGAATAACTTAGTTGTAGGTTGTTTCCTGATGTGTTTAACGCTTTAAATGTAACTTTGGTAACATTTGAAAGATCAAAGTTCATTACAGTGTAAGCATGATTAGATGGAGCAGCAGTATAATAGCGCATTTGCATAGACATACTTCCAGTTATGGGTCCGGTAGTTGATGCAGTCCCATAATAAGTACCCCACTGTAAACCATCAGGTCCATCATTCTTAATTGTTGTATTATTATAAGAAGTGCCAGCAGTAAATGACTCACTACTTTCAAAACCGGTTGAATAAATAACCCGTTCTGACTGTCCAAATATGCCGTTCACTGATCCTACCAACAAAATTGCCAGTAACATCAACGTACGAGTACACATACGGCTTTTCTTTAAAACCGATAGTTCTTTGTAATCTTTGAATTTCATAATTTAGTTAGTTTAATTGACTGTTTACCGTTTTCCGGTTAGTGTAAATGTATAGGGTGTTGCGAGTCCTCCGCCAGTTATGGTGAGGGTGCCTTGGTGAGTGCCTTCGACGGTGGGTGTGAAGGTGAGGGTCAGGGTAAAGCCACTTGCAGCCTGGCTTCGGGCTATGGTAGTTACTGATGAGCTAAACATCGCTCCGGTTATAGCGACGTTTAGGTCGCCGGTCAGGGTTGCGGATTTGATTTCGAACGATTTTGTTGCTGTGGATGAAACGGTTCCAAAGTCGAGGATGCTGTTATTGTCGACTGAACGGCCAATAGTGATACGCGTTGGGTTAGGCGGGGTGGTTGGTTCCGTCTCTCCCACTCCCCAAATGCTGTATACGTATTCGGGATGATCGATAAAGGGATTGCGGTTGCCCTGGATTTCATAAATGGCATCGTTACGGGCTATTTCTTTGGCTGAAACGGGATCTTGCACATGCCACCTGCCCAGCATTTCCAAAAACCAGGTCTCGTATACCGGGAAGTTGTTGTTCTGCAACGCTGCATCGGCGTTGTCGGAATTGTTGTACCAACCTGCGATAAGGTTCTCGTAGCGCGTGGCCATGTAGAAATAAGTGCGGGCAAAGTCGCCCTTGTAGGCATCGATAGGCTCGAACACAGTACCTGAATAACCGGGCGTACTGCAACTTCCTAATTTCGAACCATTGGTGCTGGTCCAGGTGGGGTTTTGTACTTCTCCAAAAGGATAACTGTCTCGTTTCCCATTGACATACCCATCGGTGGGAACTACATGAAAGAGGTCGGTCATCATGGGTGAGGCACCGTTGAACCAGCTTTTAGGAAAGGAGTGTTCGCGGTTGTAACAATCGCCCTCGCCACTAATAGATCCAGAACATTGATGACTGCCAAAGGTAAAACTATAGGCCGGAGTACCTCCCGGCACATCGGAGTACATGTCCCACACTTTACCGTCACTACGTTTATCGGTAGTTAGGTAAGCAGTCCACAGGTAATCATAACCCTTGGCGGTATGCCCGCGAATGATGGTATGTAACTGGGTCTTTAAGGCTGCACCAGAGCCTGTGGCTGTTGAATAATACCCGTCGGGGGGCGCTGCTAAGAGGATTCCTCCGAAAACTATTCCGGAAACTAGTAGTAAGTGGAAAAACCACAGACGGGCTTTCCATCTGTTAAGGTTTAATTGTGTAGTAGCGTTCAAAACAAGATCCTTTAATTGTTTACATTATCTGTCAACAAATGTAAAGAACTCGTTTTGATTGACAAAGTCTGTCAATTGTTAAACTCCGCAAAGTCTCTATAAAGGCCTAGACATTAACAATAATTAATATTTGCATTGAAATACTATTACATTTAGTACCTTCTATCAGGTACTTGTGGTTTTTATCGGATCGTAACCGGTAAACTCTTCGGAAACTAACCAGTGATCGGGATCTTCGGGTGGTGTTCCTTCGGAGGATAACTGTAAGGAGATGGCAGTATCAATTTCGTAAAGGCTTATAAGGGGGGATTCGTAATTCATAGTTTCAGGGGATTACTAGTTTATGGTGTTGGTGTAGGTAGTTGATCAGGTAGATTCCGGCTGACAGGGACAGATTAATGTTCGTTGTGCCGGTGCGTATCTCTTCACTGTGGAGTAGATGTCCGCTACCTGTAAACACAAAAAGAGGTGCAGGGTAAGTATCTGTGTGGACTGTCAGTTGTCCGGGTGCTGCATAGTGAATGGAAAAGGCCTTGCTTTGCGGTTGTATAATTCCGGTGGGTGCAATCCGTTTCCGCACCTCCAGCCAAAAACGATCGGAGGTCGGCCGGGCATCGGAAGTAAAGGTATAGGAAGCGTTCAGGGTGAGAGGCGTTTCGGTCGACAAGTAGGTATCTATCAACACTAAACTCATGGAATCAAGTCCTTCGACACCGGTAAGTTGCAGGCTATAGCTTCCTTCTTCCACTGGTCGGAAACCAACTTGCAGGAGTGTTCCGGGGGCGAGCGACTTCCTTTTATTGATTACCAGTTCGTGGTTGTCGACTACCGTACAAATCTCAACTCCTCCGGTGCTCATTTTTCCGGAATCGTAGTAGTCGTAACCATCATCGGCCTCCGGATGGGTAGCAATGATGGTCTCGTCGCGATCTGCTCCCTTTCTTACTTCCAGCTTCAGGTATGCCCGCGCAGCTAACGGGGCAGTTCGTAATTGTCCGTTTCTGTTCCCGGCCTTTCCCGAAACCCGGTGTGCATTGGTGAACTGCAGCGCCGGATTGCTACTCTCCTCGCATACCTTTACCCAGAAAGCCTGCAGGGGTGGTATGTACCTGCTTAGCTGTCCCTGCACTCCCAGCGAGGTTCCGTATTCTCCATCGAAGGTATCAAATACCATGGTTCCTGCTGCCGTACGGGTACGCAGCCAGATGGTAGGTCGAATATCCCGTCGTGACTGCTCACTGCCATACCCGATCACCGCATTCCAGTCGAGGTACGAAGGATAGGGATTGCCTATCAGGTTAAAGCCGCGCTGACTTCCGGCTGAACTGCTGCAGGTCAGTTGCAGCGGACCAACAGTACCATCGTTTAGTTGTCCGCTAAAGGTGTAAACCCCTGAACTGCCCAGGGCTGCCACATAGCCTCTTCCGGCTTCCAGTACTTGCCCGCCATCGGTAAACTGAGGGTAGGTTGCAGAGGGTTCGTTGTAAAAACCCATACGATTGCCTGATTCGGGCTGAAGGATGGTTGAACTGCTACTGCCCGTTACCGGCGGGGAAAAATACCACCAGAAGTCGGAAGCTTCTGCTTCGCTGCGAGTGGTAAAGACCTGCTCTACCCTGCTGCATCCTTCAACCTGCAGACTACCTTCGTTCAAAAGGGTAGCCGTTCCCTGTAGCGAACTCCTCAGTGTCAGATCGCCGGTAATGGTTAGTTGTCCGGCTGATAGTATGCTAAGCTCAGCTGTGGGCTGAAGCACCAGTGCTTGCAAGGTAATCGGAGTGCTGATTTCGGGTTGACGATCACCGGGAGTAATAAATGCTGCTGAAGTGGTACCCGGCACTCCCCGACTCCAGTTGCCGGCATCGTTCCAATCGCATGAAGTAGTGCCTGTCCAGCAGGTAGTAGCAATTGTGCCCGAGTAATGAGTGATTCCGGGATTACTAAGCCGGTAGAGTTGCAATATCCCATCATTAGTCGAAAATACTGAGTTAGACTTCGACAGGGCTATTTTCCACTTGCCGTAGCTTTCGCCGGCAGCACAATACAATATATCAGTTGAAGAGCGCATCGAAAAGCCGGTCTTGTTAACTTCGAATTTCCAGGATGTTGCATCGGTGCCTGTCATGGGCTCGGAGGGACTGCGGGAAGCGTGAAGGTAGGTGGCGTTGACGGGCGACTGAAAACTAACCGACGAGGCAGTACCGGTGAGCGTCCACCGTGCTTCGAAGGGTACCTTGCCGTTCAGGCGATCTCCGGTTACGAAAACGTTCTCGGCCCGAAGGGTAGAAAGCTGAAAGCCGCTATTACCCGGCATACCGGGTAGGTAGTAATCGCCGTTGGTGATTAAATAGGTGCCGTCGGTGATGTCGGCCAGACTACTCACCCGTGTCCATTGCTCGTGCTGATGCTCGTGCTTGCGGTAAATAGCGTGCAGAGTAAGAGTGTTGGTAGTAAGGGTGTAGAGTGTTCCTCCGGGATAGGCAGGCTGTAGCTGAGTAGCAGGATTGACATCCCAGCCTGCAAAATGCCAGTCACCCTGATCGGACATCACCGGTAATGAATATTGAGTTCCTTTGCGATCGATAAGCGGAAAGCCTTCTACTGTAGCATCCCTCCCTTCGTCGTATAAAGCAAGGATGCATTTTTGCCCCGCTCTGCCGGTCAGTGTTATCGCTGAAATGCCTACTCCGCATTCATCATCCTTACCTCCTACCGACAAGCGGATACGCACTGTCGATGATTTTATACCGGTAAGTGTAAAGGAGGGCATGTCTTTCAACACATTGGTGGTCGGACACCGCTTTCCTATCTCCGTCCAGCTTTCCCCATTATCGGTAGTATAGTCGACCGTAATTTCATTCTCCACTTTACTGCCGCCATAATAGGTACGGGCCTTAAAAGTCAACGTAATATCGGTATAGTCGATAAAATCGACTTCGGGTGAAATGACAGAAGCACCGGCAACCACCAGCTGAATGTAGGAGCTACCTTGAATATTGGTATCGATCCAGTTGGGATGAGCACGGGGAGAGGTGCGATAAAAGATTGTTTCGGCTGTAAGTGTTAGGGGAAGAACGGGTAAGAGACAGACAAGCAGCCACACAAACTGTGAAGTTTTTCTTTTCATAGTTGGTAAGGGTTAGGGTTAGCACCACAAAACTAGGAAAAAGAAGTACACAGATGGTAAAGCAGTAGTTGTTTATACATACTGCCATGAAAATTACCTTAACTGCTGAAAAATTTACAGATTGGAGCTGCCTTTGTCGGCGATAGATTTACT
>JAQUYE010000112.1 GCA_028691965.1 Paludibacter sp. | reverse complement strand
AGTGTTTTCTCGTCGGTCAGTTCAGCAGTTTGTTCCAGAAAATGATTGCATAAGGTTATATTGAAGTAAAAACGTCCATACAGTCCCCGTGAGAAATCATTTGCATCCGACCAGGAGTTGAAGTTAAGTTCCGGAATACCGGTGTCACCCCAGGAGCAAATGGCTTCATCGGTAGGGAGTTCGTTCAGATTCCAGATTAAGCGGGCAAATGCCGAGAAACCTTCGTCGATACCAGCCACGTCACCGTCGCCGGCAGGACCTTCCTGTCCGGTAAGGGTCAACGAAGAGTATATCTTAGCAAAGACCTTGTCCTGTTCAAACGTCTGCGTCACACTTGGGTCGATTGGTTCCACATCCAGATCGCTAACGCAGGAGGTAAGCTGCAGGGTCAGGAAACCGGCCAGCAGCACCATTAAATATTTTGATAACTTGGATTTCATATCTTATAACTGTTTTTTATAGGTTAGAATTTCAGACTTACTCCGATTAATGATACCATTGGGCGTGGATAGAGGTCTCTGTCGATACCGTCAAATTTCTCAGGATCCAGACCGGAATAGGCAGTAATCACAAATGGATTCTGAACCGTTGCATAGATGCGTGCTTCAGAGATAACACCCAGAATGTCTTTGAATGAATATCCGGCAGTTATATTATCCATTCTCAGGAACGAAGCATCCTGTACATAGTAATCTGAAAGGTGAGCGTTGGTTTTATTCTGGTTGAAATTAGTTTCCATCGCCGACCTTGGTTTGTTGGAGAAGAATCCGGAAGTTGACCAGATGCCTGTATCGCTCATGTCGTGACTGCGGGCAGCAACGTCGTTGAACATATAGTTGCCAATGCTCGAGCGCATACTGAAACTAAAGTCAAAGTCCTTGTAAATAAACTTGGAAGATAAACCGGCCAGCAAATCGGGAGCGGGGCTCTTATAGAAATATAGATCCTGACTGTTAATGATTCCATCAGGGTTCAGATCTGCAAATTCACCTTCGATTGGCTTACCATTGTCGTCGTAAACCTGCTTGTATACATAGAAGGAGCTGGCGGGATGACCTACAGCATGAGCCTGAGCATTTGTACCTGTTCCTGTAGAGATGCCGCCCGTTGCAACATAGTAGCCTTCGCCTGTTCCGGTTGTCAGCTTGGTAATTTCGTTGCGGTTATGAGTCAGGTTTAACCCAACTTCCCAGCTAATGTCTTTTCTGGAGATTATCCGACCGTTCAATGCAAGCTCAATACCATTGTTTGTGAGCGATCCGATATTACTTACCACACGGTTACTGAAGTTAGTACCCATAGGTATATCAACCACGTTGAGCAGGTCGTTGGTTATACGATGGTAGTAGTCAAGACTACCGGTCAGACGTTGTTTAAAGAATCCGAAATCGATACCTGCGTTATAGGTGGTCGTTTCTTCCCATTTAAGGTTGTTGTTGAATACATTCGGACAGTAGGTATCTACATACACCAATTCTCCGTTTTCTTCAAAAGGATAATAGGCTCCGTCTTTGTTTTCCTTAAATACAGGAATGTAAGGATAATCTCCTTGTCCGAGGTCCTGCTGACCTGTTATACCGTATCCTAAACGAAGCTTAAGATCAGAAA
Organism: Paludibacter sp.; assembly: GCA_028691965.1. Taxonomy (GTDB): domain Bacteria; phylum Bacteroidota; class Bacteroidia; order Bacteroidales; family Paludibacteraceae; genus Paludibacter. Next base: position 5,950 of record JAQUYE010000112.1, on the reverse strand, counting down.
GCTGATCAACTTCGGCAAGGAAATCTTCTTCGTTTATTTTCCAGGCAAAAGCAAAAGATGGGAAAGTACCCCAACGGTTTTCTTTCGAGAAACGTGAGCTTCCGTCCAAACGAACAGTTGCGGTTAGCAGGTATTTGCCGGCGAACGAATAATTGGCACGTCCGAAGAAAGATACGAGGAAGTTTTCTGTTTTCCACTCGTTAATTCGTTCATCGTAATATTTGTCAGTAGCATCAACCACTCCGTCTTCGTTGGAATCGAAACGCATCAATCCACGGTACTCGCTTTGACCCTCACGGTAGAAATGTTGCCATTCGTAACCTCCCATCACATCAAAGTTATGCAGACCAGCTTCTTTTGCATACTGCAACCAGGCATTCAGCGATTCGTTGGATTTGCTGATTTCGTCCCAGCCGGTACGTCCCCAGTTATGATCGCTGGCAGCAGTTACAGGCAACATCAGTTCCTGGCGACCAAAAGCACGCTCGGTACCCAGACTCAGGGTAGCCCTTAATTCAGGCATTCCGTGGAATTTGTAGTTAAAGTCGGCACTTCCGATAAAGTCGCGTGAACGGGCAACATCATCCTTAAGTAGTAAGGTTGAAACAGGGTTGCGGGGAGCTAAGGTGTTAAACCAGGGCTTAGTAATTCCATCGTTACCTTCAATCATATTATACCATTGGAAATATCCGCCGAAGCTGGATTTGAAGGGTTCTTCCTCACTGGTAACAGGTTGAGTAGGGTCCATACCTACAGCACTGCCTACAGCACCGGTTTCGGCATAGCGGTTTTTCACCCACATCCCCTTAACGTTCAGGTTAACGCGCAGGTGATCGTCGAAGAAAGTAGGAGATAGGCTTACTGCTCCGGTAATACGTTCGAAATGAGAAGTCTTGATAACACCTTCCTGATTGGTGTATCCCATGGAAACACGGTAGGGAATGTTTTTGTAACCACCCGTAACACTAATATTATGGTCGGTGCTCAATGCGTTTTGGTAAATCTGTTCCTGCCAGTCGGTGTTATGGGTGCCTAATTCGGCAAGTACATCCGGCTGATCAGCATAGACAGTATTTACAAGTGTACGGAATTCATCACCCGATAACACATCATACCGTTGGTTGAGGGTGCTGATGGATGCGTTGCCCTCGTACGAAACCTGTGGCTTCTGGTTCTTTTCTCCTTTTTTAGTGTTGATTATAATAACACCATTGGATGCTCTTGAACCATAAATGGCCGTTGCAGAAGCATCTTTAAGGACAGTAAAACTTTCAATATCGTTGGGGTTGATGGTGCTGAGGAAGTTCGCTACTCCCTTAATACCATTGTTATCCATTGCCAGACCATCAATTACGATTAGCGGATCGTTGCTGGCCGATAGTGAAGAACCACCACGAATACGAATAGTTGCTCCTGCTCCCGGGGCTCCACCGGCTGAAACTACGTTTACACCTGCAATCTTACCGGCAAGCATATCCTGAGCATTGGTGGTCATCCCTTTGTTCATGGCATCCGGTTTAATAGCGGTTACCGAACCGGTAGCATCGTTTTTCTTTACAGTACCATAACCAATTACAAGGACCTCTCCAATGGCTACAGCATCTTCGGTCAGACTGATATTCAATCTGGTTTTTCCGGCAACAGGCACTTCAAGAGCCTGATAGCCTACATAACGGAAAATAAGTACCGCGTTGGCAGGTACCGAAAGTGTAAATTCGCCGTCGAGGTTGGTGATAGTTCCGTTGCTGGTACCCTTTTCAAGGATGTTTACCCCGAAAAGCGGTTCGCCGTTAACTGCATCTTTTACTACCCCTGATACTGATAGCTGCTGTGCCGATAAGGACACTGTGGCAAGGACTATCACTACTACGGACCATAACTTCCGAAGGGTGTACGTGTACGTCTTGTTGTTCATGCATTTACTATTTAAAGGTTATAATATTAATTGGTGTGTTGTCAGTTAAGTTGGTTTCTGGTTTAACATCCACGGTGCAAATTTATAGGATTATAAATGAATAGGTGGTTGGGTTGCTTCATTTCAATTCAAATTTTGTCGCAAACGTTTGCAATTCAAAATAATTGGTTATATTTGGCAGTCAAACAGGTTTATAACATCCTTTTCTATCTTTGTGCCATGAAGAAGTCTCCCATTACCATCAAAGACATAGCGCGTGAGTTGGGTATCTCTCCTTCCACTGTGTCACGTGCCTTACAAAGTCATCCCGACATAAGTTTGTCGACCCGTGAAAAGGTTCAGCAGTATGCAAAGGAACACCACTACAAACCCAATGGACTGGCACTGAGTTTACGGACCAACAAAAATAAAACGATCGGGGTAATCATTCCTGAGATTGTCCATTATTTCTTCTCTTCAGTATTGGCAGGTATCGAAGATATTGCCGATAAGGAAGGTTATAACGTAATTGTTTGTCAGTCGGGCGAAAATTACGAAAAGGAAGTGCGTAATACCGAGGCTCTCATTTCGAGCAGGGTGTCGGGAGTACTTGCCAGCCTGTCGAAGAATACCACCAACTACGATCATTTTCAGGAAATAGTCGATAGTGACATACCGCTGGTGTTTTTCGATCGAATCTGTATCGGTATACTGACTGATAAGGTGGTGGTTGATGATTATGCCGGGGCTTATGCGGCAGCCGACTACCTTATTAAAACCGGATGCCGCAGAATAGCCTTTTTTAGTTCACCTCCTCATCTCGAGATTTCCAAAAACCGTAAGAACGGCTATCTGGATGCTTTGCGCTTCCATAAAATTGATATCGACGAGCAACTAATACGCATTTGCGATACCCGTGAAGATGCTATTCGCGTTACTCCTGAATTTCTGGCCATGGATAACCGTCCCGATGCCTTCTTTGCCATCAACGATCAGTGTGCGGCCGGTATTCTGTTTGCTGTTAAACGCTATGGCTTAAAAGTACCTGAAGAGATTTCCATCTTTGGCTTCTCCGACGGAGAGTTTGCACTAGCCTCCGACCCGATGTTGAGTACCGTGGAGCAGCATGGTTTTGAAATGGGAGTGCATGCAGCTCAGCTTCTTATCTCCAAAATAAAAGGAGAAACACAGGGCCGGTATACAAATAAAATAATTAAAACTAACCTTCAGATTCGTGGCACTACACGAATCTTACCTGCTTGATACTACTACATGAAACCTAAGTTGTCGTTTTTTCAGATCTTGTCCATGTCGATGGGCTTTATGGGAATTCAATTCGGTTTTGCGCTGCAGAACTCGAATGCCAGTCGTATTCTCCAGACTTTCGGTGCCGATATGGAGCACCTATCCTGGTTCTGGATGGCTGCTCCGCTTACCGGATTAATTATTCAGCCTATCATTGGGCATTATTCAGATAAGACATGGACTCGTCTGGGGCGCCGACGGCCGTTCTTTCTTGCCGGAGCCATTATGGCAGCTATTGCACTTTTATTAATGCCGAATGCCGGGGAGTTTGCTCATTACCTCCCGCCCATGTTTGTTGGAGCCGGTTTTCTGATGATTATGGATGCTTCTATTAATGTAGCCATGGAGCCTTTCCGAGCGCTGGTCGGTGATATGCTGCCCGACGAACAAACAACCGTTGGGTTCTCGATTCAGACTTTCCTTATCGGAGTAGGTGCGGTGGTTGGGTCATGGTTGCCGTATATTCTCGCCGAATGGTTTGGGATCTCTAAGATTGCTCCCGACGGGGGTATTCCCGACAATGTTATTTTCTCCTTTTATACTGGGGCTGCGGTATTGATTCTTACTATCCTGTGGACAGTAATTACTACCAAAGAATACAGTCCCGTTGAGTTGGAGAAGATGAATATAAAACAAACCGAAGTGGAAGATAAGTCCCGCTTCTCGGATATCTTTCGTGATGTACGCCAAATGCCCCGAACCATGAAACAGTTGGGAGTTGTTCAGTTTTTCTCCTGGATAGCACTTTTCGGAATGTGGGTATTTACCACTCCTGCCATTGCACAGCATGTATACGGTGTGGCGGTCGACGATACCTCGTCGGTTGCTTATCAGGATGCGGGTAACTGGGTCGGTATTCTTTTCGGAGTATACAATGGAGTGGCAATGATTTACGCACTGCTGTTACCTGCCATTGCACGGGCTATCGGTCGAAAGGGCACCCATGCAGTTTCCCTGCTTGCCGGTGCTTTCGGGTTGCTGTCTGTATTTTTCATAAAAGACCCGTCACTGCTTATTCTGCCTATGGTGGGAGTCGGCTTTGCATGGGGAAGCATACTAGCAATGCCCTATGCAATTCTGGCACCCGCTTTACCTCCACGAAAAATGGGAATTTACATGGGCATTTTTAATATCTTTATCACTTTACCTCAAATTGTAAACGGACTGTTCGGCGGTCCTGTTGTAAAACGTGTGTTCGACTCACAGGCAATCTATGCACTGGTAATGTCGGGTGTGTTTTTGCTGATAGCGGCGTTTAGTGTATTATTAGTTAAGGATCAGGTAAAAGAACAAAAAGGATGAAGAAATTAGTTTTACTTGGAGTTTTACTGTTATCGTCACTTCTGGTGGTTGCGGAATTGCAGATCAACCGTGTGGAGCCTTTGTTTTGGTGGACCGGTATGCAGGAGGAAGTGCTGCAGATTCAGTTTTATGGTCCACAAATGGCCGAAACCACTATCTCGTTCCGCTACCGGGGAGTTAAACAGCTCCCTTCCCGGTTTACAGATAATCCTAATTATCAGTTCGTATATATAAAGGTAGGAAAACGTGCCCGTCCGGGTAATATACGTTTTGAACTGAAACGCGACGGACAAACACGCTACCATGATTTCGAACTGAAACAGCGGGAACCCGGTTCAGCTGCCCGACAGAGTTTTTCAGCAGCTGATGCTGTGTACCTGATTATGCCCGATCGTTTTGCTAACGGTAATCCGGCCAACGACTCAGTGCCCGGCTATCTGCAAGGTGTCGATCGTTCCGACCCGGGTGCTCGTCACGGAGGTGATATCGAAGGGATTATTCAGCGTGTTCCCTACCTTGCCGATCTTGGGATTACAGCGCTGTGGACAACTCCCGTGTTTGATAATAATGATGTGAAGTACTCCTATCACCACTATGGGTGTTCCGATTATTATAAAGTAGATCCACGATTGGGTACTAACGAAGATTACCGGCGACTGTCGGAAGTGGCTAAGCAGAATGGTATAAAACTGATCCTGGATGTAGTGCCGAACCATTGCAGTACGGCACACTGGTGGCTCAGCGACCTGCCCTCCAACGACTGGTTTAACCGCTGGGATAGTTATATTTCTTCCAATTACAGGATGATGGCCTGGATGGATCCGCATCGTTCCGAAAAAGACCTACACCGGCTGACACATGGTTGGTTTGCACCCAATATGCCCGACTTCAACCTTAAAAATCCACTCTTGTTCGATTACCTGAAACAAGTATATGTTTTCTGGATTGAATATGCAGGGATAGCCGGCTTACGGGTCGATACCTATCCTTACAACGATTTACCTACAGCAGCACGTTTTATTCAGGCAATCAGAAATGAATATCCTGCCATGACGGTTGTGGGAGAATGCTGGTTGAATACCTCGCAGGAAATTGCTTACTTCATGTCGGGTAATACGAATAAAGACGGATTCGATTCGCGTTTGCAGAGCGTGATGGATTTTCCCCTGGGAAATGTGTTCCAGCAGGCATTTACCGAAAAGGAAGGGTGGAATGAAGGGTTGGCCCGTTTTTATATGCATTTTGCCCTCGATTTTGCCTATCCCCGCACCGATCTGATTATGAATTTCCTGGATAATCATGATATTGATCGGTATTCGGAAGTGGTAAATCAGGATGTACGTGTTTATAAAATGGCACTGGCAATGCTGGCTACCGTGCGGGGTTATCCTCAGCTATACTATGGCAACGAGATTATGCTCGGAGGGGTACGTGGTTCCTACGAAGGCC
>JAQUYE010000022.1 GCA_028691965.1 Paludibacter sp. | reverse complement strand
TCGATATTTCCGGTAGGAGCTTCCGATTCGGGCAGGATAACATAACCAAAGCCCATAGCTTCCAGTCTCTCCAGCACTTTCTTACGTGCATCAACAGCTAACTTATAGTTAAAAATGTTACGGGTCGAAACGATTACCCCGAAGGTTTGTTTTTTGAGATTCATTTGTATTAATTTTTTTTAGTGGTTAACGTAGTTATTGCAGGGTACTACCCTTTGTTATTGTTGTGACTTACCGATGGCTTTCTTCCAGCCTGCGTACAGACTGTCGGCCTGTTGCGGAGGCATCATCGGATACACATATTCATTATTAGTTCTGGTTTTCCCGATTTCATCGAGCGAATGCCACTGCTTCATTGCCAGTCGGTTCATAAAATATACCCCCAGGGCTGAAGCTTCCTTCACGGGACTGCGGTTGACAGGTGCCTGCAGCTGATCAGCCTGAAACTGCATGAGGAAAGCGTTTTTAACCGGACCGCCATCCACCCTTACCTCTTTCAGGGTGATTCCCGATCCTTTAACAAGTTCCAGCAAATCCCGAATCTGATAGGCGATGGATTCGAGTGCAGCGCGTACCACATGTGCTTTCTTAGTGCCGCGGGTCATCCCGCAAATCACAGCCCTTGCATCGGGATCCCACCAGGGAGCACCCAGTCCGGCAAAAGCAGGTACCAGGTACACACCGCCCGTATCGTCGACTGAAGTTGCCAGCACTTCCGACTCAGCAGCATTGTTAAGTAGTTGCAAATCATCCACCAGCCACTGAATGGTAGCGCCGGTGCAATGGATATTCCCTTCGAAGGCATAATACACCTTTCCAAGAGCCGAAAAGGCAACAGAAGTTACGAGTCCGTCGGGAGCCGACAGCATTTCCGTACCCGCCTGTATCATTACCGATGAGCCGGTACCATAAGTTACCTTCCCCATTCCCGGCTGAAAACACAGTTGACCGGCCAGCGCACCATGCGAATCACCCAGCACACCGGCGATGGTAAGTGCCTTACCAAACCAGGAAGCGTCGGTTACACCGTAGACAGCATCTCCCGAACGCACCTCCGGAGCCATCGAAACAGGAATAGCGAAAAGGTCGAACAGCTCAGGATCCCACTTCAGCGATTGTACATTATATAATAAGGTACGTGAAGCATTGGTATGATCGGTAGCATGAAGTTTACCGCCGGTAAGTTTCCAGATCAACCAGCTGTCCATCGTACCAAAAAGCAGATTACCTTTTGCAGCCTCTTCGGCAGCCCCCGGTACTTCGTTCAGTATCCAGCTGATACCGCTGGCCGAGAAATACGGATTAATGAGAAGGCCTGTTTTCGAACGCACCAGCTCCTGCCTGCCTTCGCGAATCAGTTGGTCGCACAAGTCAGCACCCCGGTTACATTGCCATACCACAGCATTGCACACCGGCTTACCGGTACGCTTATCCCACACCACCACTGTTTCGCGCTGGTTGGTTATTGCCAGCGAATCGACCAGCGAAAGGTCGATAGCCGTAGTCGCAAGTAATTCACGAACAGCAGTGACTGTATTGGCAAAAATCTCTTCGGCATCGTGTTCCACCCAACCCGGACGGGGATAGTATTGCTGATGAGCGATGGAAACGGTATGCACCAGTATCCCCTCATCGCGAAACAACATCGCTTTGGTAGCCGATGTACTCTGGTCGACAACTACGGTATGGTTTTTCATTTCCCCAATAAAGCTAAAGCGGATGTATAAATACCGTCGGCATCAATGCCATAGTGATGAAATATCTCGAGCGGTTTGGCATGGATCGGAGCTTCGTCGGGGATACCCAGTATCTTTAGCTTTCCCATTCCCTCCTGCGCCATTAATTCAGCCACACACGATCCAAGTCCGCCGCTCACACTATGCTCCTCGACAGTCAGTATGGTACCTGTTTCGCGTAACGCTTCGAGCACCGCCTCACTATCAAAGGGTTTAAGCGTATGCATATCAATTACCCTGGCGGCCACACCCTGTTCTTTCAGGCGGGTTGCTGCCTGCAGGCAGTGCCATACCGTCTCGCCGGTACCTATCAGGGTAATATCATTTCCATCGGTAAGTTTGTTTGCCTTACCGATAGTAAAGGAGAAATCATCGTCGCCGTACACATCGGGCACCGCATTACGACCCACACGCACGTACACAGGGTGTGGATAGTCGACCAGTTGCTGTACCAGCCGGCGGGTTTGGCGTGCATCGCTGGGAAGCACCACCTGAATAGTGGGGAAGGTACGAAGCACGGCAATATCGTGCAGACTATGATGTGAAAAGCCAAGGGCACCGTAGCTTACGCCACCGCTCACCCCTAATATTTTAACAGGATTGGCCGAATAAGCCACATCCACTTTTACCTGTTCCAGACTTCGGGCCACGTAGAAGCAGGCCGGTCCGCACACAAAGGTTTTCTTACCCACCGATGCCAGTCCCGCAGCCACGCCCACTGCATTTTGCTCGGCAATACCCAGTTCGACGAACTGTCCGGGCAACTGTTGCGCAAACGCATCGAGGGTTACCGAGCCACGCGCATCGGTAGTAACGGCTACAATTTCGGGGTCTTGCTGTGCCAGTTCCAGCAAGGTATCGGTAAACATTTTCCGGCAGGGAATTGTATTGCTCATGATTGGAGGCGTTTAATGCGTTCGTTGATTTCAGCAATTGCTGTTTTATACTGCTCTTCGGAGGGAACACCGTGGTGCCATTTCGCACCATCTTCCATAAACGATACACCCTTCCCCTTTACCGTACGGGCAATGATTAGTTTGGGAACCTGGTTACGAAAATCCAATGCTCCGAAGGTAGCGAGCAGCGCGTCCATGTCGTTACCATCCACCTCTTGCACCTCCCAGCCGAACGACGACCAGCGCTCACGCATCGGTTCAAGGCCCATCACCTCTTCGGTACGCCCGCTGATCTGCAGTGTATTCCGGTCGATAATAGCCACCAGCGAACCCAGCTGGTAATGACCGGCGGCCATGGCAGCTTCGTAAATCGAACCTTCACCCTGTTCGCCATCGCCCATCAGCACAAAGGTACGGTAGTGCATCCCCGACATACGCGCACCGATAGCCATGCCGACTCCAACCGACAGACCATGACCGAGTGCACCACTGTTAAGTTCTACACCCGGTGTTTTTTTAGTAGGATGACCGGCCAGCGGAGAATTGTACTGACCGTAGGTATCGAGCGTTTCCTGCGAAACAAAGCCACGGGCCGCCAGGGTGGCGTACAGGGCTTCAACACTATGCCCTTTACTAAGGATAAACCGATCGCGCCCGGGCATATCAGGCTGTTGAGGATCAATATTGAGTACGTGGAAATAAAGAAGAGTCTGCAGATCGACCGACGAGAGTGATCCCCCGGTATGTCCGCCTTTCGCTGAGTAGATGATTTCAATCACCCGCCGACGAATTTCCTCAGCCTTTATTTGCAGTTCTTTCGAACGCGACAGAGCTGTATTATTCATGATAAAAAGTATTCGTAGATTTCTGGTTGTATACTCCTTTCAGACGTTGAAGCGGTCGTGTTTGTACCCACCGTTCAGCTCAGCTACCAATTGATTTTTTATCTGCTAAAGGTCAGCACTCCGATTACCCAAATCAGTGAATGATGTAACTTATTCACAGATAGGTGTAAGTTTTAAGGAATAGGATTCCTCACCTTTGCCAGGTTGAAATATCTCAACACCATAGACAGCATTTAATTTAATTCTATTCATTCTATTAATTCATTCCAATATGAGAAACAAGACTTTTTTTTCTAATCAAAAGCTCACATCAATCCTACATTTCAAAAGGCTGAGAGGCTTTTTCACTGTCGGCATTCTGATGTTGGTAGCTTTTACAACCTGGCAATGTAAGGACGATGACTTCACCGGCGAAGTGATTGGCGTCTGCCCGGAAGTAATCCTGACGAGCCCTGTCAATGGGGCAATTAACGTAGTTAGTAACGCACTTATCACTGCAACTTTCAACGTAGCAATGGATCCATCCTCCATAAATGAAACTACCTATTTTATAAAAAAAGGTAGTAACCTTATTGGCGGAGCAGTAACCTACAGTGGTACAACTGCCACCTTTACTCCTACTAATTTACTGGAACCTAATACCGTCTATGTTGCTACCGTAAAAAGAGAGAGCAAAGATCTGATGGGGAATATTATGATTGCAGATGAAGTATGGAGTTTCAACACAGGCTCTGCACCAAACGTAATCCTCACCGACCCACTTGAAGGCACATCGGATGTTGCGCTGAATAAAGCAATTACTGCCGTATTCAGCACTGAGATGAATTCATCCAGCATCACTACCGGCACCTTTAAAGTAATGCAGGGAACAACCGCGATACCCGGAACAGTAAGCTATTCAGGTACCATGGCAACATTTACCCCTTCAAGCGCACTGATAGCCAACAAGGTCTACTCAGCCACTATCTTTAAACAAGTGAAAGATCTTGCCGGTAACACAATGCTTAAGGACACAACCTGGAGTTTTGCCACCGGCACCTTACCTTTAATTACTATTACACACCCCCACGATGGAGATGTTAATGTAGCAATTGAAACTTTAGTTAGCGCCACGTTCAGTAAAATGATGAATCCTATTTCAATCAATTCGCTGACATTCACGCTTAAACATGGTACTACACCTGTTGCGGGAGTAGTAAGCTACAAGGACATGTCGGCTATCTTTACACCAACACAGCCTTTGCAGTTTGGTACAGAATATACTGCAACCGTTACAACCGGTGTTAGAGATTTGGCAAACAAATCAATTCCTGCCGATTCAACCTGGAAATTCACTACCGGTATTTTAATTGTACCTGTATTGCCTTATGTTGTATCTACCGATCCGTCGGATGGTGCTACCAATGTTGAAATCAACAAGATTATCACTGCTACATTCAGCAAAGTGATGGATAACACAACTATCAATTCATCTACCTTTAAGGTAATGAACGGTACAACTCCGGTATTGGGATATGTAAGTTATGCAGGAACTGAAGGAATCTTTACTCCTGCCAGTCCTCTTTTAAAAGGCGTAACGTATAATGCTGTCATCACAACAGGAGCAAAAGACCTGGATGGTAATGCAATGGCAAATGATAAAAGATGGAGTTTCTCTACTATAGCAGCTCCAGTTCAATATTCGGTTACATTATCGGCTCTTCCTGTTGCAGGAGGTACAACCAGTGGTGGTGGAAACTTCGACATAGCCTCTTTGGTTAATGTTACAGCTACTGCAGCTAGCGGATACACCTTCGAGAATTGGACTGAAAACGGGACTCCGGTTTCGACACAGCCTACCTATAGCTTTACATTGAATGGCAACAGAAACCTGATTGCAAACTTCAAACTCATACCTCCTACACAGTTCCTGGTTACACTTTCGGCACTTCCTATCGAAGGCGGAACAACCAGTGGAAGCGGACTTTATGATATTGGCAGTTCAGTGACGGTAAAAGCTACTCCGAAAACAGGTTACACCTTTGAAAATTGGACTGAAAACGGCAACCCGGTTTCGACCTTAGCTACTTATACCTTCAACTTAAGTGGAAACAAAACCTTGATTGCCAACTTTAAGATTATACCTCCTGTTCAGTATACAGCTACTTTGTCGTCGCTACCTATCGCAGGTGGTGTTACCAACGGAGGAGGCTTGTTTGACGTGGGTACTTCGATAACAGTAACAGCCACAGCAAATCAGGGATACACCTTTGAGAATTGGACTGAAAACGGCAATCCGGTTTCGACCTTAGCAGCATATACCTTCACACTGAATGGTAACCGCTCGTTGGTTGCTAACTTCAAGGTAATACCTCCTGTTAAGTATACAGCTTCGTTATCGTCGCTTCCTATTGCAGGTGGGGTTACCAACGGAGGAGGTTTATTTGACGCTGGTAGTTCAATAACAGTTACTGCCAGCCCCAACCCGGGTTACACCTTTGAAAAGTGGACAGAAAACGGAATTCAGGTTTCAAGCTTAGCGGCTTATACCTTCACCCTGAACGGTAACCGTTCATTGGTTGCTAACTTCAAGGTAATACCTCCGGTACAGTACACAGCTTCTTTGTCGTCGCTCCCTATCGCAGGTGGAACAACCACCGGTGGTGGATTGTATAATGCAGGTTCAACGGTGACAGCCAAAGCAACTGCTAACGCTGGATATACCTTCGAAAAGTGGACTGAAAACGGAAGTACTGTTTCGACTGCAGCTACCTATGTGTTCACATTGAATGGTAACCGCTCGTTGGTAGCTAACTTTAAGGTCCTCGTTTCGGGTCCGCAGGGCATCGATTTAGGTTCGGCAGGTGACTTCGCAGTCCTTGCAGGTTCAGGCATCTCTAATACAGGAGTATCGACCATTATCACAGGTGATGTAGGTTCATTCCCAACGGCTACTATCAACGGACTACTGGCAGGCAATGTGAACGGCACCCTCTATGTGGTAGCTGATCCGATTGTTGGCCTTGCAAAAACCCATCTCACAGCCGCATTTAACGACGCACAAGGTCGTTCTACCAATGCAATTTCATTGCCGGGACAATTAGGTGGACTCACCTTAGCACCGGGATTATACGTTAACTCTTCAACAAGCGGAATATCCGGTACAGGTGCAAACGGCATTCTTACACTGGATGCTGGTGGAAATCCGAATGCAGTATGGATCTTTAAAATGGGTTCAACCTTAATTACAGGTGCAGGAACAAGCATCGTACTTGCAGGTGGAGCACAGGCAAAGAATATCTACTGGTCGGTAGGAACTTCAGCCACCTTAGGAACAACTTCCATATTTTATGGAAATATCCTGGCTGATCAATCCATCACCATTACTACAGGTGCAACACTTACAGGTAGAGCATTAACCCGCATCGGGGCTGTCACTTTGGATTCAAACATTGTAACAAAACCTTAATAATTAAAACGTCATGAAACTTATAAATTACAAACAAAATAAAAACGTGATCAGAAAACTGGTTTTCTCTTCGTTGATGGTGCTTGGAATAGCGATCACATTACCGGCACAGGAAGTACAAAGAACCCTACCAACATTCTGGTGGGGGATTTCCGGGGCTGCCAATGTTAACATGTACACAGGAACAACCCAACGACTTACTCCATCACTGATGGCACCGGCAGCTTTACACGAAGGCTTTGGTATCCGCGGTTTTGGTTCTGTATTGCTGGAGTACCGTCCCATTTCATTCCTTGGGTTTATGTTGAACCTTGGCTACGATAACCGTGGTGGCGAGTTCGATCAGGTGCTATCGCCCTGTAACTGCCCCGAGGATTTGAAGACTAACCTAAGTTATGCGACTATACAACCCAGTATCCGTATTTCACCCTTCGGACCCGACTTCTATGTATTCCTGGGTGGTGCATATGGTTACAACATTGATAAGTCGTTCACTTACAGCTTCGATCAGAACACCGGAAGTCAGTTTACTACCCACGAAGGTGAATTCAGCGATATTCGTCGCGATGTATTTTCAACCCATGTAGGTATTGGTTACGACATACAGCTGGCCGATGCCGGCAGTCGTCGCCAGATTGCTCTTTCGCCCTTTGTATCGTATCATCCTTACTTCGGACAAGCACCACGTGATATCGAAAGCTGGTCGTTGTCGACTGTAAGAGTAGGTATGGCACTGAAGTTCGGTAAAGGAAAAGTTGTAAAACAAGTCAACAGTGCCTATATAGTTCCCGTAGCACCCATCATTCAGCCCGTAGCCGTAACTCCAATCAAGGCCGACTTTATTATCAAGGCTCCTGAAGTTGTTGCTGCCAACCGTACTATCAACGAGGCTTTCCCCTTGCGCAACTACATCTTCTTTGAAGAAAAATCATCCGACATCCCCAATCGTTATGTGAAGTTAACTCCTGCACAGGCGGGCAAGTTTAATCCGGAGCAACTTCAAAAGTCGGATGCTACCGACCAGACAGGAAGATCAAAACGTCAGATGAATGCGTATTACAATATCCTGAATATACTCGGATACCGCATGAATGAAAAACCTTCCGAAACAATTACTCTTATCGGCGCTTCGGCCGGTAATGGCGAGGCACTTGGATTGACTTATGCTGAATCAGTAAAAAGATACCTGGTGAATTCTTTTGGGATAAGCTCATCGCGTATCAAGACTGAAGGACGCAATCAGCCAAAAGATCCTTCTGCATCTCCCGGCGACAAGAAATTTTTGCCTTTATTACTTGAAGGTGATCGCAGGGTCGACATAGTAAGCAGTCCATCGTTCCTGCTAAAACCATTGCAACTGGAAGTCGATCAAATCGATCCCCTCGATAGCCGCGTACTCTTCACCGTCGATTCGGAAGAACCACAACCTTTCAAATCATGGAAAGTAGATGTAACCGACGAGAGCGGGATGACTACTCATTACGGACCTTATACCCGTAATCAGGAAAGCATCTCGGGCAACAGCATTCTTGGAAAGAAAGCCAACGGCAACTACAAATTTGTACTTACAGGCGAAACCACCGATGGTGCTGTAGTGCGAAAGGAACGTAGCATTAACCTGGTACGAAGCGAAGTCCCCAACGAAGATTCGTTGCGTTTCAGTATCCTTTTCGATTTTGATAAGGCAAATGCAGTTGCCGACTACGAAAACTTCCTTACCAAAGAAGTTGCACCGCATATCGTTTCAAACGGAACAGTTATCATTCATGGTCATACCGATTTAATCGGGAGTCAGGAATATAACATGAAGCTTTCGGAACGACGTGCCATCGACAGCAAACAGATTCTCGAAAAAGCAGTTGCGGCTGCCGGTAAAACAGGAGTAAAGTATGAAGTGTATGCCTTTGGCATGGACGCCGACAATGCTCCTTTCGACAACAAACTGCCTGAAGAGCGATTCTATAACCGGACAGTAATAATTGATATTATTCAACCGCGTTAAGGCTCTGGCCAACAACAAAACCGCCTTAGAGTAACGAAACCTAAGGCGGTTTTTTTAGGAAAACTTTTAAAACCACACTAAAACACATCATCATGAATGTCAAAAAAGAAGGAATTCTACTTGAAAAAAGAGAATTTGAGTTTGAAAATGCCGGAGTATTAAATCCTGCCATACAAAAAGATGGTGATAGTGTTCATATTTTCTACAGGGCTGTAAGCAAAGGAAATCATTCCACACTCGGATATGCCCGTCTCGACGGACCCTTACATGTAGCTGAACGATGGGATATACCCTTTATGGCTCCTGAACTCGACTTCGAGACCCAGGGCATTGAAGATGCTCGAATTGTAAAACTCGACGATCTCTATTATATGTCATATACGGGTTACGATGGGATAAATGCCCGTGGTGCCCTTGCAACATCAAAAGATTTAAAGAAATTCAAGAGGCTGGGGACTATAGTTCCCCCCATCACCTATTCTAAGTTCGTGCACTGGGCCGAGAAAAACGGCAAGGTGAACGAGAACTATTACCGCAATCATAAGTTTTATTACCAGGAAGCTGATCCTGATAAGGTGATAATGCTCTGGGATAAGAATGTAGTATTCTTTCCTCGTCGTATTAATGGTAACTTAGTATTTCTACATCGTATCCGGCCGGGAATTCAGATTGTAAAAGTTAAATCGCTCGACGAATTAACCAAGGAATTCTGGAAAGCCTATTTCCCCGACTTCCACAATCACATAGTTATGGATCCGGTGTATAAACACGAGTCCGACTATATCGGTAGCGGTTGTCCGCCTATCGAAACAAAAGATGGCTGGGTGCTCATTTACCATGGAGTAGAATCTACCGAAAAGGGCTTAGTGTATTCAGCATGTGCAGCCTTGTTAGATCTCAACGATCCTTCCATCGAACTTTCCCGTCTGTCGAAGCCCCTCTTTTCGCCCGAATACATGTGGGAACGACGTGGAGAAGTAAATAATGTAGTATTCCCTACCGGTACAGCCTTGTTTGGCGACCGGCTGTTTATCTACTATGGCGCAGCCGATGAGCGAATAGCATGCGTATCGGTCAGACTTAGCGAACTGACTCAGGAACTTTTAAAGAATATACAGCAATGAAACCAACAATAAACATCATAAGCAATGAAAAACAATATATACCGCTAATTGAAAACACAAAGCTTCAGATTCCGGAGATATTATTCATCAGCTCCTTTCCTCCCCGCGAATGTGGCATTGCCACTTATTCGCAGGACTTGATCTCGGCCCTCAACAACAAATTCGGAACCTCCTTTAAAATACGGGTTTGTGCATTGGAATCGGGCAAAGCAGCCTACAACTACTCTGCCGAAGTACTTTCAGTACTCGACACCTCCGATCCGGCTTCCTATATCCTTACTGCCCGAAGCATCAATCAAAACAGCAGTATACAACTGGTGTTGATACAACACGAATTCGGGTTCTTCAGCGAACAGGAAACAGCATTTCCGGGTTTTCTGCAAACTATTACCAAACCGGTCATAGTAGTATTTCACACGGTTCTACCAAAGCCCGATGCACTTCTTAAAAAGAATGTATACGACATTGGTCAGGCATGCGGAGCTATCATAGTAATGACTAACAATGCATTGCAACTACTTATCAACGACTATCAAATTCCGGAATCAAAAATCTCAGTAATCGCACACGGAACCCACCTCGTTCCACACCTAAGCAAAAACACCCTCAAGAACAAATACTCCCTGAGAGATAAGAAGGTACTTACCACCTTTGGCTTACTTAGTTCGGGGAAGAGTGTTGAAACTACCCTGAAGGCTTTGCCGGCAATTCTAAAAGTTGCACCCGAAGTTGTATTTCTTATCATCGGCAAGACCCATCCAGAGGTCGTAAAACACGAAGGTGAGCACTACCGCGAGATGCTCGAAGAGCTGGTCAATGAATTAGGCATTTCAAAAAATGTAAGGTTTATAAACAATTACCTGGCACTGCCCGAGCTACTTGAATACCTGCAGCTGACCGATATTTATCTGTTTACCACCAACGATCCTAATCAGGCTGTAAGCGGCACATTTGTATATGCAATGAGTTGTGGCTGTCCGATTATCTCCACACCTATCCCCCATGCCAAAGAAGTGCTTACAGAAAACACCGGTATAATAATCGACTTTAAAGATTCCAACCAATTAGCCACTGGTGCAATACGCTTACTCAATAACGAGCAATTGCGAAAAAGCATCAGCATTAACACCTTACAGAAGATTATCTTCACTGCCTGGGAGAATTCGGCAGTAGCACATGTTAAGGTCTTTTCGCAGCAACTCGACAACAAGTTTAAACTCGTTTACAAGCTGCCACCAATCAAAACGGATCATTTACTAAAAATGACTACCAGCTTCGGATTGCTCCAGTTCTGTAAAATAAATCAACCTGATTTGCTGTCGGGCTACACACTCGACGATAACGCAAGAGCCCTTATTGCAATATGCATGCATTTTGAACAAACAAAAGATGCAGCTAACCTTTTTTCCATTCAGGTTTATCTCGATTTCATAGACTATTGTATCCAACCGGGTGGGAATTTTGTAAACTACATTGACATTTACAAAAACATTACTGCTCAAAACCAAACAACCAACCTCGATGATGCCAACGGCAGGACTATCTGGGCCTTAGGATTCGTCATCTCGAAGCAATCGATACTTCCGGCCGATCTTGTAAAAAAAGCAATTAACATTTTTAAGCAGACACTCCCTCACCTCGAAACTATCCACTCAACACGAGCATTATCCTTTATATTAAAGGGATTGTACTTTTACCATCAGGTGCGCCCCACCAACGAAAACCGCTTATTGGCTGATCGATTGGCAAAAAGGCTTGAGAACATGTACCTGCACGAATCCACTAAAAACTGGGAATGGTTTGAAAGTTATCTCACCTACGCTAACAGTGTAGTACCCGAGGCCATGTTATGTGCCTCACACATCACCGGTAATGTGCTTTACAAAACCATTGCACACGAGTCAATGAACTTCCTTCTTCTCCACATCTTCAACGACAACGGCATAGAGGTAGTTTCCAACAAGGGTCGCTACAATCGAGGCAGCGAAGCCTATCGCTACGGAGAGCAACCCATTGATGTTGCCTACACCATAATCACCCTGGCTAAGTTTTTCGACGAGTTCGGCGAAAAAAGATACCTCGAAAAACTACATATCGCTTTCGAGTGGTTTCTCGGACGAAACCGATTGAATCAAATTATCTACAATCCCTGTACAGGAGGTTGCTACGACGGGCTGGAAGAAAACAATGTAAATATGAACCAGGGAGCTGAATCGACGGTAAGTTATTTAATGGCGAGATTGACGATGGAGAGGTATAAATAAGCGGTGAGTTCTTTAGAACATTCTTCCCCCTTTCCCGTTATACTAATTCATCACACATGAAGTAGAAAAAATGAATCTCGAAGAAGTATTGAATTTCAGGCGATCGGTACGCCGTTATATTACCGATAAAGACTTAGATACCGAAAAAGTAAAACATTGCATCGAACTGGCAACCCTGGCACCTAATAGTTCCAACATGCAGTTGTGGGAGTTTAATCACATCACCAACAGGGAGCTAATCAACAAGGTGGCGAAGGCATCGTTCTCACAACCAGCCGTCACCACCGCCAATCAACTGGTTATTTTTGTTACCCGGCAGGATTTACACCGCCACCGATCGAAACAAATCATTGCTTTCGAACGCGATAATATAACGCAGAATAGTCCGGCCGAAAGTCACGAGCGCCGTATAAAAGCAAGAGAAATCTACTACAACAAGGCCATTCCCTTTCTGTATGCACGATTTTTCGGACTCCTTGGTATAGTACGTAAGTTGATAACCGTAACCGTCAGCCTGTTCCGCCCCATGTTCATCAATACTACTGAAGCCGAACAACGGGCAGTGTTGCACAAGAGCTGTGCCCTTGCTGCACAAACCTTTATGATTGCCATGGCCAACGAAGGATACGACACCTGTCCCATCGAAGGCTTCGACAGTCGCCGCATTAAAAAACTATTAAAGCTCCCCGCAGCTGCCGAAATCAATATGATTGTTTCGTGTGGGTACCGCGATGGCAACAAAGGAATTTTCGGAGAGCGGTTCCGCGTACCTTTTGATGAGGTGTACAAACAGCTATAACATTAAAAAAAGA
The DNA here is from genome assembly GCA_028691965.1 of Paludibacter sp. Classification (GTDB taxonomy): domain Bacteria; phylum Bacteroidota; class Bacteroidia; order Bacteroidales; family Paludibacteraceae; genus Paludibacter. Next base: position 23,899 of record JAQUYE010000022.1, on the reverse strand, counting down.
ATGACCTTATACCGGGTCATTCTTTTTTACTCAATATTCCCTTTTCCACACTTTCGTCGAGTAGAGCTTTAGCAAACTCCCACAAGCTCTCCGACCCTTCGCCGATCACCTTCTTTTTTTCGAACACCCGGTCGTAGTCCACCTCAAACTCGCGCCAGGTGCCACCGTTATTCGAAACATTCTGCAGTAGCGGTTCAAGGCGGTCCATGGCCCTGGCAAACTTAGCCTCAGGCGTTTCGCCGGCTTCAAACTCTACCCAGGTGGCAATCAGCTCCTCAGCCTGCGCGGGCGGAAGCATCCCGAAAATACGCTGTGCCGCCTTGAATTCGTCGGCTGTATTCACGTGATTTTTGGTGAGGTCGTATATAAAGGTATCGCCGGCATCGATTTCAACAATATCATGAATCAACACCATTTTTACCACTTTCAGCACATCTACCGGAACCTTCGAATGTTCGGCCAGCACCAGAGCCATCACTGCCAGGTGCCAGCTGTGTTCGGCATCATTTTCGGGACGGTCGCTGTTGATTAATCTGGTTTTACGCTGAATGTGCTTTATTTTATCAATTTCCCTGATAAAGTTTATTTGTTGCTGAAGTGAATTGAGTTGCATATACGTTTAAATTAATTTGAATGTAAAGTTACTTCAACGACATCGTAACCGATAACTTTAAAGCAAAGTTATCGCTAAAATTCGTTGAACCATAATAACCATACCGATAGAATCCCCCTACACCAACGTTCAAATAAAACATGTTTATATAGTTGAACTTAAGCAGGTTATTAATGATTAATCCCGATTCAAGATAGATACGCTCTTTGGTCTTAAAATCAATGCCCTGGTAGCTTGCGTTGGTAAGCGAGCCCCAACCCGTGTTCTGTACAACTATAAACTGAGGCTTAAATTTTGGCGTATTCAACAGTAAGGATCCGAAATTGTGAGAATAGAAAAGATGCAGGTATCTGTCGGACAGAAACTCGTAGGGCAACATCGTTTGAAAAGTAGTATTGATCAACAAGGGCATAGATGAGCTTTTACTACCTTCGCCGGTGAACAGCAAGCCATAGGGCAAACTCCTGTCTATTAAGCCGGAGGCGAGGCGGATGTTCGACTGCCCCACCCTGCCGTTATACAAACTGTAATCAACAGCAGCTTCTATCCGGTTGTAGTTGTAACTGTTGTTGTTCAACAGATTGAAACCTCTGTTGTAGCTGACAGTGATGACCGGATTTCCTTTGTAATTCACTTGCCGTTGGTTACCCATGGTTGCCAGTTCTTCGCCATAGGCATAGGTGGCCGAAATACCCAGCTCATCAGCCTGATAACGGGATAGACTTGCACCTTTATACGAATAGGCATAGGTAGGACTGTACTCATTGATACTTACCGAGGTAGTCACTTTTAAGAACCGCAGGCTTCTAAAACCAAGTTCAATCTTTTTTTGAATGAGTTTGTCAAATCGTGACCCCATGAAGCTTCGAAGGTAGTTGCTCAGGTCAGCTTGCGGGTGATTGCTGCGCCCTACTTCTTGCAGGTTGTTTTGGTACGACAATTTCAACTGCAGCTCATGGTATTTATTTATATCCACCATCAGCTCTCCACCGTATTTTAATTGCTTATCTCTTAGTCCGTAGCCGACAAAACCCCCTAACGACAGGGCTTTCGACACCTTTTCGTTCGTATATAAACCGATTCCAACCCGCGAACCTTCGTAGGTAGTGTGGTTATAAAGTCTGTTGAAATCCACATCCACCCATTTCACCGGTATTCTACCGGCTGCCAGCTTCGGAAGCAGTGTTGCCCAGTAATCGAACCTGTGCTTTCGGCCAAGGCTATCCACCACATGGTAGGTGTTTTTCTCCCGGGTCGACAAGGAGTCGGGTCGCACGGCATCCAAAATACGGTCGCTCTGCTGTAACGAAGCTTCATCGAGATACACCTTTTCGAGATGGATGGACCGTTGATCTTCGTTCAGGGTATAACTCACATTATCAATATTACTTGTAATCCGGTAAACAGGATAGGCATTTGTTGTTTTGTTTACTTTGTTGGCAACCCACCCAATCTCTTCGTCCAGCTTTGTGGGAAACCATTTAGTACCGATGAGTTCATAATCCTGCCTGAATTTAAATCCGATTAATCCCTTTTCCGAAGGCTCAACCACTATGTTTTTAAGTGCAAAACCAGTAGAACTAATGAACAAGGTACCTTTCAACCCGTTGAAATTCTTCCCTTTCTTAGGACGAAAATTAATCACAAACACAGTATCGGTGGTATTCAGGTAACTATCTTCGAGCTCATACTCATACGATCTCAGGCAGCCATCACTCAACGGACTCACATACTCCGTAATTGATTTATCATTGCCCAGTGGTAGTTCAAACAAGGCGATACTATTGCTGTAAAACGAAATAGCCTTGTGAAACATGGATACAAAACTTTGCACCAGCAGCGGATCACCGAAGCCCGATGTTTTCTGGGCAATAATCTTATTTTCGATTCTATCGGATGATTTCAGGCACTCAATTACAGCTTCTGAAATAAACGGAGCCTGTTTTTTCAAGCGCTGATTCTTAGTTAAGGTAAGACTATCCTGTTGCGAGGCATCATCCGCCAGTTTAATATCCACAATAGTCTTAAAATAGCACCGATAGCTATACGCATCGTAGTTCTCAAAGTTGTTGACAGCTTTGTTATCAAGCACTTTCCTGATAATCCGGAGGGCAGGATTATTGGCCGGCGTTACAACAATTTCATTAATCTCCTGAATAGCCGTTTCCAGTTCAACGATAAAATAGCTTCGATTGCTTTGGGCAGTCAGCAACACTTTCTGTGACTTGTACCCTACGCACGAAACCGTAATGCTGTTTACATCCGGGTCAACCAGTTCGAACTTCCCATCCACATCAGCAATTATACCCCGTTGCAACGATTGTTTCTGATACACAATCGTTGCAAACGGGATAGGTAGCTTCGATTCCTTTTCCAGTATCCTGCCCTGCAACAGCGATTGAGAAGCAAGCTGCGTTACCGGTCCAAAGCTAAAAAGCAAAAGCAGCATAAACGCTTGCAGTGGGAAGTACCGGGGTAGAATCATAGAATTGTTAGCTGTGAAATCTGTTTAAATCTGACTTATTTATAGTTTTATCGTTTCTTTCCGATATAAAACACATAACCATAGTATGCTTTGTATTTTTCATATAAATCTGATTCATACCGCATGGCATCGACAAATTCTTCTATGGCTTTGTTACCTTTATATTTTTTCAGAAAAGATTCGCGTCTCGCTGTTTGCCAGGTATAATAGTCTGTCCAACACGTTTCGGGCAGGACAAAAGTGGCAATGGGAAGATAGCCTGCTTTTTGCAGTTGAGCAACCTTATTCGGGCATTTTGATTGAATTGATTGATAAAAGCAGGCCAACTATCTACTCCTGTAATATCACAGGGGGTGTTTTCTCCTACTACCATTGTCTGACCACCTGTTCCACAACCAATATCAGCAATTTTGGAAGTTGCGGTAAGTCCGTCAATAAAACCCAATGCTTTCAACGTTTCTTCCCGACATCCGGGTCCCTGACGTTCAGTAAACGAAACTACAATCTATACCAACAGCACAGATTGTTTACAGAACAATATCCAATTCAGAACTAAACATCCGGGTGATTTAATGGATGCAAAGGTATAAAAAGAAATAAAACAGGAATCATTTTTCATCACTCTTTTTTCTCGACGGCGCAAATAACACCCGATTGAGTTTTAAATGATATCTTTGCAGTATAAACGTTTAAGAATTTCTGCATATGTTTCGAAAACTAGTAGCCATTGAGCCGGTAAGTCTGATTCCTTCAGCTGAGAAAAAACTGGCTGCCTTTGCCAACGAAGTCGTTTTACACCCTACGATTCCGGATACCGATCAGGAAATAGTGGCACGCATAGGCGATGCCGATGCGGTGTTGCTGAGTTATACCACCCATCTCGGGAAGGGAGCACTGGAGCAGTGTAATAACCTGAGGTACATCGGGATGTGCAATTCGCTGTATTCGCCCGAAAGTGCCAATGTCGACATACATTACGCCAATAGCCGGGGCATTACAGTCACGGGAATACGCGACTATGGCGATGAGGGTGTAGTGGAATATGTAATCAGTGAGTTAGTGCGGTGCCTCCATGGTTTCGGTCAGGAGCCCTGGGATGGCATGGCACGCGAAATCACAGGTCTGAAGGTGGGCATTCTGGGACTGGGCAAGTCGGGCGGCATGATTGCCGACGCGCTGCACTTTCTGGGAGCTGAAATCAGCTATGTGGCCCGATCGGAGAAAGAAGCAGCACGGCAGAAAGGATATCGTTTTTTACCCCTTGACGACTTGCTTCGGGATAGCGAGGTGGTGTTCTGCTGCTTAAACCGCAACACGGTATTGCTGCACGCAGCTCAGTTTGAAGCACTGGGAAATAAGAAGATACTCTTTAACACGGGACTTTCACCCGCCTGGGATGAAGCACCCTTTTTGCGTTGGCTGGAGGGCGACAACCTCTGTTATTGCGACACGGTAGGTGCCCTGGGTGGCCCTCACCTATCCGACCACCCCAATGTACGCTGTATGCAGGTATCCACAGGGCGTACCCGTCAGGCCTTTGTCCGCCTGAGCGAAAAGGTCTTACAGAATTTAACCGAATTTACAGGAATCAGGCCCGATTAAAATACAATCGGGCTCACGATGTTTTGAAGGGTGCTCACTACCGACCAGGCAGCGATGGCAGGAGTGGCGCTGAACACGTCGACCACTGCATGTACTTCCTGATTTTTCACCTCCACCCGTTGTCGATCGCCCGTGAATTCGGGAGTAGAAATCATGCTTACCTGCAGGTTCTCCGGGCCTACTGTGGCCAGTGAAGCGGCAACGGCTACATTCAGGCCGGTGGGAAAGGTATTAATTGCTTCACGGGCAGTACCCGAAAAGATAGTTTTGGATTCCGTTTCCATACCCGGTTCATAGAAGGACGAACGACGGAGAGCTCTGACGCCTTTCACGTTTACAAAAGCTGCTGATGCCTGGCCCATGAGGGTGGCAGTACGCAACACATCAAAGCCACCCGTGGCACCGGATGCGATGTACACACGAGCATTGTTGGCGGCAGCAGTTTGTTTCACCTGTTCGTAAAAAGCAGTATCGGCAAACGCACCAATCGACAGGGTTATAATGGAAGTACCATTGCTGAGTGTTGGCAGGGCCAGTTGTTTCATGGCAGCCGGCGAGGCTGATTCAACCAGGTAGTCGGGTTTGAGCGATAACAACTCATCGAGGGTAGTAAAAGGCTGACAGGCCTTACCTGCCTGAGCAATCTTACCTGCCAGTCGTTGAGCTTTAGCAGCCGTACGGGAATAAACACCTACTAATTCATAAGCGGGCAACAGGCCATTCAAATAGGCGTCGGCCACAATATCAGCTAAATAGCCGCTTCCAAATATCACCAGTTTTTTCATATCAACAAAGATACGACTTTCTGGCCTATTTACCATACGCTGTTCCTTTGCAGGCACAGAATCATTAATGCAGGTTCCAGAGCCCGACTGAAAGAATAATGGTAGAATTCGTTTGATTTACAAGTCGAGTACTCCTTCATTAAGAGCTTCATCTATTTCTTTCGTAAGAAATACATTTCCAAAAGCTCCGACCCCAATTACCCTTGACTCTCCATCCCATATTATGTTAGTCGTTGAGAACAGGACATAATTATTGGTAGTCACAATATTTGAAATGACTCCGTCAATCAACGCACCGCCAAGCATCATACCCACAGCCTGCCCCGCATTTTCCAAATCGATTTCCGAATCGGTGAGTCCGTCTGACATTGACTTCTGCATGTATGAAACGACCTTTGCTTTTAGTACTTCCCGATGACGGTCCTGATTTGGGTTAGTTAGTACCGCAACAAGCACTACCAGCCCAAGAACTATAAGAACACTAAATTTTCTTTTCATTTCAGTTTCTTTTTTAAAATTTTATAAAGTGGAACTTTAAATACTTTAGATTCAATCCATGCAGTGAAATTAAATACTTGAAGTAATTGCATCTCAAATTTATCATTTTGCATCTCATCTAGTTGAGGTTTTAACTTTTGCCAAACTAACAATCTTTTCTGTTCACTCAGTTCGTCTGGCGTTTTGCTGATAAACTTGATAATAATCTGTTCTAATTGGTAACTTTTTTCGTTATTTTGAATTTCGCGTTTTACAGATCTTATTTCAAAATCCATGAAGTCGAATTCTTTTAGTTCATATAGTACCATCAGGTTAACAAGCCGTATTGTCCTGAACAAAGGTAAAGAAAAAACCTTTCGTTCGGTTTGCGTAATCCTGGTAATAATTTTTCTTGCTTTATTGGGCTCTTCTGTTCCCAAATATACAATTGCAGTATAAAGCAGTAATTGAATCTGTTTTTCAGTACTTAGTAAATCAGTTTTATCAATAATACGTTCTTTGTTCTCGTCCATCAATTTGATGGCTTTTGCAAATTCTCCTGTATCTATTAAAGGAAGTAAACTATATAGGAAAATAACACAATCAATTTGATACTTAAAGTGAACGGAAGAAGTCTCAAGTTTGCTCAGTTGATCAATAAAATAAGTCATTCCTTCGTAATTACGAATTGTTCTCAAGCTCCCCAGTACTCCTTCAATTGTGTTGAGATAGTACATTGGAGGATTACTCAATAGATGCATATTATGCTCAAATATTGTGTTAAGTTCATAGTAAGAATTGATGGCTGATTTATAATCACCTACATTAATTAGATAATTAGATTGAAAAAGTTTATGATTTTTCTGAATTTCGAAATTTTCAAAACCAGAACTTGAAACAATACTCATTTCACTTACAACAAGATCGTTCATTTCCTGTTTCTGTTTGTTGGAGCGAACAGGTCCTTTATGTAGGATTCTATGTTTTAATAGTTCATATAATGAAGCATGTTCATTAATCTTCCTGATTTTTTTTAGCGTGTCGTTAATTTTAAATTGTTTGTTAAGTAATTCCTGCTCAGACAAATTTGGGAAATCAAGACTTTGAAGATAATCCAGTTCCATTTTCTGGGCTATAAGTAATATTGTAAAATTTTCATATTTAACTGCTTCATTTTGTATCTTTGTAAGTAACTGAAAGCATTCTTGGTAAATTGACTTCTCGTATAGTACTTTTACATTCATAAGCTGGTTGAATAAAGCATAGAAGCTATCCTGACCGGTTCTCAACTGATTGAGTATTGATAACAAACTGTCAAACAGATAGTTGACAGATGTATTAAATGCAGTATCAGGGCGTTTTTTTAAAAATTCATCCTTGATCTGTGTCAGACTATATGCAGTATTACTATCAATAATTTTATACAGGAAGGCATAATCTGTTTTATTTTCTTGCGTAAGAAATGATGATATTTTCTTTTTTTCAGCTTTAGTAAATGATTTAATCAGACTGACAAGTGAAGATAATTTAGACATGATGAGTTCTGCAAAAAGAGTGTATAATTGCAAAAATAATAAATATATTTGAAATTATTATAATAACCGTAATATGATATATTTAAAAAGCTGATTAATAGATTATAATAAGCTATTGATAACAATATATTGCAATTTGCAATTATTATTTTAGGACTTTTCTTGTTTTTTCTTGTATGAAATGAGTTTTATGTTTGCATTGAAATTTAGTTAGAACAATCATTTAGAATCTTAATCTAAAAAACTATTCCATGAACTTAAAAAAAATCGTTGTTGTTGGAAGTTGCAATACAGATATGGTCGTTAAATCGGACAGGCTGCCTGTTCCCGGAGAAACTGTTTTAGGTGGTGCTTTCATGATGAATCCAGGCGGAAAAGGAGCTAACCAGGCGGTGGCTATCGCACGAATGGGGGGCAATGTTACTTTTATTTCTAAAACCGGAAATGACTTGTTCGGCCGACAATCGGTCGAAATGTATGGAGAAGAAAATATTGTGACAGATTATATTTTATCAGATCAGAACCTGCCATCCGGCGTTGCGCTAATTATGGTCGACAGAAATGGTGAGAATTGCATAGTTGTCGCTTCCGGTGCGAATGGAAGTTTGAGTCCGAAAGACATTGAAAAAGCCAGAAAAGTAATTGAAAGTGCTGATATATTATTGATGCAACTGGAAGTACCAATGGATACGGTAGAATATGCAGCCAAATTAGCCTATGAAAAAGGAATCAAAGTTGTATTAAACCCTGCTCCGGCAGCTTTTTTATCGAACGAGCTTCTCAATTGCCTTTATACGATTATACCAAATAAAACTGAAGCAGAAATGCTATCGGGCATCAAAGTCTTTGACCTGGAAACTGCTAAACAGGCTGCTGATATAATTGCAGCAAAAGGAGTTGACAAGGTAGTCATCACGTTAGGATCAAAAGGAGCATTGATTAAGGATGGTCAAAACTACTCTTTTGTAGCAGCAGATATGGTTGAAGCTGTAGATACAACAGCAGCAGGAGATACGTTTTGTGGTGCATTTTGTGTGGGCATATCAGAAGGTTTGACAATTGAAGATGCTGTAAAAATGGCTACAAAAGCGGCCGGCATAACTGTCACCAGAGAAGGAGCTCAAGCCGCTATTCCTTACAGAAAAGAGATTCAACTTTGAGTCTGAGTTGTTAAGTATTACCTTAAATTACATATTATGAGACATCGTAAAGGGTCAATTCGCAGACCTATCACTCAATGTTTATTTGTATTCTTACTTATTCTGATTAGTGCTGGATCCGTATATGCTAACAATCCGTTTGTAGTAACGGGCATTGTTTCAGATATTAACAACCAGCCTTTACCTGGTGTTAATATCAAACAAAAGAACGGAAACGTCGGAGTTATATCAGACTTAAATGGCAACTACAGGATTGAACTTACTTCTGACTCAGAAGTCCTGCTATTTTCATATATCGGATTTACAACAAAAGAAATCAGCGTCAATAAGCAAAGTAAGTTGAATGTAATCCTTATCGAAGATATCAAAACAATTGACGAAGTCGTAGTAATTGGATATGGTAAAAGTTCAAGAAAAGAAATTACAGGATCAATATCAACCCTGAAATCTGAAAACTTCAATCAAGGATCATTTTCCAATGCAGCTGGATTATTACAGGGTAAAATAGCCGGGTTATCTGTTGTCAATTCAAGTGGGGCCGACCCACAGGCCGGATATGAAATTATTTTAAGAGGCACCAATACACTAACCTCCGGGCAGGGCCCTTTGATTATTATTGATGGCGTTGCGGGTGCTGATTTAAAAAACATCAACTTTCAGGAGGTTGAATCAATTGATGTATTGAAAGATGGCTCTGCAGCAGCAATATATGGAACAAGGGGTACTAACGGGGTTATAATTATTACGACTAAACAAGCCGGCATAGGAAAGACAGTTGTAGAATATCAGGGACTTGCAACCATTCAGGTTGCTCCCAGGATGGTTGAGAATTTAAGTGCTGACGAATTCAGAAATGCAATCAATCAATATGCACCCGGCAAAGCTAACAGTCTTTATGAAGGCAATACTGACTGGTTTAATGAAGTCACCAGAAATATTCCGCTAAGTCATAAACACAATCTCGCTATCTCAGGTGGAAATGAGGAATTTTCACATCGTACTACACTAAATTTAGAACAAAATCAGGGACTACTAAAAAACAATAACCTGAGCAAGTTACTGGCCAGAACAAACATTCAACAAAAAGCTTTAAAAGGAATACTTACACTAAACTATCATTCCTTTTATTCGATGCGTAAATACGATCCGGCTAATTATGACATTTTCTACCAGGCATTTATCCATAACCCAACAGAACCGGTTTACGATGACAATAATACATTATCCGGAGGCTACAAACGTGTTGATGGAATAAGTTATTATAATCCTGTGGCCATGATGAAGGAAGAATCACGTGATGGAGAAACAGATGACTTTGGTGGAAATGTAAGAGCATCATTGAATATTCCTTTTGTAAGAGGATTAAAATGGGATAATTTTATTTCGTATGAAAAATCCAGATGGGAGACAAATCGCTATCGCACGCGCTATTACCCCAGTGCTATTGGAAGTGATGGAATAGCAAGTATTGAAAACGGAAGCAGCAATAAGCTCCAGTATGAAAGCACTGTGAACTATTTAAATTCATGGGGCGGACATACGATACAGGCTCTTGCCGGCTATTCATATCAGGAAGAAAACATGCACTATTCAGGCATGTCGAATAAAGGATTCGATACTGATTTATATGGCGTAAATAATATAGGTGCAGGATCAGCACTCAGTTTAGGCACCGCCTCTATGTATTCATACCGTGAGATGAGTAAATTGATTTCATTTTTCGGTAGAGTCATGTACAATCTAAATGAAAAGTATTTGTTTTCTGGCTCTTTGCGTCGTGAAGGCTCCTCCCGATTTGGTGACAATAATAAATGGGGATGGTTCCCGGCGGTAAGCATCGGCTGGAGAATGAACGAGGAATCGTTTATTCAAAGTCTGAGTTGGGTCAATGATTTGAAAGTACGATTAGGATATGGAGCTACCGGTAATCAGGAATTTTCAAATTACAAATCGCAAATAATGATGGGCAGAGCTGGTCGTTTTTATTATAATGGAGAATGGATTAACACCTACCAGCCTGTAAGTAATCCAAATCCGGAACTACGCTGGGAAAAGAAACATGAAATAAATGCAGGAATTGACTTTTCAATTTTAGAGAATCGCATAGGTGGAACAATTGATTATTATCTCCGCAGAAGTACGGATTTATTGTATAACTATCAGGTTTCTGTACCTCCCTACCTTTACACCGAAATGTTTACGAATGTTGGTACCATTCGTAACAGTGGAATTGAAATAACCTTCAATGGAGTACCTGTCAAACAACAAAACTTTCAATGGAATACCTATCTGACTATAAGTAGCAATAAAAACATCCTTGAGAAATTTACCAACGAGGAATTTACTAACGGGACTTACAAAACCGGTTGGTTATCTGGAGATATTGCAGTGTTTTCTCAGCGAATGGAAGAAGGAAAAAGTCTCGGAACATTCTATGGGCCGGTATGGCTTGGTGTAGATGACTTTGGGAATGATAAATTTAAAAATCAGATGCCTGACGGGAAAGTACCTGAGTCGAAATGGGAAGTTATCGGTAATGCATATCCTGATTTTATAATGGGTTGGAGCAACACATTCATCATGAAAAACTGGGATGCTTCATTTGCTTTACGGGCTTCTGTAGGGGGTGAAGTATTGAATTCATACCGTTTATATTATGAAAATTTCAGCACACTGGGACTTAAAAATATCCTGAAGTCACAACTGGACAATCCTGCATTTACCGGATCTCAGCTTTATTCTTCTAAATATGTTGAAAATGGATCATATTTAAAGATGGATAATGTGACAGTAGGGTACAACTTAAAGAATTTATCAACATACGTTTCCAATATGAGATTGTACGTGTCGGCACAGGATGTTTTTTGTCTGACAGCATACAAAGGAGTTAACCCGGAAGTATCACTCAGCGGTTTGCAACCCGGAATCGAGTATATGAACTATTATCCGGTTACTACAGGAGTTACCATAGGAGTAAACATTACATTCTAATTCAATTGAGATGAACACAACTATATTTTCAAAAAGCAAGTTGGTAATACTATCAGTTATATCAGTCATTTACCTGTCAGCATGTACTGATTTATCAGAAACCGTATATTCAGACATACCAATGGATAAGTTTTTCACCAGCGAACAGGCACTTTTGATGAATGCTGGAAGGGCATATACTAAATTACAGCCTTATCCTGAGGAACAGAGACTATGGTCATTGGTTACTGTCAGTTCCGACGAATGTGTAATTCCTTCACGTGAAGATGGAGAATGGTGGGATAATGGCAGATGGGATGAGATGCAAAAACACAATGTGTCGACTGCCAATAAAATAAATCGTCAAGCCTGGGAGTTCGTCTTTGGTGGAATCAGTGCTTGTAATGAAGTACTTTACGAAACAGAAAGTTCTCCATTCAATTTTGCAGGAAAAGATAAAATTCTGGCTGAAATAAAAATTCTCCGTGCCCTGTTCTACTATTGGGGAATGGATACATGGGGAGATATACCTTTTACAACTGATTTTACAGACAAGAATTTGCCTCCAAAGAAATCCAGAGCCTTTATTTTTGATTTTGTTGAAAATGAAATCAAAAATAACATCGAATTTCTTGACGAAGTCCCGACATCTCAGAATTATGGACGGGTAACCAAAGGCCTTGCATATACCTTACTTGCAAAATTATACCTTAACGCAGAAGTATGGACAAGTCAAGCCAGATGGAAAGAAGCTGAGGATATGTGTAATAATGTGATAAACATGGGACATTATCAGTTGGAAAACAACTATTTTGATAATTTTAAAATACACAATGAAAGTTCAAAGGAAAATATTTTCGTTATTGTTTATAATTCAACACTAACCACAGAGAATTTCTATTGGTACGATCTTACTCTTAATTCAATGAGTCGTTATTCATTTAACCTGAATGATACGCCATGGGATGGCTTTATGACTTCACCTGATTTTTTTAATTCATACAGCGATACTGATTTACGTAAGAAATCATGGCTATACGGTCAACAATACGACATGAACGGGAAAAAACTGTATGAACTATCCGGTGCTGGAGATACCTTGTGGTTTAAATACAATCCTGTATTTCCGGAATCCAAATACCGTTCGCGACACAAATGGGATGGCGCACGCTTCTGTAAATATGAATATCAAACTAACGGATTACAATACGATGTAGTCGATATGGAAAATGATTTTGTATTGTTCCGTTATGCCGATGTTGTGATGATGAAAGCAGAAGCAATGATGAGGCAGGGTAAAACAACCCAGGCTGTTGATATTCCTGAATTTAAAACCATCAGAACACGCTCAGGGTTAGCACCTTTTACTGCAGGAGAATTAACATCAGATGAATTATTAGCAGAGCGGGGACGAGAATTTGCATGGGAAGGACATCGCCGACAGGATTTAATCCGTTTCGGAGAATGGCACAATGCCTGGTGGGCAAAACCCGTTACAACTACACAACTTGTATTTCCAATTCCACAAACAGCAATTGATACGAACCCTAATCTGGCCGGAAATCCACAGTGATTGATGCTGGTCTATAAATCCAAACATACAGGTTATGCTTAGAAAAACAGTTTTTATTTTAGTACTGCTGCCATTTTGTTTGCAGGCTCAACAAGTGAAGAAGATTTCAAAAGAAGAAATGGAAGATAAAATTGCCGGCGCCTGGTTGGGTCAGCTAATTGGAAATTTCTACGGATTGCCTTTTGAGAATAAATTTATTGAACAACCTGGCCCTGAAGAAAACTGGCCTTATGGTTATACTAAAAATCTCGACCGGCTCGAACGCACTGGCGGCGCTTTCTCGGATGATGATACTGATTTTGAATATATTTATCTCATGCAAATGGAGAAATATGGTTGCGAACCTACTTATGCACAATTACGTGATGCCTGGTTACATCATGTACGTGACAGGGTTTGGTTGGCTAACCGTGCAGCCCTTGGCTTGATGCATCATGGTTTTACACCTCCGTTTACGGGAATGAAAGCTAATAATCCTCATTGGTACCAGATAGACCCACAGTTAATTAATGAAATTTGGGCTTATACTGCTCCTGGAATGGTAAACTATGCGGCACAGAAATCTGACTGGGCAGCAAGAATCACGAGTGATGACTGGGCGGCCCATCCTACTGTGCACTATGGAGCAATGTATGCCAACGCATTCTTTGAAAAAAACATTGAGAAGTTGGTATTGAATGCCTTGCAACAGTTACCTGCAGACAGCAGATATGCCAATACAGTACGTGAAATGGTGGATTTATATAAAAAATACCCCAACGACTGGAAAAAAGCACGTAAGATAATGGCCGATAAATATTATGTACATGAAAACGCCATGACAAAAACAATCTGGAATGCCAATCTGAACGGAGCTTGTGGAATCTTATCGTTTTTATATGGTAAAGGAGACTTCCAGTTAACCATGGATTTGGGTTGTGCAATGGGATTTGACGCCGACAATCAGACAGCCACCATTGGAGGCTTATTGGGTGTAATGTATGGAGCCAGCGCTCTTCCCCATGATTTGGTTTATCCTATTAAAGAATGGAAAAAACCATTTAACGACAACTATATCAATGTTACACGTCATGATATGCCTGATGCCAAAATTTCAGATATCATAGCAAGAACAGTGAAACAAGCAGAAAATGTGATCCTGAAAAACGGAGGAAAGAAAAGTATAAGCAAGGGAAAAGAATATTTTCATATAAATACCAAAGCCACATTTAACACTCCACTTGAATTTTATATAGGTCCGGCTCCTGTTATGTCAGTCGGAAACCCCTTCGAATATGAATTTTACACCAGTTCGAACCAAAAGTATAATTGGGAACTAGTAGATGGCACTTTACCGGTTGGTGTTGAGTTTAATAATGGGAAAATCTCCGGAACTCCACAAAAAGCAGGCAAACACACACTAAAGCTAAGGCTTGGCGATGGCAAACAGCATGTAGAGAAGTCATTCGATTTGCTCGTGCGATCTTCAAACATTGCACCTCTGGCTGATACTATATACACTAATGTGAATACCCTGAATACTCAGGTGCTTGATTCCACCTGGTATACATTTGGCAAACCTATGTATGCTCAAACTGTCGACGTTATTAACGATGGTAATGTGTCGGGTGAAGGTTCTGTTTTTTATAGTCTGGCTGAAAAAACCAACATTCCTAAAGTTGATTATTTCGGATACGGCTGGAAAGCACCAAAGAAAATCGGCATGATAGCCCTGCATCTTGGATGTATGGAAGAATTTGGTGGATGGTGGAGTTCATTTAACATTCAGTATCAGGATGAAAAAGGAAAATGGATTCCTGTCCCATCCTTCAAAACATATCCCCGTTTACCGGAAACAGACATCGTTTTCTTTCAACCTCATTTTGTTGAATTTGTAATCGAATTTGAACCGGTAAAAACCAATGCAATTCGCATAATTGGTGACACTAAAGTGCAACAACACTGGCATAAGTATACAAAAAGTGTTTCTGCCTTTACTTCAATTACGGAATTAAGTGTGTATGAAAAATAAATTTATGATTATGAAGCTAAAAAATTATAGTGTAGTTTTATTTTTGGTAAGTCTGGTTGGATGTAACAACATCAAACAAGAAGTTCCTGATACCCTGAAAATGTCAAAGGAAGTTTTAATGGATAAGATTAAAGGAGGCTGGGCCGGTCAGACTATAGGAGTTGTGTACGGAGCACCGACCGAATTTAAATTTCAGGGGACTACCATTCAGGATTATCAACCTGTTCCCTGGTCGGACAACTATGTGAAGTACTGGTGGGATAAAAAACCCGGATTATTTGATGATATATATAATGATCTTACTTTCGTACAGACATTTGAAGAAGCCGGGCTGGATTGTCCTATCGACACACTTGCCAACCGGTTTGCCTGGGCTGAATATCATTTGGCGCATGCCAACCAGGCTGCACGCTATAACATCCGGAATGGAATCTTACCTCCTGCATCCGGACATTGGTTGAATAATCCTCATGCTGATGACCTTGATTTTCAGATTGAAGCTGATTTTATCGGATTAATGTCACCCGGCATGATTAATCAAGCAATGGATATTGCCGGAAAGGTTGGTCATATTATGAATAGTGGCGATGGTTTCTATGGTGGTGCCTTTGTGTCTGCATTATATTCCAATGCATTCATCACCGATGATATTGCATTTATTGTCGATCAGTCACTTGCTGTTATTCCGTCTGAAAGTCAATTCTATCAGTGTATAGCCGACGTTATCAAATGGAACAAACAATATCCCGGCGACTGGGAGCAATGCTGGTTTGAGTTACATAAAAAATGGAACAAAGATGTGGGTTGCCCGAAAGGCGTTTTTCTGAGCTTCAATATCGATGCAAAAATAAATGCAGCATATATCGCGCTGGCTCTGTTGTACGGCGAAGGTGATTTCTCAAAAACACTTGATATAGCAACTCGTTGCGGACAGGATTCGGATTGTAATCCCGGTTCGGCAGGTGGTGTTCTCGGTGTGATGTACGGGTATTCAAATATCCCTGAAGTATGGTTGAAACCATTGCAGGAAATTGAAAACCTAAACTTCGAAGGAACAACTGTTTCTCTTCAAAAGGCTTACGAATTAAGCAATAAACACGCGCTGGCACTCATTGAGAAAAACGGAGGACAACTATCGGCTGACGAGATTGAAATCAAGACACAACAACCGACCGTATTGCCACTTGAACAAAACTTCGAAAAAACAATTCCGGTTTTTCGTGAAAGAAAAGACTGCTTTGTTACCGACACCTATACCTTTGATTTCAGTGGAAACGGTTTCGTTGTATATGGAAATTTGGTTTCAACCAGGAGTATCACACCTGACTATATTCATCGCGTATCAATTCGCCATATTGGCTCCGAAGTATTTGGGCTCGCTGAACTGACCGACGAATATGTTGCACTAGTAGAAATCTGGATTGACGGAGTATTGGATCAAACAGTAAAAATGCCGATGAAAAACACATCCAGGCGATTAGAACCGGCATGGAAATACCTGTTGCCTGAAGGGAAACACCAGGTAACGCTGAAATGGCTTAACAGAGACGAAAATTATCTAATAAGGATCAATGATATTATTTATTATTCAGAAAATCCTGTTCCTCATCAATTCTATCACAATTAAATGACTATCATGAAAAAAAGCATATTATACAGCCTTATCATACTACTAGTTAGTGCTTGTGGAGGTGAAAAACAAAAATCCGGCGAATTGAATTATGATGAATCAGTAACTATCCCGATAGATGTATTAAAAGATAAAATCAAAGGTGGATGGGCTGGACAAACAATTGGCTGTACCTATGGTGGTCCTACTGAATTTAAATACAGGGGAGCCTTGATACATGATCGTACTCCAATTATTTGGTATGATGATTATGCAAAAGAGACATTTGAACTGGATCCCGGTTTGTATGACGATGTATATATGGATCTTACTTTTGTCGAAGTAATTGAGAAATATGGTATTGATGCGCATGTAGATTCATTTGCACTCGCATTTGCAAATGCTGATTATAAATTATGGCATGCCAATCAGGCTGCTCGATACAATATCCTGAACGGAATTATGCCACCTGCTTCTGGTCATTGGGTTAACAATCCACATGCCGATGATATTGATTTTCAGATAGAAGCTGATTTTGCAGGGATGATGACTCCGGGCATGGTAAATACCGGTTCTGAGATATGTGATAAAGTAGGACATATTATGAATTATGGAGATGGATGGTATGGAGGAGTATATATGTCGGCGCTTTACAGTCTGGCTTTTGTATCCGAAGATATTCCTTTTGTTGTTTCTGAAGCATTAAAAACTATTCCGGCCAAAAGCAAATTCAGGTTATGTATCGAAGATGTTATTAAATTACACAAGCAATATCCTGATGATTGGAAAAAGGCCTGGCTTGATCTGGAAATAAATCATGGTTATGAAATAGGTTGTCCTGAAGGAGTTTTTAATGCCTTTAATATTGATGCAACCCTGAATTCAGCATATGTCATTCTGGGTTTACTTTATGGCGAAGGAGATTTCTTCAAAACCATGGATATTGCCACACGTGCCGGACAGGATTCGGACTGTAATCCCGCATCAGCAGCTGGTATCCTCGGCGTAATGTATGGTTACGATGCTATTCCGGATTACTGGAAACCAGCCATGGAGAAAGTCGAAAACCTGGATTTTCCATATACAAGTATTTCGCTCAATAAAATTTATGATATCAATCTCAAGAACATAAGGGAAATGGTAATACGAAATGGAGGAGAGCTACAGGAAGATGCCATAACTATTAAGCTTCAGAAACCGACTGAAGTCAGATGGGAACAATCGTTTACAGGTCATTTCCCGGCTGAACGAAGAGTCATTAATAAAGAATTCAAAGATGAGCCTATTGTAATTGATTTTATTGGGAATGGAGTAGTATTAATGGGAAATGTCAAGCAAGTATCCCCGGATAATTCAAACTATATTGCACAACTCGAAGCCTATATCGACGGAAAGCTGGTTGAAACATTTCCGATGCCATTCGACTACATCAAACGTAAGTACGATATCTTTCACAAATATCAGTTGGAGAATACAAACCACCGGTTGGAAATCAAATGGCTGAATCCACATCCGGCCTATGCTATTCAAACGAAAGATGTTGTAATATATAGTGATACAGAACTGTTAGTGAAACGCCCGTATTAATAACATGAGACATTTCCTCTCATATAAACTGCTGTTAAAGGTTCTGATTGTTATCAGTACCGTTTACCTAATGGGTTGTAAACCGGACATCCCCGTTGAGGATAAACCATTTGTCAGATATTCAGGAAGTGTGAAATATCAAAGTCAAATGCTGAATCGTCCGCTTCGGTATTCGGTTTATCTCCCTGCCGACTATAATAAGGGGAACAAGTCATACCCGACAGTTTATTTACTACACGGATTCGGCGACAATGAAACATCCTGGATGAATGGCGGCAAAATTGACAGGATAATAAAAAGCATGGAAGAAAACGGTGAAATCGAACCGATGATTTATATAATGCCGCAAGGTTATAACAGTTACTATGTGAACCGTTACAATGGCACCCTGAATTATATGGACATGTTTGTCGAAGAACTTGTGCCTATGATTGATTCGCTTTACCGAACAACAAAAAAGCCAGAACAAAGAGCGGTAGTCGGCTATTCAATGGGTGGTTACGGAGCATTAATTCTGCCGGTAAAGAATCCGGATATATTTTCAGTTTCAGTACCACTTAGTATGTCGTTTCGTACAGATAAACAGTATATGACTGATACTCAAAATGCATTTGATGCGCAATGGGGACCCATTTTCGGAGCGAAAGGGAGTGAAGGCGAAAGCAGGCTGACAGATTATTTTAAAATGCACAGTCCTTTTCATTTTTTTGCCGATAATGTAGCAAACAACTACTCTTCTGTACACTTTTTTATTGATTGTGGTGATGATGAGGAGTCATTGTCGTTTACTAACAACGATATGCATTCACTAATGCGTTCGAACAATATAGCACATGAATACAGAGTTCGAAATGGTGCTCATACCTGGGATTATTGGTTGAAAGCTATGCGGGAAGCACTGGTTTTTATTCAGACCAATTTCGCAGGGAATGCGTATCCTGACGATCCAACTTATTCTCTTTCTACTGAATTTCAGGGAAGTATTAATCAGCTAAATTATTCAGGAAAAGAATTGAATATTGTTTTACCAACTGGTTATTCCACTAGTACAGTGAGCTATCCGGTAATTTATTTCATGCATCATACACTTTCGAACCGACTGGATGAAACAAAAAATGTAATGGCCGCGCTTGATTCATTACAACGGGAGAAGCATTTCATCTTAGTTGAAGCAGATGCAGATGCATTTAAAACACCGTCGAATCTATCTGAATTAGCAACTTTTATTGATAATGAGTACCGTACCAATAAACAAAAGCCGGGGAGGATGGTAATGGGGAACTTCTCAGGAGCTTCTGTCGCCTATCATACCATGTTAGAATATCCGGATTTATTTGAATCTCTTTTTCTTTTTTCACCGGTTATTGATTCGGCTACTGAAACTCCTAAGCCAGGGTTTATTTACCTTGACACCACCGATGAATCGGAAAGTTATGCTGTTATTCAGGAGTTATATTCTAGTTGTCGTAGTAATAAAATCAGTCATCAATACCGTGTCAGAAACGGGAAAGATAGCTTTAATTCTTTTATGCACGGGTTAAATAATAGTATTGTATATATCGGACTAATGCTTAATAAGACACTATAACTATGGTTAGGAAACGTAAAATATTAATACCGTTTGTCTTTTTGCTGGTTTTTCAATTATCAGCACAAACACATCTAACACAGGAAAGCATATCATTCAGAAGCAATATCCTTGATATGGAAGTTCGTTATTCAGTCGTGCTTCCTAACGATTATTACGAATCAGGAAAAAATTATCCTGTACTGTACATGTTACACGGATTGGGCGACAACGAAACTTCCTGGTTGGAGTATGGTCGGGTTGAATCAATTCTTGATCAGATGACTGACATGAAACAAATTAAACCATTTATTTGTGTCATGCCACAGGGATTCAGATCATACTATACCGACCATTTTGATGGCACATTTAATTACCAGCAAATGTTTATTCAAGAACTGGTTCCACGTATCGATTCCATATACCGAACTTTCCCCGATGCATCACAAAGGGCAGTGACAGGGTATTCGATGGGCGGTTTCGGCGCTATCGTCTTACCGGTAAAATTTCCGGAGGTGTTTTCTGTCAGTATTCCGCTAAGTGCCTCAATCCGTACCGATGAGCAGTATATGAACGAAAGTCAGGAAGGATGGAATGAGCAATGGGGTAAAATCTTTGGAGGAATTGGCAAGTCAGGATACTCACGTATAACAGAACATTATAAAACTAATTCGCCTTTTCATTTAATTCAAAATATCCCTGTCGACGAACTTAAGAAAGTATCATTTTACATTGAAAACGGAGACAAAGAGAACACGTTGAGCCGCAGTAATGAATATTTACACATGTTGCTGTTAAATAGAGCAGTTCCCCATAGTTACAATGTGAAGCAAGGTGGACATGAATTCAGTTTTTGGAGAAATGCATTACCTGAGGCTTTTCGGTTTGCTGATGCCTGTTTCCGAAAGACAGAATACATAGTTGATACAAAAAAAATTACTACGAAATATACCTTGCCAACCACTATTACTGATCTTGAAGTGCGTGAAGATGCACTAACATACAGGGTTATATATCCTGAGAATCTGAAGAAAACATCACGCTTGTATCCTGTCGTTTATTTTGTGTCGGATTTAACGAAGGATGAACAATCAGGTTTGATAAATTTATATCAGGCAACTAGTCAAAAAGAGGGATTTCCACCAGTAATCTTTTGCTTTATAGCTTCTAAGGATGCCGATAAATTATCAGAAATGATTATCCCCCGGATGGAGAAAACAGGTATGGCACGACCGGGTTGGCGCTTTCGTTCTTTGTGGATACATCACTGCCTGTGTGATGGCGTGGTAAAACAGTTATTCGATTCACTACAATTTACAGCCGGTATTCTGACAAATGTCAATATAAATCTGAAAGAAAATGAAATAGCCGCTTTGCTGATAGATAAACCCACAATAAGAGATAGAATGTGGTTGTATATCGACACCCCACCTACAGGCGAATCCTACCCGGGGAATGGTTATATGCATGTTTATCTAAGAGAGAACGGCTATAAACATGAATACCGCGTAAGAGAACAAGAAAATCCATATGATTTTTTAAAGTCGGGTTTTGTTCCGTCATTGAAATACATCAGTAAAAAAATTCACAATTAATAATTATTCAGCTAAAAACAAATCATTATGTTTATTGTAAACAGTTATTCACTTGCAGTACTGCTCTGCTTTATTACTATGTTTTGCTGGGGTTCGTGGGGAAACACACAGAAACTTGCAGCTAAAACCTGGCGTTACGAGTTGTTTTATTGGGATTATGTTATTGGCATTTTATTATTCAGTATACTACTCGGGTTCTCACTAGGAAGCATAGGTGAAGGTGGACGCTCTTTTATTCCTGACCTGAAACAGGCTGACTCTTCCAATATTGGTAGTGCATTACTTGGAGGGGTAGTATTTAACGCAGCAAATATCCTCCTTTCAGCATCGGTATCTTTAGCCGGAATGGCTGTTGCGTTTCCCCTGGGAGTCGGCATTGCATTGGTTCTGGGTGTATTTGTAAACTTCTTTTCCGCACCTAAAGGAGATCCCGTATTGTTGTTTACCGGTGTGGCACTGGTTATGCTTGCTGTCATATTTAATGGGTTAGCTGCCGGAAAAATTAAAAAAGATAAAGAAGCTTCGAAATCAAACAAAAAGGGTATCTGGTTAGCCGTATTAGCAGGAGTATTGATGGCATTCTTCTATCGATTTGTTGCCGCAGCGATGGATATGAATAATTTCGAAACACCTGCAGTAGGGATGATGACTCCCTATTCGGCATTTTTTATATTCTCTGTAGGTATTTTCATAAGCAACATAGTTTTCAATACCTTGGTGATGAAAAAACCTTTCCAGGGTGAACCTGTGACATACAAAGAATATTTTAATGGCAATTCAAAGACTCATATGGTTGGCTTGTTGGGTGGTCTTATTTGGGCATTAGGAACAGCTATGAGTTATATAGCAGCAGGTAAAGCCGGAGCCGCTATATCATATGCATTGGGACAGGGAGCCCCGATGATTGCAGCATTTTGGGGAGTGTTTGTATGGAAAGAGTTTAAAGGGTCAAATAAACAAACAACTATATTATTAGGATTGATGTTTTTATTCTTTATTTCTGGTCTTGCATTCATAATCATTTCCGGTGGAAATTAATTTTTATTCAACTATCTCTATTGTTATACATTAAATAATTTACAATCATGAAAAAGACTTCTTATTGGCTGTTTATAATGGCCTGTGTTAGTTTGATTAGTTTTACTTCCTGTGATCCAAAAGATCCGGATGATGAACTGGAAGAAACATTAAAAATGCGTATTAAGACAATGACCTTTGAGTATGACTGGGGAGATGGTCCCGGTAGTACAAGCTATGCATATACCTATGATGCACAGGGTCGTGTTATAAAAGTTGTAGAAACGGGTGAAGATTGGACTGATGAGTTTACACTTGACTGGAGTCAATCCGGTAAAGTTAACATTATTCGTCCGGAAGCAGAAAAGAACAGAACCTGGATATTAAATTCAGCAGGTTATGTCTCAAAGATTGAAAATATTTGGGGTGATGGAGGAAATGTAACATTTGAATACGATGCCAATGGCCTGATGTCGAAAGCCTTTGAAGATTATGGCACACCGGAACTAAAATCTACATTTACAGTTTTAAATGGCAACATCACAGCTTTCACCAGAGGTGACAGAGTTAAAAATTACACCTTTGCAAGTGGTGAAAACCTTGGAAACATCTATCAGGTATTCAATGATAGTTTTGTCAACGACTGGCAAGCTCACACCGGATTATTTGGAAAAGCTTGTAAAAACCTGAACACTAAGGTACAATGGTCAGACAGTGAAAGTGTTTCTGAAATTTCTTTCGAATTCTATGAAGATGGAAGGGTAAAAAAAGTTATACGTTCAGGCAGTGATTGGTACGAAAACTATGTGTATACTTATGAAACTATAAAATAAATTGAAGATGCCCGAAATAACCGGGAATTCAATATTTAACTATTTATTTTGTACAGGACAAAATGATCCAATGGTAGCGTAGTGTACCATAAGATTGAATGAAGGGGTAATACCTAAGGTTATTACCCCTTTTTTCTAATATAGTGTTACCGTTACCATGTCGCCACCACTTTTGTTAATTGCTTTTCTGATTTTGTCATTTATTGAAATTAGTTTATCCTGTACACCGCAGTTCAAAAAGCTAAATTCACCAGTTGACACAATTCCAACTAATTTACCATCCCCGTCAACAACAGGTCCTCCACTCAATCCCCCCATTGTTTCAGGGATAATATGTTTCTTCATTAAATGATTGAATATTCCGGACTAAACTGAGCCACTCATTCCGAACCAAAGTGAGCCACCATTCCGGGTTAAAGTGAGCCATTTGTTAAGATTTTAGGTTGTTTTTTTGGTTTATGTTGTCGTTTGTTTGGGCTG
>JAQUYE010000111.1 GCA_028691965.1 Paludibacter sp. | reverse complement strand
AAAATGAACCTTTTATGCTGGATTATTTCACACATCCTTCCTACGACCAGTACCCGGTTTTGTGCATCAGCTGGGAACAAGCTGCTGAATATTGCAAGTGGCGTACCGACAGGGTGAATGAGCTACTACTGGTAAAGGCCGGTCTTATCCCCGCTCCCGACTTCAACGCGATAGCCGCACTCAACACTCCCGAAGAAGTAGAAAATGCTGTTTTCTCCTCTGAACGTTATTTTAGCAACACTAATCAGTATCAGGCCCGCAACTACACAGGAATGTTTGTTAGTTTCCGGCTGCCCTCCGAAACGGAATGGGAATATGCCGCTTATGCCCGTAAGAGCACGGATCCGGCCAACAAAGTTTCGGCTTATCCCTGGCGTCCTCAATCCATTGATAAGCTTTCACCCCGGCAACGGGAGCAACTAAAGGCTCATTACAAACAGAACACAGAAGCTGGCAGCAGGGTGGATATTTTCTCCCGAACTGTACCGGTAACTCATTACGCTCCAAATGATTTCGGACTGTACAATATGGCCGGCAATGTAAATGAATGGGTATACGACACCTATACAAGTCGTGGTAATCTGAATCGCATTGACAGTGTAAGTGTGATGGATGTGTTTTTACCCGATTATCACTCTATACCGCATGCAAGGGTATACAAAGGAGGTTCCTGGAAAGATGCTCAGTATTGGATTCAACCTGCATCAAGAAGATACCATGACCCTATGAAGGGAGCTAACCATATCGGATTCAGGTGTGCAATGAGTATTGCACCCGCATCTGTAACATCTGCCCGCTAACACCGGAATTACTACTTACGTTTCCGGCGAATCAGACTATATACTTCAAGGTCGGTAAAAACCCCGTCCGATAATAATTCCCCGTCGCGCTCAACCCCTTCCAACCGGAAGCCGAGTCGTCGGGGAATCTGTTTACTGGCATTATTTCCCACCGCACAACGGATCTGGATTCGGTTAAGTCTCAACTCCTCGAAAGCGAAATTAATCAGCGTACGTACACTGGAAGTCATGATTCCCCGATGCTGAAAACGTTCAGCCAACCAATAACCTATCTCAGTACGGAGGTTATCCTGGTCAGTATCCTTAAATCCAACCAGGCCAGCCAGTTCTCCGTGAAAACGAATGATGTAAACGGGATTTTTCTCCATCTGATCCTCAGCAGCCACTGCACTAAGGAACAAGACTGAATCATTTTCTTCTTGTGTCAGGTCCACAAAAGGTAACCATCGCCTCAGGTAGTGACGGTTGCTGTCAATCAGGGCAAACATTTCACCGGCATCCTTTACACTTGCAGGATGCAGTTGCAAATAGGGGGTAATATGGAGAATGTTACACATAAACTGCATGGGTTGATTTCTCACAAAGCTACAGAAAAGGAATGAATAATTACCTGCTATTTTGTAAAAAAAAAAATACATTTCTACCTGTTAATTTCTCATCTATTATTCTTCTAATAAGCTTTCGTATCAGACAAGTTATGAACGGTTGTCGATTGTCGATAGAACCAGGGACAAAGAAGCTACTGAGTTTCTTACGACAAAAAGCGTATATTTGTGGCTTAAAAGTAAGAATTGACAGGCTTAGACCCGCTTTTCTCTTCACCACTAAATTTACCTGAAGTATGCTACGGGATATACGAAAAAACTACCAACAGGCAGCACTCACCGAATCAGAAATGGCTGCAGACCCCTTCGACCAACTGCACAACTGGCTACAAGAAGCCTTGAACAGCAGGGAAGCAGAACCTACAGCCATGGTCCTCTCAACAGTTGATGCTGACATGCAACCTCATTCAAGGGTGGTTCTACTCAAAGAACTAACGCCTGAAGGCTTAGTGTTTTTTACAAATTATCAGGGCAACAAAGGACAACAGTTGCAACAGAATCCTAAGGTCTCGGTTAACTTTTTCTGGCAAAGCCTGGAGCGGCAGGTACGCCTGACAGGTATTACAGAAAAAACTTCAGGAGCAGTATCAGACGACTACTACCATTCACGACCAGCCGACAGTCGACTGGGAGCATGGGTTTCAGAACAAAGTACCATCATTCCTTCGCCTGACTACCTGGTGGAGCGCTTTGAAAGCTTTCGTCAGACTTTTGGCGATACTATACCCCGACCACCACACTGGGGAGGTTACCTGATTCGTCCGACGAGCTTCGAATTTTGGCAGGGGCGTCCAAACAGACTTCACGACCGGATACTTTACACCCAACTTGAACAGGGAAAATGGCAAATTCATCGTCTGGCTCCTTAAACTTCTCATTTTCTGCTAACTGACTTCTAATATTTCTATCACAAATTTCCATCTAACAATAACTCTTTGTGTTTTTGTGCCCACTTATCAAATTTCCTGGCTATTAACTAATTCTTTTGCACAAAAAATGAGAAAATTGTTCGTTGTCCTGTTAGCCCTTATTGCCGCTGAGGCAATGGCTCAACAATCGCCTGAAGCATTCCGGGTAACTGCTGTCGTTCTTGATTCCCTGACCGGAGAATCCTTACCCTATGTAACCTGTTCTGTTGCTCCGGAAGACAATCCCGGGCAAGTACTTACCCGTTTTGCCGGAGATGCAGAAGGGCGAATATCCGGAGATATAAAAAAGCCCGGAAGTTATGTATTGATTGTAACATTTGTTGGCAAACAGCCCGCTGTTAAAAAATTTACGGTTAGTGAGGCGAATCGGAAAGCCGACCTTGGGAGCATCAGGATGGGCGCCAGCGAACAAGCCTTATCTGAAGTCGAAGTAGTAGCTGTCAAGCCCCTGATACGAGCCGATGCCGACAAGATCATCTACGATACCGAGCAGGATCCGGAATCAAAGTCGTCGACTGTTCTGGATATGCTGCGAAAAGTACCCATGGTTACTGTCGACGGACAAGACAATGTGCAACTAAAGGGATCTTCTAACTTCAAATTCTTTCTTAACGGGAAGCCCACCAATATGTTCAGTGCCAATCCGGGTATGATACTGAAAAGCATACCGGCCAATATGATTAAGAATATCGAAGTAATCACACAACCTGGTGCCAAGTACGATGCAGAAGGAGTAGGAGGTATTATCAATATAGTTACAGTACAGCAATCTACCACTACCGGTTATTCAGCAACAATCAACGCTCAGGGATCATCACGGGGTTCGTATGGAGGTGGATTGAACCTGGTACTGCAACAAGGAAAGTTTAGCTTCTCGGGAAATTACAACTATAACTACAACAAACAATTCCCTATTACTACCATAACCGAACGAAACACCTATGTAACCGGAGCACCTCACCCCTACGGACGACAGGAAGCTGTTGTAAACAATATTATGCCTATGCAATTTGGTAGCGGGCAGCTAAGCTACGAGCACGATAGTCTGAACCTGATTACCCTCTCTTTCAACCGACAATTTGGTCGCCCGCAAGGAACTACCGAAGGCTTTACCGAAGGTTTTGATGGAAACAATAACCGTGTTTTTATGTATGATCAATTCAGTACAATGAAGCAAAGCTGGGGATCTTCCGACTTCGGAGTAGATTATCAGCGCTCCTTTGCACGAAAAAAAGAAGAGCTGCTGACGCTGTCGTACAAACTGAGTAACACCCCGAACAGTAGTTCGTTCGAAGCCGAAAACACCATTAATCCGCTGTTTGCCACTCAACCACAATTCGGACTTTCGCAATGGAGTAAAAGTAAAAACACGGCAAACACAAATGAGCATACCTTCCAGGCTGATTACACCAACCCGCTGGCGAAAGGTCATACCCTGGAAGTAGGAGCCAAATTTATAGCACGCTTCAACGACAGCGAATCGGATGAAGAGTACCGCTATTTTAACTTTATGCTACCCTACCCTTACATGCCCTATCTGACCCGCGATAGCATTTCCGACTTCAGCAATAAGCAGGATATTTTGGGTACCTATGTCAGCTATTCGGGAAATGTTGATAAGTGGGGATTTCGGGCTGGTCTTCGCTACGAATATACCTGGTTGGTTGCCGAGTTTAAAGAAACAGAACGAAACTTTAGTAATCAATATGGAGTAGCAGTGCCCTCGGCATCGGTTATCTACCGGTTTACCGATATGAAAAACCTTAAATTGGGATACACGAACCGCATTCAACGTCCGGGTATCGGATACCTGAATCCCTATGTCGACCGACGCGATCCCAACTACATTAGTTATGGTAATCCGGCATTAGATCCTGAAAAAAACCATAGCGTTTCTGCAACATACAGTAGCTTTGCTCAGACTTATAACCTGAGTGCTGAGCTTTCGTATTCGTTCGTAAATAACGCTATTGAACAGTATTCATTTATTCGTGAAGGAAGTAGTGTTCAGGAGATAACTTTCGGGAATGTTGGTAAAAACAAGTTATACGGATTGAACATGTACGGTAATTACCGTGGCCTTAAATGGCTGGTTCTGTATATGAACAGTGCTATTAACTATGTGAGGATGAACAGCGAAACGCTGAACCTGACCAACGAAGGATTTACCGGAAGGTTATTTGTTGGAGGTACTGTTATGCTTCCAAAAGAGTTCCGCATCAGTACCGGACTTGGAGGGAATTTGCCACAGGTAAACCTGCAGGGTAGTCAGTCTGCCTTCTACTTCAGTTATGCAGCGCTTTCAAAGGAGATGTTGAAAAAGAGGCTGAATGTATCCCTCAGCGCAGTTTATTTCCCACGGCCGCAAATCGATATTACAACGACCGCCTACAACAGCACTACAGGTCAAAAAACCTTTGAACAACGTACAAAAGTATTGCTGGCTGAATTCCCGGAGTTAAGGTTAAACATATCTTATCGCATAGGTGCAATGAATACCGAGGTTAAGAAAACAAAGAAAACCATCTCGAACGACGACCAGAAAGTGCTCGAGAATAGTAATCCGGGCGAATCGCCCATGTAAGCGAATCACAGGCTATCTGTCGGCAATCAGCAGGTGAATATCCCCTAAAGGACTCACCTGCTGATTGTTTTTTGGTAAGATTGTTCCGCTTTTATCACCATTATTAACACACTCATTACTAGTTATACTCATTAAAAATGCTTATTTTTGCAGACTAATATAAGATATAGCTTTAATTAAGCTATATTCGCTACAAATTTACAAATCTGACAAAATAGTGTAAGATAATATGGGAAGAACGGTAATTGCAGAAGCACTGAAAAGAACAGATATCGGTGCTGAGGTATTGGTAAAAGGATGGGTACGCACCCGTCGCGGAAACAAAACAGTGAGTTTCATTGCGTTGAACGATGGTTCATGCATTCACAATATTCAGATAGTTGTTGATAATGTGAAGTTTGGAGAGGAATACCTAAAGCCAATCACTACAGGTGCCTGTATAGGTGTAAGCGGGAATCTTGTTGAATCACCGGGTCAGGGACAATCAGTTGAGATTCATGCAACCGCCATTGAGATCTATGGTACAGCTGATCCCGATACCTATCCGCTACAGAAAAAAGGGCATACGCTGGAATTCCTGCGTGAAATTGCTCACCTTCGCCCTCGTACGAATACCTTTGGTGCTATCTTTCGTATTCGTCATGAAATGGCAATGGCTATCCACCGTTTCTTTCATGAGAAAGGTTTTTTCTATTTTCATACACCAATCATAACTGCTTCCGATTGTGAAGGAGCCGGTCAGATGTTTCAGGTTACCACAATGAACCTCTATGATCTGAAAAAAGACGAAACAGGATCTATCGACTACGATCGCGATTTCTTCGGTAAACAGACCAGTCTCACGGTATCCGGACAACTGGAAGGCGAACTTGCTGCGATGGCAATGGGCTCCATATATACCTTCGGTCCGACCTTCAGGGCAGAGAACTCCAACACTCCCCGCCACCTGGCTGAATTCTGGATGATAGAACCCGAAGTGGCATTTAACGAGATTGAAGAGAACATGCAACTGGCGCAGGATTTTATCCAGTATTGTGTACAGTGGGCACTCGACAATTGTAAGGACGATTTGAAGTTCCTCAACGATATGTACGATAAAGAGTTGATCGAACGACTCAACTTTGTGGTGAAGAACGATTTCAAACGCCTTACCTATACCGAGGGGGTAAGCATTCTTGAAGAAGCTGTAGCTAAGGGAGTAAAGTTTGAATATCCGGTGGGCTGGGGAACCGATCTTCAGTCGGAACACGAACGCTACCTTGTGGAACAGCATTTCAAAAAGCCGGTAATTCTTACCGACTATCCCAAGGAAATTAAATCCTTCTACATGAAGCAAAACGAGGATGGAAAGACTGTTCGTGCCATGGATGTATTATTCCCCAAAATCGGGGAGATCATTGGAGGATCGCAACGTGAAGAGGATTTAACCAAATTACAGAACCGCGCTGATGAGATGGGAGTTCCAACAAAAGACATCTGGTGGTACCTTGAAACCCGGAAGTTTGGTACGGCTCCGCATGCAGGATTCGGGCTCGGTTTTGAACGCCTCTTACTGTTCGTAACCGGAATGAGTAATATCCGCGACGTAATTCCTTTCCCCCGCACGCCGAACAATGCTGAATTTTAAACGTTATACCCGCTAACTAACTAGATAATAAAAACTCAAGATATAAATTATGGAAAAACACAAAACCATGGAGCTGGAGAATGTGGTCATTCGTTTTTCGGGTGATTCGGGCGATGGGATGCAATTAACGGGCACTCTATTCTCTAATCTCTCGGCTATTTTAGGAAACGAGATCTCCACTTTCCCGGATTTTCCGTCTGAGATTCGGGCTCCACAGGGAACCTTAAGCGGTGTTTCAGGCTTTCAGGTACACCTTGGATCCGGAACTATCTATACACCCGGCGACGAACCAGACGTGCTGGTAGCTATGAATCCCGCTGCACTAAAGGTAAATGCCCGATCGATAAAAAAACATTCTGTTCTTATCTTCGATGCAGATGCTTTTGGTAAGTCAGACCTGGAGAAAGCAGAATTCAAAACTGAGAATCCCTTCGAGGAACTAAATATATCTGATACCGTGCAACTGCTGCCGGTACAGCTGACCAGCCTGACAAAGGAAAGTCTGAAGGATTTTGACATGGATCTCAAGAGTGTGGTTCGCAGCAAGAATATGTTTGCACTCGGATTAATCTGCTGGTTATTTAACCGGTCGATCGATGAAGCCACCCACTTCCTTACTAAAAAGTTTAAAAAGAAAGAAGATGTGCTTCGTGCCAACCTGAAGGTGCTGGTGGATGGTTTTAACTACGGACATAACATCCACCTCAACATCTCTACCTTCCAGGTGGATAAGTCGCACGATACCCCGAAGGGTAAGTATACCAGCATCAGTGGTAATAAGGCAACAGCATGGGGACTGGTAGCTGCTTCACAAAAGTCCGGACTGGAACTTTTCCTGGGAAGTTATCCCATAACTCCGGCATCGGATATTATGCACGAACTTGCTTTGCGCAAAGACTTAGGTGTTAAAGTGGTACAGGCTGAGGACGAGATCGCAGGGATTACCACAGCTTTAGGCGCCTCCTATGCCGGCCGACTGGCGGCTACGACTACCTCCGGACCCGGACTGGCATTAAAAGCCGAAGCTATCGGGTTGGCTGTTATGGCCGAACTTCCGATTGTTATCGTGGATGTACAGCGTGGTGGCCCTTCAACAGGATTGCCCACAAAAACCGAGCAGACCGACCTGCTGCAGGCTCTTTATGGCCGTAACGGCGAGAGCCCTGTTGTGGTAATGGCAGCATCCAGCCCCGCAGATTGCTTCGAATACTCGTACATGGCTGCCAAGAT
>JAQUYE010000110.1 GCA_028691965.1 Paludibacter sp. | reverse complement strand
CTGTACCAGGGTGCATTAAACAAAGGCCGCGGACTGGAATGGGTCATCAATGCAATGCCTTTAATTGATAATGCAGTGCTCTATATTATTGGCGACGGCGATCTGAAAAAGCAACTGGAAGCTCAGGTGAAACAATTAAATATATCCGAAAAAGTAATCTTTCACGGCAAAGTAGCTGCCTCTGAACTGCATCGCTTCACGCCTTCGGCACACCTGGGTCTTTGTCTGCTCGACCGACAGGGAATGAGCTACTATTATGCTTTGCCTAACCGCATCTTTGATTATATTCAGGCAGGAGTTCCGGTACTGGCCACTCCTTTTCCGGAAATCAGAAGAATTGTCGAAACCTATCATACGGGTATTCTCACCGACGACTATACACCCGAAGGATTGGCAACAACAATCACTTCTATCCTGAAAGAGGGTTTTCCGACTGAGCATTTCAAACAATTGGCTGCTCAATTATGTTGGGAAAAAGAGGAGGAAAAGCTATTGCTACTTGCCTAATTTATTTATCTTTGCACGAAGAATTATTGTTATATGAAAAAAACGAATCTTATCTATTTGCTTTTCGGAGCGTTGTTTACTATTCCCGTACTACTTCACGCAGTCCCGGCTACCCCTTTCCCGATTCAACGTACACTTCCGGATGGTAGTGAACTTACTGTCTATTTAAAGGGAGATGAATTTCATAGTTACTTTTTGAGTGAAGATGGTTTTTTAATTCAGGAAGATGAAAAAGGCTTTTTTTCCTATAGTACCCTCGATGTAAACGGTGAGCCACAACGATCAACTATTCGCGTTCGGCCGGTGCAACAACGTACCAACGAAGAGCTTCAGCTTATATCCACCCTGCAGCCATTCCCCGAAATGCAATCAAAGCACAGTCGGATGAAAGCTGCCCGGGTAGCGCAGGATGCTTCTACTCCATTAAAAGTATATCCACGAACAGGCTCACCAAAATCACTGGTTATATTAGTCAATTATAGTGATGTTTCATTTGTAACTCCTAATCCGAATAAGGCATTCACCGATTTACTGAATAAAGAGGGATACTCCGAAAATGGCGGTACCGGCTCTGCCCGTGATTATTTCGTTACTTCGTCGTTTGGAGCTTCATCGCCCGAATTTGTAGTAGTTGGCCCTTATACATTGCCCAATACAAGAGAGTATTACGGAGCTAACGAATCGGATGGTTCAGATATTCGTCCCAGAGACATGGTAGTCGATGCCTGCAAGGCGGCCAGCAATGATGGTGTTGACTTTTCGGAATATGATACCGACAACGACGGAATCGTGGATAATGTTTTTATATATTATGCCGGGCATAACGAGGCGGAGGGTGCTGCTAAAGAAACTGTATGGCCACACCGGTGGCAACTGGCCTCAACTCTCAAACTGAACGGCAAACAAATTATTGGTTATGCCTGTACGTCTGAGTTAAAAGGCTATAAGGACAGTGAGATGTGTGGTATTGGTACATTTGCTCATGAGTTTGGTCATGTATACGGACTTGTTGATTATTATGCTACCAACGGTGCTAAGCATCATACCATGTCGAACTGGAGCATCATGGATAATGGTTCCTATCTGAACAGCGGTCGTACTCCACCTACCTATTCGGCCTACGATCGGTTTTACCTGGGATGGATTACACCAACAATTTTAGATTCGGCTCAAAATGTAGCTATGACCGATCTGAAGACTACGAATCAGGCCTATATCATTACGCAATCAGGCACACACAATATGAATGGATACCGGCCGGATCCCGTTGAGTTCTTCACACTCGAATACAGGAGTAAAACCGGCTGGGATGCTTTCCTCCCTAACAGTGGATTGCTGATTACACGTATTGTGTTTAACAGTGACACATGGAGAAGTAACTCTCCGAACAACAACCCCGATTTAATGGGAGTAGATGTTATGGAAGCTGATGGTACTGCTTCCAACACTTCCCTTAGTGGCGACGTATTCCCGGGATCGGCCAATGTAACTTCCTTCAATCCAAAATTAAGATCGGGAACTCAGTTAAACAAACCGCTCACCTACATTAGAGAAGAAAATGATTCTGTTTATTTCCGGTTTATGGGAGGTGACAATCCTCCTACGATCAACAGTACACAGGACCAACTGGTAGAATTCAGTACGACATTAGGTCAAACCCCTCCGGTACAGGAGTTTCAACTATCAGGTATAAATCTGACAGGACCTGTTGAACTCTATCTCTACCAAAAGAATCATTTTGAAATTCGTAAAGCGGGCGACGAACAAGCTGCGTGGGTTCAATCTATAACCTTACAACAAAGTGAAGGAACCCTGGATACAACCACCATTCAGATTCGTTACAACCCAACGGAGGCTTCCTTTAATTCGTTTCATTATAATTACCTGTATACCAAGTCGACTGAAGCCGACACCTGGCAGACCGCCATTCTTGGAAAGTCGGCACGTCAGGTGTATGTTGTTCCACCGGTTGCAAACAGCTCAACCATCAACAGTCTTGACGGGTTTGTAGCAAGCTGGAACGAAGTTTACGATGCTTCAGGGTATTATCTGACTGTTTATCATACCAGCGAAGGTAGCTCCACTATCAGTGAAGGATTCGATAACGGACTACAGTTACCGGCGTTCTGGTCGGGCTCGTATCAATCTGTTCTCAACAATCCTGCTTATGCAGGCGACTCAGTTCCTGCTATCGAATTTAAAAACAGCGGAGATTATATTGCAACCGAAACTTATCCGATTGCTGTCAACGAGCTTTCCTTCTTTATTCGCTCGATTGGCGAAAACGAGGGTACAGTTAAGGTAGAGGCTTTTAATGGTACGGGCTGGGATGCCATCGATGAAATTCCTGTTAGCTTTAACCTGAATACTACCAAAGTATATCCCATTACAAACCCCTCACACCGCAAATTTAAACTATCATTTACCAAAGGCAGTTCGTCGGTGGCAATTGATGATCTAAGCGTGAGGGTTGAGAAACAACTGGCTTTCGTCCATAAAGATGAATGGGTTAGCGATACTGAGTTCAATGTGAAAGGGATAGTTCCTACCTATTCGTACCATTATAAAGTGAGAGCCAGTGATAAGACACTGGGCCCTAACAATCAGCTTAAGTACGAAAATATAACTGATTTCTCGAATACGGTTGATGTGTTGATGCAGGGAGACGACATCGTACAATTCAGCAGTGAAGACAGCGGGTTCAGGGTTTACACCGACTACAACGGACTTGTACGCCTGGCTTTGACAGATGAAACGCTGAGAGGTGAGCTTGTTTATGTGTATAATGCTTCGGGCCGGCTACTGACAACAACCAGTGCATCCGGAAGTATAGTAACGCTGCAGGAGTTGAGCAAAAATCAGTTATATATAATCCGGATTGCAGATAAAGCGCTAAAAATACTATTGTAATAAGAGTATATCGTCGTTGGTTAAGGGGCGGTACGGACCTTGTTTTACTTCGAAAATTACCGTTCCCTTTTCCAGGACTTCTACTGTATGCCACTGAGCTGCGGGAATCTGTGCTCCATAAATCCCTTTACCGGGATTAAGTTCCTGTGTGGATTCTAATTCTCCTGCTTCGCTGTACATCAGAATCTTTAACGAACCACGTAAAACAAGGTAGGTCTCTGCAGTATCCGTATGCCTGTGGATGGGCAAGAGGGTACCGGGCTCCAGTGCATTCAGCAAGCGTTGAACTGGTTCATCCAGGGTTTCGTGCAAATTGAAGTTGATCCTTAATCGCTCATTTTTGCTTGCCTTATCAGACAGCTCATCGAGAAGTTGGTTATCCAGAAGTATCATTAGGTCGATTAATCAAGTGATTTGTTACAGGTATGTAAATAGTAGTATTTCTGTTTTATCAACACATAAGCAATTGATAAAACGAGGATGGAGCTTATAGCAAACAGGTAGGAGCCGGGCATTGCGATTAACCCGACAATGACTACCAGCTGTATCATTGCATAGCTTAACGAAACAATCGTATGTGGAATATTAACTTCGTTGGCCAGCAACTGAAATAAATGTTTGCGGTGCGGATGCGAAATATTTTCTTTCAACATAATGCGGTGTGCAATAGTGAGTATCGTATCCACTCCAAAAACAGCCAACAGCGCTATCCAGGTAAAGCTTCCGGAGGCGATGATTAGCTTACTTATCAAAAACACCATCACAAATCCCATTGTAAACGCTCCGACATCGCCGGCAAAACAAAATGCCTGTTTCCTGAAATTAAAAAAGTTAAATATGACCAGGGCCATTAGCAATACATACAAAAAGTTCGCATCCACAAAAGGCACAAGACTGGAATTGATGTAAATCATTGCTGCAATTACCACCATGCTTGAAATCCCCATCATCCCATTAATTCCGTCCATAAAGTTATAGGCATTCAACACTCCTGTCGTAATAAACAAAATCAATCCGATAGTAATCAACGGCAAGGTGTATAAATCCAGGTCAATAAATAACACCATAAGTGATACCACCTGTATTATCAGTCTGAATCGTGGAGACAGCGGCTTTATGTCGTCGGTAAAACTCACCACCGCCAGCAATAGTGCACCGATGAGCATCCAGGGATATCCGAAACTGAACACTGCAGCATAAAGAATCACTGCTACAATAAAAATAACTCCACCTCCCAACAGCGGAGTACCACTGTGCGAACTTCGTTCGTTGGGCTTATCTTTTATTTTAAAGTAAGTTGCGAGTTTGAAGTAAACTAACTCAATTAATACTAACAGGACAAAAAGTATACTATATATCATCTATTAAAGCTTCTAATGGTTTTTAATATTCCTTCTTTAGCAGTGACCGGAAGTGTAGGTATAGCTAAAGCGGATTTTAGTTTCGCATTGGATACGATGAAGTTCTCAGTTAATTTTCTCAATCGCTCCTTGTTAAATGGCAAATGCAACAACGACCCACCAGCGGCTAAGAGCTTGACAAGAGCCACCGGAACAGCCAGTGATTTCAATTCCCGGCCCACACCACCAGCTATAGAGCTGACCAACTGAGTAGTCGAAAGACATTCATCATCTGCCAGGTGATAAATACCTGAAGGTATCGTTTCTGAAAGCATCTTTTCTAAAACAAAGAGCAAATTGTCGATAGAGCAAAATGAACGCTGATTGGTAAATGCTCCCAACGGCCAGGGCATGCCCGACTTAACATAGCGGTACAGACTGGTGAGATTACCTTTGTTACCGGGACCATGAATCATTGCAGGACGTAAAATATATACATTCTGTGTTAAACCAATTCGGTTAGTTGCCGGTTGCTGCGATAAAATATATTCTTCTGCTTTGCGTTTACTTTCCCCATAGGGTCCGGCAGGAGAAGGCTCAACCGATTCATCCAGTGTCATCTCACCCGGTTTTTCGGCAGCAGCTTTAATTGAACTAAAGAAGAAAAAGCGGGAAGCACCACTGGCTCTGAACCAATCATAGATTTTCCCGGTCAATCCCACATTCACTTTAAAATACAGATCGCCCTTTTCTTTATTACTTGTATCATGGGCAATTCCTGCCAGGTGTATAACAGCATCTACAGGTGGAAGCAGATCCAGTTGGTCCCAACTGACTGTCCGTTCCACTCCTTTTTTTGGATGCTGATGAATGTCCACACCATATATAGTATAGCGGGATGAAAAGTATTCGACTAAATTGGTACCGATAAAACCATTTATTCCGGTTATGAGAAGTGTTTCACGGGTATCAGTTAAATTCATTTTATATTCATTATTTATCATTTCACCAGGGGAAAATCCCACTTCACCTCCTAACTGACAAGCCGTTCAACCAGTTGCAGGTATTTTTCTGTAACTATCTCTTTTGAGTAGTGTTGTATAACCTGCTCTCGTCCGTTTCGGCCTTTTACTTTCAGTTCTTCTCTGTCTATAGTTAACAGTATTTTCGTCAGTTGGTTTATCTTTTTTTCAATATTTTTTTCAGCAACTATCCAGGAACAGTCTTTTTCTTCCAAAAAATGGACAATAGGTGTGCCTTTACCTGAACAAACCAACATCGGTTTAGCACAGGCCATCAGGGTATACACTTTTGAAGGGAAACCATGGCCCTCCACTTCGGGTGCCATAAATATAAAGTGCAAATCGGCATAGGCGATTATAGTCGGCATCAGCTCCCGTTCCTGGTAGGGAATCACCGTAACATTGGTAAGTTTTTTCTCTTTAATGATCTGCTGAAGCCACTCTTTATCCACTCCTTCTCCAATTACATAGAAACGGATAGGATGTAAAAGCAACTGCTCAGCAAGTAAGGTAAAGGTTTTCCAATCCTGTGCATTACCGATATTCCCTGCATACATTAGCTTTAACTCCTCTGTTGGAGGAAAGAGCAGAGGGTCTAACTGTGCAGCCGATTCCGGGGCAGACTCTGTGTAGAGATCGAGATCTACAAAGTTGGGTATTATCTCCAGTCGGGAAGGATCTTCAAACCGCGTTGCTATGGTAGCATGAAATACTTCATCAATCGTGGTTACTGCATCGGAATGGTTATACACAAAACGCTCCATTCGTTTCAGCAGATTGATAATCAACGGGGAACGGAGTCCGCCGTCGGCAATTAACAAATCCGGATAAATTTCCTGAACATTATAAACAACTTTTGCCCCCTTTAACTTACCGATAGCCAGGTTCACCATCCCAAGAGTTAAAGGGGGCGACGGGGATAGTATAACATCAATCTTTCGAATGAATAACGCTATAATAAATGAGAGCAAATGCCAGTAAAGAAAGCCGACCAACCGGAGCAGGGTGCTTTTGAACTTTTTCTGTGGCACATGAATAACATGTATGCCCTGATAGTTACTTTCATACCACAACCCACCAAAAATTCGTTTAAGGGGTTGTTGTTTTAAGTTGCCGGGGAGCACATTAAAATGTGGAGTCGTAGTCAACACGATCACTTCATGACCTCCCTGTTGAAGTCGTAATGCTATATCATTATATATATAAGCAGTTGAAACGCCATCAGGACTAAAAACAATGGTATGTACCAGAATTTTACTCATTCCAGACTACCCTTTTTACGTAATCGGTATAAGAAAGTATAATCCGCACCACCTTATCACTTACATTAGGCATGCTATAATCGGCAACAGGGCGGAAGTTTCGCTCCCCGCCGGTTGTTTGTTGCTCTAACTGCAACAATCCCTGCAGTACCCGCTCGGGGTTAAGGCCCACCATCATTACCGATGCTTCTTCCATTGCTTCGGGACGTTCGTGTGCTTCGCGGATGTTCAGTGCCCGGAAATTCAACACCGAGGATTCTTCGCTGATGGTGCCGCTGTCCGACAATACTGCCTTCGAATGTAGCTGAAGGGCAATATAATCACTTAATCCCATTGGTTTCATGAGTTTTATCAGGGGACTCAGGGCCTTGTTAATAGTTGTTCCATCTGATTCAATCAGTCCTTTCTTTTCCATCATCTTGCGGGTACGGGGGTGGGTCGAAACAATAACCGGCAGTTGATACTGCTCTGCAACCCGATTCAAGATGGTAATCAGGTTCGTAAAGTTGCGTTCGGATGAAATATTTTCTTCGCGATGGGCCGATACAACAAAATAAGCTCCCTTTTTAAGGTGAAGTGTATCCAGTATAGTCGAAGCTTCAATCTTAGGACGGTAGTTGGTCAGCACTTCGTACATCGGACTACCGGTCTTAATGATACGGTCGGGGCGCAGTCCCTCCGACAACAGATACTCCCGCGCAATATCACTGTAGGTAAGGTTGATATCCGAGATATGATCCACAATTTTACGATTCGACTCCTCCGGTA
>JAQUYE010000109.1 GCA_028691965.1 Paludibacter sp. | reverse complement strand
CCTGCTTACCCTGGTGCTCAGTGTACTGGCGGTACTCACGGTTATCTTATACATGCAGCACCGACGAACTGCCGACCGGATCCTGACGGTTGAGATGGAACAAAAGCTATTGCGCAGTCAGATGAATCCTCATTTCGTGTACAACTCCCTGACGGTAATACAAAGCAGTGTGATGAAAAAAACTACGAAAGAATCGGTTAACCTGATTTCGTCCATGGCTTCACTGATGAGATTAATACTGGACAATTCGAGTCATGAATTCATCGCATTTGAAAAAGAAATTCAAACCCTGCGCTATTACCTCGAACTGCAGCAACAACGCTTCTCTGGACAGTTCGACTATCGTTTCGAAATCGATCCGGAGCTTGAAGAACTGGAGTTTTACATTCCGCCCATGCTTGCGCAACCCTTTATCGAAAATGCTATTGAACACGGATTCGCAGGCATAGAGTATCCCGGCAACATTATTATTCGTTACAAATCCACTCCTTCAGCCCATATCGTATGTGAAATTGAAGACAACGGAATTGGTTACAGTCAGGGATTAAAAAAAGAAAAAGAAGCCCAGCACCGTTCGTACGGTATCGAGATTACGCGCCAGCGCATCAGCATACTTCAAAAACGCTATAACATGCAGGCATCGCTCGAAATAGTTGACCTGAGTCCGCAAGGCACCCTGGTGAGCATCACCATACCTTTCAAAAAAGAACACAAAGAAGCATGAATAAGATACGAACACTTATTATTGATGATGAAGCTCCGATCCGGGATCTGATTAGCGGTATCCTTGAAAACTACAGCGAGAAAACGGAAGTATGCGGAACAGCCGATGGAGTAAAGACAGGTCTGGAAGCAATTCGCCACCACAATCCCGAGCTGGTTCTGCTCGACGTAAACCTTACCGATGGGACAGGATTCGATCTGTTGCGCCAGCTGGATGAAATTAAGTTTGCTGTCATTTTTATTACCGCCTACGAAAAATACGCGGTAAAGGCATTCCGCTTTTCGGCCGTGGATTATATAATGAAACCGGTGAATATCGACGAACTGCTGAGTGCCATCGATAAAGCCATCGGAATGATGGAAGGCAAAACCCTGAATCAGCAACTTAAAAATTTCTTTGATAACCTGAACAGTAAACCCGAAGACAAAAAAATAGTACTAAAAGACAGCAAAAGCATCTATGTAATTAAAGTAGCTGATATCATCCGGTGTGAAGCCGATCACAACTACACCACCTTTTATCTTACTAACAATCAGCAGATAGTTGTATCCCGAACGCTCAAGGACTACGAAGAACTACTCAGCGATTTTATGTTTCTTCGCACCCATCAGTCGCACCTTATCAACATTAACCACATGCTGAGCTTCGAGAAAAATGATGGAGGGTATTTACGAATGGCCGATGGCAGTAATGTGCCCGTTTCGAAACGTAAACGCGACGAATTGATGGCCTTTTTTGATAATATTTGAGTAAAACTTACCGAACAGACAATCAAACTTACCGAATATTCATTCCATTAAATTGCATGTTATAAAAGGATTACTTTTACTGCACCAAAAGAGGAGTTTCAGATTAATTAAACTATATACACCAGATAAGTAAGATCTGATCTTCATTTCTTAAACCGAAAGAATTTGTTTGCAGTTAAAATCAAAATCAAACGAATGGCCCCTGAAAAATCAGGGGCCATTCGTTTGTCTGTTCACCACGCTTTTACTTTCAGCTTTTTGTGTTAATTTTGCATCACCTAAAAAAAACCAGCTTGCCATGTACAAAAAGCTCTTCCTGCTTCCACTTCTTTTTTTAAGCCTCGTAGTGCTGTTTGTCGTCAGCAAACTTGTATTCATGCTGTATTACCATGAGCTCTATGCTCCCTTTAGCAGCCTAGAACACCTGAACGTGCTCCTGCATGGCTTAAAACACGATGCTTCCATAGCCGGATACCTGACAGCCATCCCGGCCCTGTTGCTGCTTCTCTCCTGCTGGTTCCCGTTTAACGGAATCCGTTACAGCGCAAAACTATATTTCGGTGTTGTTTCGGCGCTGGTAGCCTCCATACTGACCATCGACCTTATACTCTACGAATACTGGGGATTTCGGCTCGACTCCTCCCCCTTGTTTTATATTCTCTCACCCAGAGAAGCCCTTGCCAGCACCAGTGTAGTAACCAACATAGCAGGTTTCATCAGCGCGGGACTGATTGCCCTTGGCATCTACAAACTCACTAACAGCATCTTTGGCTACCGGCCTTTCCATCAGCCCTACACCCAACCCCTACTCCCTACCCTTGCAAAAAGAAGTCTGATTAGCATAGTAGTGTTGCTGCAGACAGGCCTCTTGTTTCTGGCCATCCGCGGGGGTGTTAAAGAATCGACCATGAATGTTGGCAAGGTGTACTTCAGCAACGAAATAGTACTAAACCATGCTGCCATCAACCCGGCCTTCAGTCTGTTCGAATCCTTAAGCACCCTGCAGCAATTCGACAAGCAATACCGTTTTCTGCCCGATGCGGAAGCTACGCAACTGTTTGGAGAGTTAACCGCTGCACCTGCGTCCGACTCCATTCCCCGCCTCTTTACTATCGAACGACCGAATGTAATCTTCGTCATCCTCGAAAGTTTTATGTCGCTCAACCTTACCGAGCTGGGGGGAATTCCCGATGTAGCGGTCAACCTCGACAGTCTGGCACGCGAGTCGCTCCTGTTTACCAATCTGTACGCTAACAGTTTCCGGACCGACAGGGCCCTGGTTTCGCTCATGAGTGCATTCCCTGCTCAACCCGTCACCTCTCTCATGAAGTACCCCCGTAAACTGCAACAGCTCCCCAATTTCCCCATGGAAATGAAGAAACAGGGCTATGACATCCACTATCTCTACGGAGGAGATGCCGATTTCACAAGTATGCGATCGTATTTACGAAACTGTGGTTTTGAACGGATTACGGAAGATGTAAGCTTCCCAGCCGAATACAATACAACGAAATGGGGAGTACCCGACGAATATGTTTTCGACCGGCTCTACCACGACATTGCAAATCAGACCGATACACCCTTCTTAAAAGTAATACAGACACAAAGCAGTCACCACCCCTTTGACGTACCCTACCGTGGCAAACTCGACGACCCCTATCTGAATTCTGTGGCCTATACCGACAGTTGTCTGGGCGACTTTGTCGAACGTCTTCGCCGCTTACCGGCATGGGATAATACCATTCTGGTACTGGTACCTGATCATGCCATGCGTTTTCCCTACGACCTCGATAATCGTTCGGTAGAGCGCTATAAGATACCCATGATTATTGCCGGAGGTGCACTGAAGTTGAAAGGCAGGATCGATCAGTATGCCTCACAGACTGATATTGCAGCTACCCTGCTTTATCAACTGGGAATTGATCATTCGGGATTTGTTTTCAGTAAAAACATCCTGAATCCGGATGCACCCCATTTCGGGTTCTTCACCTTCACCGATGGCTTTGGAATGGTAAGTCCGGAAAACGAGTATGTATACGACAACGAAAGCAAAACGGTTACTACCAATTCACGCAACGAAAACTTCAACGAAAAACGCGCACAAGCTTACATTCAGAAGCTCTACGACATTATGAACCAGTTATGATACCCGACTGCAGCCCGGTCCGGCAATACTGCTTTTCCCTCCGGTTTCTCTGCTTACTTCTATGCGGGCATTAATACGTTCTTTCAACGAGCCCACGTGCGAGATAACTCCGATTAGTTTCCCCTCATGACGCAGACTGGTAAGTGCGTCCATGGCTGCTTCGAGCGACTCTTCATCGAGTGTTCCAAAACCTTCATCCAGAAACAGTGTGTCGATGCGCACCTGTTTACCCGACATGCCCGACAAGCCCAATGCAAGGGCTAAGCTTACATAAAACGACTCACCACCGCTCAGGTTCTTGGTCGACCGCCGCTCACCGGCCTGGTAATTGTCAATAACGTTTAGCTCCAGGGGCTCGGTAGTATCCCGCTCCAGCAAGTAACGGTCGGTAAGCCGCATCAACTGCCGGTTAGCATGCGAAACCATAGTTTCAAAGGTAATCCCCTGTGCAAACCGACTGAACTTATCACCGTCGGCCTGACCTATCAGCACATTAAGCGCTTCCCATCGCCTGGCCTGGCTTTTCTGCTTTTCTAGTCGTTCCTGTTGCTTACCAAAGCGCAGGATAGCAGCACTGTT
Organism: Paludibacter sp.; assembly: GCA_028691965.1. Taxonomy (GTDB): domain Bacteria; phylum Bacteroidota; class Bacteroidia; order Bacteroidales; family Paludibacteraceae; genus Paludibacter. The sequence continues at coordinate 3,731 of JAQUYE010000109.1, read as the reverse complement.
TTCCTGCTTTTTCTGTAGTATTGCTCCCATGCGTTGTGAAGCTGCAGATAAGGATTCTTCCAGCAGGGTAAGCTCCGCTTGTAGTGCGTCCTCCGGCAGACCGGTCAGCTCTTTGGCTAGCTCTGTTTGAAGATTCTCTTTCTTTGCAAGGATGAGGGCCTTCAACTTTTCGGTTGTAGCATCCAGTTCCTGTTTCTTTTCCACAAGGGCATCCCGGGTTTCTTTCGGGAGCAAGGCATGTTGAAACCCTGCTTCATCTTCAAACCCCAGGCGTGCAAGCTCGGAGGTAAACTTCGTTTCGTTTTCCTCCAGCATCGGTTTGCGCTCTTCAACCAACCCCATAAGCTCTTCCTTACGGACTTCAACATTCCGCACATCCTGCGTTAACTCATGCAGCTGTTTAGCACGTTCTATTTCCTGAAGTCGAAGATTTTCCAGATCAACATCCAGTTTGCGTTCTTCCTCATCTGGATTTTTATCTCCAAAGACCTTCAGTCGCTCCTCCTTTACTACCCCTAAGGTTTTTCTGATATCCTCCAGGGTGTTATGCGCATGTTGAAGGTCGGTAGTATAAGTTTGTTGCAGTGAGAGCTGACCGGCAACAGCTCCTGTAAGTTGGTGCAGGGTGTTGGTGGTTTCGGTGATCACTTCCTGATTCTTTTGCCATTCATGAATGCGGGATTCGAGGTGGTTAATCAGCTCGTCGATATCCTCCGGATCAGCAATACCGTAGGGCTGCAACAGATTGTAAAGGTCGCTCCGGATCTTCTTCAGTTGATCCGACGCTTCCTGTTCATCCAGCTTCGCTCTATCTACCAGCGTGCTTGTTTCTGTTTGCTTATTCCCCTGCTCAGTAAGTTGCCAGCCGAGTTCATTCAGCCTACGTTCCTTTTGCCCTTTTATAACCTGAAGTACTGCCTGATGCTCCATTAGCTTTTCGACCGCAGCTATCAACTCACCCATCTTCGTCACACGTGTTTCCACTTCACCCGTTTGCGGGATTAGGCCTTCGGTAAATGGATGATGTAGGGATCCACACAAGGGACATTCCTCTCCTTCCTTTAACTGAGCCCGATGCTCTTCGAGTGTTTGAATCTTGTGCAACAGTAGCAGCTGCTGACGCAGGTATTCATATTCTTTCCTGTATTCAGCCAATGGCCGGTCGGCAAGCAGTGTATCCAGTTGAATTTGTACACTATCCACTTCTTCGCCGGCTTTCTGCAAATCAGCCTCAGCCATTTTATGTTCCTGTGTCAGGGAAGCTAACTTCTGTTCCAATTGCTGAAGTGCAGAACTTAGGGTAAATAACCGACCTGCCTGCTGGTGATAAAATTGTTGTTTGGATGCACTATCCAGCAACGACATACGGATGACTCCAATCTGACTGGCAAGTTGTTCATCGGCAGGATGACTTTTCAGGTACTCATCTGCAAGCATCTTGTTGTGATTCTCTTTGCTGATGGAGATCTCAAGGCGTTGAAGTTCCATCCCGCATTCCGTCAGAAGTGTTGTATACCAATTCTCCTTCTTTTCTGCTTCCTGACAGCTTTGGGTAACCAGGCCTGCTGTAAGATCCATTTCTCTTACCCTCTTAATAATTGCCCGCTCGTTCGCAGCATTCTCTTTACGGGCCGAATACGCGGAGGAGACAGCAGCGGCTTGTTCTTTTGCCCTGCTTAATGCGTTTATCAGTTCCTGCCGGCGGACTTCGTGTCGTTCTGTTTCGGCTATCTCCTTTTGCTGAAGCGTACGCATAGCGCATAAACGGTCGTACTTTACTTCAAGATCACTTGCCTGCAAGGCCCGTTGTAACACCAACCGCTCCGGTGCAAATCGTTCCACTTCGATTTGATGGACGGTTTCCAGCTGCGAGAGCTGTTGAATATCCTGATCTAACTGGCGAATGGAATTCAGCCAGCCCAGTTTCCCGTTAAGCTCTGCCCGTTTACCACTTAATTCTTCAGTCTGCTGGTTGAGCAGGCTAACTTCTTTATCCAGCTCACTCAGTTCCTCGTCGCTCAGAAGACAGATTGCATTTACCTCAGAAGCGATCAACTCCAGCGACTGCTTCTCTGTTTTATAGCGCTCGAAGGCCATCTTCGACAGTTCGCGGTAGATTTCAGTACCCGTAATTTCTTCCAGGATGGGCGAACGTTCGGCAGCAGAAGCCTGCAGAAACTTAGCAAAGCCTCCCTGGGCCAGCAACATCGACTGTGTAAAGCGATTGAAATCCATTCCGGTACGTTCGATGATCGCTTCCGCTGTTTCTTTCAGTCGGGAAGCTATAACCGTTCCGGTAAGCGCATCCGAAATTTCGAAAGTAGCCGGTTGTAGTCGGAGCGACTTACTCGCTTTGGTCTGACCCCAAAAGCAGCGAAACAGTCCTTTGCCCGACTCAAAAACAACTTCGGCAAAACACTCTTTGGTTTTGCGCGACATGATTTCATTGGTGGAGACAGTGATTTTATCCAGTCGGGGGGTACGACCGTAAAGCGCCAGACAAATGGCATCCAGTATGGTGGATTTACCGGCACCCGTGGGACCGGAAATGGTGAATATACCATCCGCACTAAACTGAGGATGGGTGAAATCAATCTTCCACTCCCCGTACAGGGAGTTCAGGTTTTTAAAGCGTAGCGATACTATTTTCATATTCAGGCATTCTTATCGTAAGTTTCATATTCAGCAAGCAGTTCGCGGTAGCAATCCCTCAGCTCCTTTCTCCTATCCTCTTCTATTGCGTTTTGCTGCAAACAGCGCTCAAAAACTTCGCGGGGATCCAGGTCAGCCAGTTCCTCAGTTGCATGCATTCGCGTGATAACCTGATCTTCAAGCATCTTATTCTTTAGCCGCAGCACTTTGAAATCAACACCTTCGGTCTCGTCATCAACCCGCCCGGTGAGTTCGCTTGCCAGCTCGGGACTGGTACATTCCAGTTCGAGGTAAGCTTCGGTTAAGGTCTCTTTTGCCGTTCTCAGCTTTTCGACGATCTGCTCCACACTCCCACTAATACGCAGTAAGGTTTTGAAAACAGGTACCCTGTGTTCCGTAACGGTTGCCTGCTTCCCGTTGAACTCCACAACTAACACCTTCTTCACCTGATTTGCTTCATTGAAGCCCATCGGCAGCGGAGAGCCCGAATAGCGTTTATATTCATCGCCCGAAACCAGTTGCGCCGAATGCAAATGACCCAGGGCAACATAATCAAAAGTAGCCGGAAAGATATCTTTCCCTACCTGTACTGCAGTTCCCACATACAAATCGCGGGTACCATCTCCTTCAATCGTGCTTCCACCCACTGTAAATAAATGCCCCATTGCGATTACCGGAATTGCTCCCGACTGAGAACTTAGCTGTTCAGCTTCGGCCGCTATCTTTTGATAATGCGCTGCAATTCCCTCAATCAGATTCCGGGTTTTATCTGTACTTGTTTCATCTTCACCCACCACCCGTACATCCCTGTCTCTTAAAAAAGGGACTGCACATACGATGGCTTCCGGTTGCCCCTCCTGATTACAAAGTGTAATCAATTCAGAGGAGTCGTCGTCAGAGGCCTCTCCTACCACATGGATATTCAGGGATTTCAATAAGTTGGCGGGTGCGTTCAGAAGTGTTGGAGAATCATGGTTGCCGGCAATCACCACAACATGCCGGCAATTCGTGGTTTTCACCCGTGAAAGGAACTGGTAATACATCTCCTGAACTCTGTTTCCGGGAGTTGTTGTATCAAA
>JAQUYE010000108.1 GCA_028691965.1 Paludibacter sp. | reverse complement strand
ACGTGATGCCAGTGGTAATGTGATTGTAGATAAGAATGGAACTGCCCGTCCGATTTGGTTTAACTATTATCAAAAAGGCGGGGCTAATCGCTATCGCTTCCGTGGTGGAGATGCCATGTACGAAGACATTAACCACGATGGTAGTATCGACGAGCTGGATATTGTTTACCTTGGTAATGCTAACCCGAAGCTGAATGGTGGTTTTGGACCGACTTTCCGCTATAAGAACTTTAGCATGAATGCCTTCTTTAACTTCCGTGTCGGAAATAAGATCATTAATGCTGCCCGAATGAATACTGAGAATATGTATTACGACAACAACCAGAGTAATGCTGTTAACTGGCGTTGGCGTAAAGAGGGTGATGATACCGGGATTCCTCGTGCGCTCCACCTGGCAGGTTATAACTGGCTGGGTAGCGACCGCTTTGTGGAAGATGGATCGTTCCTTCGGTTCAAGTACCTCACCTTTAATTATTCCTTGCCGCAAAATACGCTTAAAAAGCTTAACCTAAGCCGGTTGAACTTCTATCTTACTTTTAATAATGTGGCAGTTTGGTCGAAATATACCGGGGTAGATCCTGAGGTTGGGTATGGTGGTTTAGGACTGAGTCGTGACGATTCACGTACACCACGTTCGAAAGACATGACATTTGGAGCATCTATTGGTTTTTAAACGCAGCAATAAGATATGAACACAATGAAGAAATATATTCAATATGGAATTGCTCTGATGAGCATAGTAGTACTTTCCGGCATGCTGACTTCCTGCGAAGAATGGCTCGACCTGAAACCGGAAAGTGAGATTATTCTGGATGAATACTGGCAGTCGGAAGCTGATGTTGAGTCAGTTCTGGCAGCCTGTTACCGGGGATTGACGGAAGATGGAGTTGTTTACCGTATGATGGTTTGGGGCGAACTTCGTTCCGACAATATCGATAACGGAATTCCATTTCACCGCGACCGTTACGATATGCAACGTATTATCGAGGGGGATATAACCGCCAATAATGCCTATGCAGCCTGGGGTTCCTTCTATTCGGTAATCAATTACTGTAACAACCTGCTGTACTATGCACCTGAAGTGGTAAATCGTGATATCAATTTTTCAAGCTCCGATCTTAACCGCTTGCGAGCCGAAGTGCTCTCGTTGCGTGCACTTACCTATTTCTACCTGACACGCACCTTTAAGGAAGTTCCCTTAATGCTCTCGGCAGTTACCGATGGTGATTCGACTCAGTACAACCTGCCTAAAGCCACCGAGGCTGAGATTCTTGATCAGATAGTTGACGATTTATTAGAGGCTAAAAAATATGCGCGTTTCGATTTCGGCAGTAACCGTGCCTACAACAAAGGGCGTATTACCCTGAATGCCGTGAATGCTATCCTGGCCGATGTATATCTCTGGAGAGGTGATTATAGTCAGTGCGTTGCCGTATGTGACGAGATTATCTCAACACCGTCGCTGCGACTGATTCCCGGTCAATCGATGTTAACGCAGGTATTTTACCTTGGAAACTCTGCCGAAAGTATATTTGAGCTTCAGTTTGACGACAATGTGCAGGTAAACAATGCGGTCAGGTCCTTATACGGAACTTCCAGTCTGGAAATTGGTGAGTTTAGTTTTCCGGCTACCCTTGCTTATGATGAATACAACAACAGCCTGGGAATGTATAGTCCTTTCATGTATCGAATTTCTCAAAATGTTATAGAAAGCGAAAAGGACATTCGTTTTAACGACTTCTTCACTTCTTCGGGAGGTAAATACCGTATATTTAAATATTCAGGGATGACACGCTCTGATTCAAATATCCCCGGTTTAAGTGAATACCGCTTTCGCTACAATTCAGCTAACTGGATCATTTACCGGTTGTCGGATATTATTCTTATGAAAGCCGAAGCACTTGTACAATTAGCCCGTGCCAACGATAACTCGGTTAGTTTGCAGAACCAGGCAGTTCGACTGGTAAATATTCCTTACCTGCGATCCAATGAAGGTCAGGATTCACTGATGCTGGTTAACTATCCTACTATCGACGATGTGGAAAAGCTGGTATTGCGTGAACGTCAGCGTGAGCTTTTGTTTGAAGGAAAACGCTGGTACGACTTAGTGCGCTTTGCACGTCGCGAAGGCTCGACTTCGACCATGAATCAGTTTGTAGGCTATAAGAATCCTGCATCAACCATGAATCTTGGTGCACGTACCATGGATGCCATGTATATGCCAATCTCGCAACGCGAAATTGAAGCCAACAGAAAGTTGAAGCAGAATCCATTCTACGAGGATGAAACAAGTAGTTCAGAACGTTAATTGAGTGTGAATAAAAAAGTAAAGTAGATCATACAATGAAAATACGTATTTTAGTTACAAAGAGCAGGTTTACGCTACAGCTGATGGTGATGCTGAGCGCTGCAGTGATGCTTCTGACTTCCTGCGACCCCGATGATGTGGGAGATAACTTGTATACCTTTACCGGACAAATGGCCGGTCAGTATCTAAGCGATGTTGAAAACGAAGAGTTCTCCGAATTTGCCCGATTGCTGGATACAACAAAGGTAATGGGATTACTTAATTCTTACGGACAGTATACGGTGTTTGCACCTACCAACACTGCCATGAAAGAATACTATACTCAGAAAGGTAAAAGTTCGCTGAACGACTTTACACTCGATTCGCTGAAAGTGATAGCCTATGATCACCTGATTGATGGTACGGCTGTGTTATACATTAACTTTATCAACGGTCGATTGGCACCCATGTCGATGAGTAACCGTTATTTTACCATTTCGTTTAGTGATAACACTGAAACCTTTGTAAACCGGACTTCTTTGATTCTCAAAAAAGATATCCTTTTACACAACGGGGTTATCCATTCGATTGATAAAGTGCTGGATCCTGCCCGTGAAGGGATTGTGGAAGCGATTGCTGCCAAACCCGAGTATTCATTGTTTTATACAGCATTGATACAGACAACCATGGCCGACTCCTTGCTGAAGGATGTGGATGATTCCTACAATGCACTCGATTATCAGGATCTTATTACTAAAAGAAAAGAAGATAACGACTGGTTTTATCAGGATGTGCCTCCTTTCCGGAAATATGGTTATACAGTACTGATGGAAAGTAACGAAACCTTTGCAGCTCGTGGTATCAATACAATGGATGACCTGATCGCCTATGCTAAATCGGTATATGATCCGATGTATCCTCAGGATGCAGGGATTACTGATTATACCGACCGTCGTAATAGTCTGAACCGGTACGTGTCGTATCATCTTATCAATAAGGAACTAAGCAAGTCAAAATTTATTGATGCCTACGATACTGATCATATGGTGAAGACTGCTGATATGTATGAGTACATTGAAACGATGTTGCCTAATACGCTTCTCGAAGTCAAAAAGGAACGTACATCAGGGAAATCCAATTTGTTTAATCCGATAAATCCCGACAAGGTGGTTGAACTTCATCCTGTAAACTTCGATTTTGAATCGGCCAACGGGGTTTTCCATGAAATTAACAAACCCCTTATTTATAGTGTTGAGGTAGATGCCTACATCTCCAGTAAACGACTGCGCTTTGATGCTGCCAGTTTCTTCCCCGAGCTTACCAACAATAACATGCGTGGTAGTCGCTGGAACGAAAATTCCAATTCAACACTCTACCGGGAGCAAAGTGTACATTACCAGGTTCCACGTGGTTTTATTTCACGCATCGAAGCATCGGAGCAGACCGTGGTAGGTTACCTGGCCGGTTATGCCCGTTTCCAGAATTACATGGCCGATGAAATCTTCCTGAGTGCTTCCGGAGGAAAATTATATAGCTTTACCATTACAACTCCTCCTATACCTGCCGGAACTTATGAAGTTCGTTTCGGTTATACTACGAATGGTCGACGGGGGGTAGCTCAGTTGTATTTTGATAATATCCCTGCAGGGGTACCGCTTAACTTAAACCTGCTGGCTACGGATGTATCGATCGGTTACGAATCACCGGGTTCTATATCGACCGACCAGGCTGGTTATGAGAATGATAAAATGATGCGAAACCGCGGATACATGAAGGGTCCTGCTTCCTTTAAGGTGGCGGAGACAGGCTGGACAAGCGGCGAGAATTCCCGTTACAGTAGCGCTAACCTGCGTAAGATTATGGGAACCTATCATTTCAGGGAAGCCGGTACGCACGAGCTGAAAGTGGTGGGCTTAAGTGGAGGAGAATTTATGTTCGATTACATGGAGTTCGTTCCAACCAGTGCAATTGAATTTGAGGACATCTATTAATACGAAGCATTATGAATATGAAATCTATATTGTCTTTAAAGTCACTTTTCCTTCTGATGGCTTCCGTTTTTATGCTGGTTGCCTGCGACAATGAGCTGTGGGATGAGCATTACTCGGATGAAGTTACCGAGCGGAGTGAGTTGACTATTTACGAATATATTAAGGCTCGTCCCGAGCTGAGTACCTTTGCTCAGGCACTCGAGAAAACAGGATATGATAAGATCCTGTCTGAAGACTTCACCTATACTGTATGGGCTCCCGATAATGAGTCGCTGGCAGCACTCGATCTGAATGATGCAGCTCAGCTGAACCGTATTGTTAAGAATCATATTGCGCGTTTTACGCATACTACTTCGAGGGTTACCGATCAGTCGCTTTTAATGTTAAACGGGAAAATACTCGACTTTAAACGACTGCCGGGAAATGTGTTTACACTCCAGGGAAAAGAATTGAAACAAGCCGACATTGCCGTTCGTAACGGGATGATCCATTTAATGAAGCAACATGTTCCTTATGTACTGAATATTTGGGAATACATTGCTGTGGCTGAAGGTATCGACTCGCTGCGGAATTATATCAACTCACTTACCCGCCTTGAATTGGACTACGATGCAAGTTATGTGGAAGGAGTGCTTGTGGATTCTGTCTTTAAGGAATCGAACAGGGTGCTTACTTTGCTTGCTGAACTGAATACAGAGGACAGTACCTATACAGCCTTACTGCCAACTGACGCTGCATGGGATGATCGCCTCGCTAAAGTGTTTCCTTATTTCAAGACACTCGAAATCGATGGTGGTGAACTTGCTCAGGCAACCAATGCGCGTTGGATGATGGTGCGTGATTTGTTTTACAGAGGTCGTTTGAGTCAGCCTCTCGAAAAGGATAGTCTCGAAAGCACTGCCGGTACCCTGTTTACCAATGCTAAGCAACTGATCCCGACGGCTAACCCCGAACAGTTGAGCAACGGATATGGTTATATCGTTCCGGCTTACGGGCAGAAACCGGAAGAAACCTGGTTGAAGCCGATTCGTATTGAAGCTGAAACAGGCTTTTACGGAAGGTCGGCCAATCTGTTTGAACTGGCTACCTATTCTTCACTGGGTACAGGTTTCGATGTGTCCGGAAATTATTACATCAATGCAACTGCTCAGTCGACACAGAGTAATGCCCGAATGAGTATTAATTTCCCATTGCCCAATACGCTGGCTACTAAATACAATATATACTGTGTGTTTGTCCCTGTTGCCATTACCGATACTGCCAGTACAAAGGCCTTTAAAGTGAAGTTCTCTATCAATTACAATTATACCGATGAAGCTAAAAACGATTCAGTATGGATTGGAAATACAGGTTTTGTTCGGACTCACACCCAGGCTAAGCAGTTTATAACCGACAAAAAGGAAATTACTAAAGTGCTGGTTGCCGAGAATTATGAATTCCCCTGGTCAAATATAGTGTCAGGCACTTCCCTCAATGAAAATATGTTCTACTCTGATAAGGTAAGAGTCGGGCTTCGCGTTGAAAATGCTGCCGGTTCTACAGCCCTGGAGCGTTTGAATTTCAGCAGGGATCTCCGTATTGATTGTATCATCCTCGAACCCGTAGAATAACCAGGATAGAAAGGATATGAAACAGCTTATAAAACATAAACAGAATAGTATGAACAATTCAGTTTTCACAATATTCAACAAACAATCCATAGTTACGCTACTCCTGGTACTTGTTACTGCGGGACTGCAAGCGCAGCAATCAGCAGTAATGAAAGGTAAAGTAATTGATGCAGCTACCGGTGAGGCTATCAGTGCTGCACAGATTTCCATTCCTGATAAGAATGCTTCTGCAGTTACCGACGAGAAAGGGATGTTTGAGATTTCAATTAGTTCTTCCAACGATATTATGCACGTTTCTGCCATCGGTTATGCCGTTCGTGAAATTGGAATGCAGGGTCAGACTTCTGTCGAAGTTTCTTTATATCGTCAGGGCTTTTCGTCCTATTTCCGCTCAGTAGAGGGACTCGACGGCTTGCAACTTCAAAGTGCAGGTACTTCGTCGGTTAGCGGTCTTGAAATGAACGATCTTTCATCTACTCTGGTAGCTGACGAGCTGATTACCCGTCAACTGGGAGGTGCAGCCCGCTCAGTTCTTCGTTCCGGAGCGAATGGCATGGGATCAGCTATGTTTATTCGGGGTGTAAACTCCCTGAATGTAACTGCACAACCTTTATATGTTGTTGATGGGGTGATCTGGAATAATTATCAGGATGTAAATTCGATTCACGAAGGCCATTTTTCCAATCCGCTCGACAATCTTCCTGTTGAAGATATAGAAACTATTTCGGTGCTGCGCGATGGAACTTCAATTTATGGAAGTAAAGCGGCCAACGGTGTAGTAGTGATTACAACCAGAAGGGCTAAGTCGGAGGTTACCAGTATTAACCTGAAAATGTTTGCAACTTCAACCGAAGCTCCCGGCAGCCTGCCTATGATGTCGGGTAGTCAGTACCGTATCTATGCAAGTGATATGTTGGGTTCTACCGGAATATCTCCCCGCGAGTTGAGTAATCTTGATTTTCTGAACAACGATCCTGCCAGTCCGATCTATCCGGTATATCAAAATACGACCGATTGGAAAAAGCTGGTGTATCAACCGGGCTTTGTGCAAAACTACCTGATTAATGTAAATGGGGGTGACGAAAAAGCATTGTATTATTTCTCTATCGGGATGGCCGACAGTAAAGGGGTTGTTAAGACTACCGATTGGAATAGAATTAATTCCCGTTTTAATGCCGATTTCTTTTTAAGTGATAAGCTTACACTCGGACTGAATATCGGGTTTACCCGTAACGAGCGTTCATTGATCGACGATGGTATGAGTGCCTATTCTTCGCCAACCTGGATGGCGAGTATAAAATCACCTTTTCTGAGCCAGTATGCGTTTACCAATCAGGGAGAAATTACCGCCAACCCGGCTGTTACAGACGTATTTAATGTCGGAAACCCGATGGCACTTATCGAACACTCACTTAACTTTCAGAAAAAGTACCGCTTCAATATCGGAGTGCTTCCTGTATGGCAGTTCCATCCCGATTTTAAAATTGCCTCGCAGTTTGATTACAGTTTGTATAAAACCATCGAAGGTCGTTTTGTGCCGGAGCTGTATACTCCGCTTCGCTACCTTCCTAACAAAGGTATTGCTGAGAATATGATTAACAGTCTGGTAATGCGTAATACGAATGTGTTCAGCAACACCTACCTGACCTACGAAAAGTCGTTTGATCTTCAGCATAGGATAAAGGCTACTGCCGGACTTCGCTTCATTTATAACTACCTGGAGTCGGATTATGTCGAAGAGTATAACTCGGGCTCCAACAACAATACCACCATCACAGGGGCCTACGATTTCTTGTATGTGGATGGCCTGAACAACGAGACTAAATCTATGTCGAACTACTATCAGGCTGAATATGCCTACGATCAGCGTTATTTCCTCACGGGTGCTCTTTCACTGGATGCCTCGTCCCGCTTCGGGAATAATACCCGGGGTGGTGTGAATGGAGTCGGTATCTTCCCTTCGGTTAACGGTGCCTGGATAGTCTCGTCCGAGAATTTCATGCATTCGGTTCGCCCCGTGAGCTTCATGAAACTGCGACTTGGTTACGGTCTTACTGGTAATGATGATATCCGGGATTATGAATCACAGACCTACTTCAGTTCGATTCGTTTTGCCGATCGTTCAAATGGACTTGTGCTTTCGAACCTGGCAAATACCCGCGTGCAATGGGAAACTACTGCCCGTGCCAATGTGGGCTTAGATCTTGGATTGTTTAATGATCGCCTGAATGTACAGGCCGACTTCTACCATAGTACTACCTCTGATTTG
>JAQUYE010000107.1 GCA_028691965.1 Paludibacter sp. | reverse complement strand
TTTCATTTCATCCGCATTGCAATGCTTAAGCAATCACTCGCACTCAGTTTCGACTGGGTTTTCTGGTCGTTTATAACTTCAGCAGTACTATATATGGTGCTTAAGTTGATTAAACGCAGCACCAGCTGGCTGGATGAAAAGGGTCGGTAATGGAACCGCCCCTCACCATTTTACTGTCATCTTCTTTGTGATGTTCAGGGCAGTCGACAAGGTCTCCAGGTCGGTATAGAGCTTGCCATCCTTGCCTGAATGATGGCTCCTTCCGATTGCCTTCAGCTCGGCCTGACGATTGGAAGAGCGGGTGTCGATCCATGCCTGATAGATAACGGCAGGCTGACAGGATGTTTTGTAGTCTTTATCCTCCGGAAATTTAGCGTTAAACCAGAATTCGTTCCAGTCCCACGACTGATTGATTTCCACAAATAGCTGATACCTACCCTCCAGTTTCTTCTCAGTGGTGAGTTGATAATCAAATGATCCCGGAGGGGTAGCGCCTGTGTAGGCATCTACAACCGGTGCTTCGGGTGTGGGCAGGTAATTGCCGAATTCATTTTTAATACCACGCTGATGTCCCCAGAAAGGCAGGGCAGCAGGGCGCTGAATCTCACCAGCCTGCCATTTGCCGGTCGAGTGATCGACTCTTCGGAAATTTCCTTTGCCAATCGATTCAGCTACATACAGCGTTTGTATATAGTTGCCTTTTTCGTCGGCCAGCCATATCGCAATCAGGGGATGGTTATGGCGTTTGCCTTTTTCAAAATGAAACTGAAGGGTGGTGCCTTCGTAGCCTTCTCCGTAGTTGGCAACTGTGTAAATGTCTTTTTTACGCTGAGCGAACACCAGGGTTGTTCCTATAAGGAGTAGAGTCAGTACTATTATGTTCTTTTTCATATGCATTCGTATTTAAAACTTAAGTATAATGCCCAGGGTCGGTAAAATGTTTCCTCCCAGCATTTCAATCATTCTCAAACTATAGCGTTCGTTTCCGGCCTGATCGGTAGTCACTACCGGATTTCCGTTTTCGTCCTTTTGAGTAGTGTATGCAGGAGCATTCTCCGATTTAAAGTTATACACATTTTGCACATCCGTGTAGATGTTCAGCAACCACTTTTTGAAATAAAATTCCTTGTCGATACGTAAATCGAGCTGGTGACTGGGTTTTAGTCGCAGGTCGTTGAAACGCCCGTAGTCAAGGTAAGCCTGATTGGTAATATCAAAAGCCGATTTCAGAGTCGACAGGTTTTCATCGATAGGAGTATAAGGAGCTCCACCCAGGAAGCGCCAACGACCGGCAATGTTCCAGTCGCCCGGCAACTTATACGAAGCTATCAGGTTTAACAGCTGACGGGTATCCCACGATGAGGAGATGTAGGTGTCATTCACATCTGTAAATTCGCTGCGAAAGAGGGTATAGGTCGCGGTCAGGTTAATATCTTTCCATTGCATGATTTTCAATAGAAATTCCACACCATACGCCCGTCCTTTTCCTTTGGATACGATTTCCTCGTCACCCACCTGACCATAATTCGTGCCTTTGCTGGCAATACTTAATCCTTCTTCCACTGATAGAGGGTAATAGTTGTAGTGCTTGTAAAAACCTTCCACAGTAAGTCGGATATTGTTTTCGTTCAGGTATTCAACTCCTCCGATTACCTGATTTGAAATCGTATAGCGCAGGTCTTCGTTTTGATTCACTAACTCCCTGGTATCCACATCGCGATATCCCAGCGTAGTATATGCAGGACGCAAGGCATAGCGACCAATGTTCCCGTTCAATATCCAGTTGTTGGTTAATTCGTACGAAGCCGACAAACGGGGGGATAGCTGGTTGAGCGGATTGTTCATGTTTTTGTTGAAGGTGTTACTAACAAAGTTTACACCGAGCGATAACTTTAACCGTTGATCCAGAAAATCGTCGGATACCTGCGCAAATCCCTGGTAGCTAAACAAATCTATTTCGGTTTCGTATTCCAGAGTTTTCACTGTATTGCCGACGAAAATCTTCCGGTAGGTGTCGTTGGTATAGCGTGAATGGGTAACTCCCAATCCCCACGAAAACTTTACTGCACCCGAAGGATAACTTTGTTCGAAGCGGAATTTGTTTTCAATTTCGTCCGACATGTAATCCTGTACCCGTTCTTTACTCTCATCGTTGTCGAGGTACTTGAAACTTGAATTCCGTAACATATTACGACTCAACACCCAGGTGTCGAAGTGATTCTCGGAGAAATGCTTATATACGGCACCCACTGTGTAGTTCCACTGTTTGTAAACAGGAAGGTACGACAGGAGATAGGTTTGCGATTCGGTTGGGTTTTCAATTCCCAGGTTCAGTACCATATCATCGATAGCTCCGATTCCTAATATGGTCAACTGATTCTTCTTGTCGAAGTCGAACTTGTACTTCAACTGGAAGTCGTTGTAGGTAGGAAGGAAGGGGAGGCCGATCAGATCGAACAAAAACTGCAGGTACGACTGGCGGGCCGAAAGAATAAAGTTGGAGCGTTCGCCCAGCGGTCCGTCGAGTGTTAAGGCGGCATCGGATGCTCCCACCGATACTTTTCCCTGTAACCGGTCCTTATTTCCTTCACGTTGCCTGATTTCCATCACCGAACTGAGGGCGTTGGTGCGGTTGGCCGGGAAGGCACCGGTGTAAAAACTGATGTCCTGCACAAAGTCAGGATTGATAATACCGATGGTTCCGCCTGATGATCCCTGGGTTGTAAAGTGGTTGATTACCGGAATTTCGACCCCGTCGAGGTAAAAGACATTCTCCGACGGTCCGCCACCCCGTACGATAAGGTCGTTTCGGTTAGGGTCGGTGACTCCCACCCCGGGTAGGGTCTGTACTAATTTGGATACGTCGCGGTTCACACCTGCGCTTTTCTCAATTTCCTGTACTCCGAGTGAGATTACCGAAATGGGACTCTCAATTCGCTTGGCATTGATATTTCGTTTTACAACAAACTCATTCAATACCTGGGTAGTTTCATTCACCGGTATGTCAATAAATACAGTCTGATTTCCCTGCACTTGAATTTCAGGCGATAGGGTAGTCTCGAAGCCAATCAGACTCACCACCAGTTGCTTAAAGCCCGGATCTACACCCGTAAAAATATAGTTTCCATCCAGGTCGGAGGTGGAGCCAACAGCTGTTCCCTGAATAAGGATGTTCGCAAATTCAAGGGGCTCGTTCGTCTTAGCGTTGTAAATACGCCCCTTGATAGTCCCTTTTTGGGCCATCGCAGACAAGGTAAATACTAAAATACACGCAATAAATAGGTTACGTTTCATAAATAGGGTTTATTCAAAATAGTCGGTTACACGTTTAGTTGTTAATTTGGAACTGATTACTGCCATGGGTAGTCCGGCCCCGGGCACCGTTGAGGCACCTACATAAAATAAGTTTGTAAAGTCTTCATCCACATTAGCCGGTCGGAAACCCCCGATCTGGCTCATGTGGTGTGACAATCCAAGTCCACTTCCTTCGTACAGGTTAAAGTATTTTTCCCATTCCAGTGGGGTATAAACGGTTCGTGAAACAATCGATGCGGTGATATCTTCGCCAATTCGTTTCGAGAAGTCGGCCAGGATGCTGTCGACAATAGTATCCCGATCGTCCCAGTTCCGTTTGTATAGTAAATTTGGCACCGGACATACAAAGAACAGGCTCTCGCAACCTTCGGGAGCACAATCGGGGTTGTGTTTTGAGACCACATTCACATAATAGTAGGGTTTCTCGAGTGTGTCGGGTTGCTTGAGTACCTTCAGCGAATAATCCTTGTAGTTGGTTCCCAGAAAATAATTATGATGATGAACCTGGGGTAGTTTCTTATTTACGCCTATATAGAAGGTGAGATACCCCATGGTCCAGTGCATCTTACGCAAGTTCTGCTCCGAGTATTTCTGACGGTGAAGTACACGTCCTCTGAAAACAGCTGCATCAGCATTAATCACATAGGCATCGGCATTCCATGCTTTATTATTCTGATCGATCAGTGCCGTCACCTTTCCGTTTGAGTTTTTTACAGCTTTTACTTCAGTATTGTAGTGAATCTTCACTCCTGCTTCGGTTAGCTCCTTTACCAGGCCTTCAACAATCTTGTACATTCCTCCCTTCACATTGTAGTAACCATCGTTTACAAATTCAATGTGCGACAGTAGGGTATAAACTGCTGAGGTATCGAACGGAGTACGTCCAAGGAAGAAGGCTATCAACGATACAATCTGCTGTGCCTGTTCGGAGTCGAAATACTGTTCCACCTGTTTCCAGAAAGTCTTAAGTAATACGGGTAGATGGACCGGATTCACGGTTGCCAGGGTCATCAGATAACCCAGCTTAGAGTCAAAGTTGTTTTTAATTACTTTATCGACCGTGTCTTTGTATAACTTGCCCGACTTGGTAATGTATTTCAGAAACTTTTCCTTGAAATCGGGTTCCTCTTCGGCAAACTGAGCTGCCAGTTTGTCGAGATCCTTATACAAGGTATAGGTTTTAGGACTGTTGCTGAAGTTTACCGTATACAAGGGATCTAATTCAACGAACCTGAAAGGTAGTTCTATGCCACAATCATCGGCAAATTCTTTGAATTCGTACGACATGCTGAAGAAGCTCGGACCGGTATCGAAGGTGAAACCATCCTTTTTCACCTGATTCAATCGACCCCCTGCACGTTCGTTCTTTTCGAGCATTTCAACCTGATATCCTCTTTTTGCCAGTCGCAAGGCGGTAGTGAGTCCGCCCAGACCAGTTCCTGCTATTAGTACATGCTTTTCCATATGATTATTTTTTATTGTTTTTTTTCAGGTAAAGTGGTAATAACTCATTTTTTACCCATTGATAGGCGGGCTCCTTTGTAAGTGTTTTCTGAAGATAGTATACTGCCATCTTCTGATTGTCAGTCTCATAATACAACTCGGCGATGGCAGTAAGCAGACTTAGGTAATTCCAGTTCCATTGCAACTGTTCCGGTTTGGCTTCCATCAATTTCATGGCTTTCAGCAAATGACCTGCAGCATCTTCCTTAGAGCCTCCGAACAGAAAAGGAGTGTAAAACAGGATATTCCCGTATTGCTGATATCCTAATGGATTACCGGCATCTGTTTTAATGGCTTTTTTTGCATAATCATTGCTTTTAGGTCCCAGAAAAGGGGCCTGTAACTTGCTGACTCCAATTCTATATCCGTAATAGGCTGCTTTGTAGGCATAAACAGTCGACAGCGAGTATGATGCCTTTTCAAGCACATCCAGATCAGCTGCCATACGGGGAATCCATTCTTTGGCTTCATCGTACCTGGAATTGCCGATGCACCAGGCAATGTATCCGTATTGATAATTTACCCGTTCCAACCTGTCCTTGAGTGACGGACTTCTAAGCTGCTGTACTTCTTTTAATACCAGTCGCCACTGCTCCATATCACCATTGATATAGGCATTGTATACTCGTTCGGCCGGTGTAGCGGCAGCCATCAGCAAGGGGAACAAGAGTATTAGTATCAGGTAATTGATCTTCCTTTCCATTGATGTGATTTTGTTATGTGATGATGAAGTGCACGATACAAAAGCTTTCCCATAGTCCACAGTTGCTCGTAATGGATCAGGATGTTCTGTTGTATGTTCTGCATACTGGTTTTCGAGATCGACCGGCGTGTTAAAACTACCAGGAAGAGATAGAGTGGCAGGATGTACCAGGGTAAAAGGAGCATCCACAGAATGCCGGTAATGGTGATTAACCAGAACAACCATCCCAGTACAATTGAATTTCCAAAGAAAGCATATACGTTTTTACTGAATCCCTCCATGGCATCGTGATAGGTATCGTACATCCTGCAGGAGATGTTTTCATCGCCGGTCAGACAAGCAGTACGATATCCATTTTTCTTTATATAGCGGGCGATATGGATATCTTCTACCTTTTCTTTTCTGAATTTCTTGTGAGGTTCAAGTGCCTGATAGAGCTCGTGGTCGAAGAGCATAAACTGACCGTTGGCAGCCGAAAGGGATGCAAACCGGGCATTCTTTACCAGAAACAAAGGCAGTAAACTAAGGAGGATGTAATTCATAAGTGGTACTATCCTGCTTAGCGCACGACTTTTAATTAGTTGACGGGGAAATACCGACATGAACAACAGGTGTTCCTGCTGAAGATAACCGATCGTGGAGTAGATGGCATCTCTTCCCAGCCGAACATCAGCATCCAGAAAAAGAAGGTAGCTCCCTTTTGCTTCACGGGCACCACGAAAACAAGCATGGTTCTTTCCAAGCCATCCTGCATCTTTCAATTCTGAATTAATCAGCCTGATTACCGGAATTGTCTTTTGTTTATCCAGCACTTGTTCAGCTGTAGCGTCGGACGAGTCGTCGTTAACTACAATGATCTCCAGCTTCGTGTAACTCTGTTTTGCCAGGTCGTTGAGTAAATAGCCGATGGTCGACTCTTCGTTCCGTACCGGGATAATTACCGATACAAGCTTCTGCTGGTTGGGAGCATAGCTCTTAAAGTCAATTCTGAACAGATAATTCAGAAAGGCCACCGTTGTTTGTACAACCGTAAAGCCAAGTATAAACCAGGCAATTCCTGTGAGTAGTGTTTCTAATGTCATACGATCAACCTGCTATGATGTTCAACTGTTTTCGTATAAAATTCATTGTAAGCTTCTTCGTAATTCCGGTTTTGTAGTACTGATGCCGGAGCTTTATGAAGGTAGAAGTAAAGAGAGGGTTTCTCATATTGAAAGTAGTCGGTTAGTTGTACCAGAAAATACACATCCGGCACAGCAGATTCGTCGAAACGAAGTCGCCCGATCCCTTTCTTGAACTTTACCCGATTGGTATGAGATGAATAGAGTTTGCCCTGGGGATAAATTACCACCAGGTTGTCGGGATTGCTCAGTAACTCTTCTGTGTAGTGCAAGCTATCAAAGAGTGAGCGACTGTTGGGCCGTATCGAGAAACCTCCGCTGCGGGCAAACAGCCAGCGTTTTCGGAGTTCATCCTCATCCATCATAAAATGAAATTTCTTGCTGAAGCTAAGTTCGTTGAGGTATAATGCCCAAAATCCATCCCACCAGCTTATGTGGTTGGAGAGTACTAAAACAGCTCTTCCGGTAGCATCTTCATTTCCTTCAACATGCACCTGTTGAAAGCTGTTCCGGATGCGAAACCGTGCGTAGGCCTTAAAAAAGCCATAAACCAGAGGATGGTGAGTTGCTTTAATCATACCTTACATTACAAAGTAAAGAATAATAAAAAACAGAAACTGAATGGCAAATACAGCTGGTGCAAGCGGATTTTTAATCCTGATACCTGTTACCGCAAGCAATGTATGCATTGCTGCCGCTACCAGCCACCAGGTGATGTAGTTCTTTAAAGGAATAATATCCCCCGACCAGCTCCACATATCCATGCCCGGTGCAATTTGCTCCATGATACTATCGTAGATCACCATCAGTGTAGCTCCGCCCAGAATCACACCCACAGCATTCCATTTCAGGGATTGAAAAACGGAAGCAGTTACATAGACCAGCATTAACCAGTTCAGGCCTATCATCAGTGGTGTTTCAGCTATTTTAAAGCCTAATCCCGATCCGTAGGTGTAATCCCCGAAAATCCATCCGGTATGTATTCCCAGCATTTCCAACAGAAAGCCTGTGAGGAAGATCAGGAAGTAGACCCGAAGATGCGTACTTGTAAATTTCCCTTTGTGATTGACGATTAGCAGGAAGGCACTTAACAACAGGGCAAAGGGAATGAGCCGGATGAACAAGGGCCGGGTTGCGGTGATGGCCATGCCAAGTATGCCGACACTGTAGAATATTATCAATAGCAGTGTGGCTTTTGCAGGAGTGCGTAACTGTTTAAGTAACCCGTTCATTGGTGAGCTTTCCTTAAAATATGGTGCTGTACATCTTCAACTATCAGTTTAAACCAGGCTGAAAAATCATCGGGTCGTTCGGCAATTTCGTTGCTTAGATCTTCGTACGAAATGTACCGGTAATTCATTACCTCTTCGGGATTAGGTTGTGGCAAGGTGTCGGTAATGCCCAGGAATACATGGTCGATTTCGTGTTCGGTCAGGTTATTTTCCAACTC
The DNA here is from genome assembly GCA_028691965.1 of Paludibacter sp. Classification (GTDB taxonomy): domain Bacteria; phylum Bacteroidota; class Bacteroidia; order Bacteroidales; family Paludibacteraceae; genus Paludibacter. The sequence continues at coordinate 335 of JAQUYE010000107.1, read as the reverse complement.
AGCACGGTAGCGAAACACAAATAAATCAGTCAGATCAGCCTTTAAACCCATTTCCTCCATCAGTCGGCGGTGTGCGGCATCCAGGGTGGTTTCGCCGGGGGAGGGGTGACTACAACTCGAGTTCGACCACTTTCCTTTGGAGTGGTATTTCTCCATTGTACGTTGTTGAATAAGCCACCGTCCGGCGGTATCCGTTATAAATACCGATATCGCCCTGTGAAGGTGAGCTCCGGTATGAGCAGCCATTTTCTCCATTGTTCCGGTTTCCTTATCCGAATCATCAACCAGTATGACCATTTCTTTACTCATTGTATTATAATAGATTAAGTTTGTAT